>CAYNYI010000006.1:0-48659 GCA_964401455.1 uncultured Fibrobacterota bacterium
TGACCTCGTTATCAACCATACCTCCTCCGACTCTCCGCTATACGACATGCATAAAGACTGGTACCGCCTCGGACCGGACGGGCAGCCCGAACACCCTAAAGTAATGCAGGGTGACATGGTTACCGATGTCTGGGGAGACCTGGCGGAAATCGATAATGATTCCAGCCCGGACCGTGAAAATCTCTGGAGATACTGGAAGGATCTCGTTCGCTTTTACATTGATATCGGTTTTGACGGATTCAGATGTGACGCGGCCTACAAAGTTCCCGGACAGTTATGGAGTTTTCTGATACAGAAGGCAAAGGAGCTGAAACCTGACGTTTGTTTTTTTGCTGAGACCCTCGGCTGCACAGTAGAGGAAATCGTCCTTTTGAAAGATTCGGGCTTTGACTATATCTTTAACAGCTCAAAATACTGGGATTATAAAGAACCCTGGTGCCTCAAACAATATAACAGAACCCGTACAGTGGCTCCTTCTGTAAGCTTCCCTGAATCGCATGATACGCCAAGACTTGCCGAAGAACTCGGCGGCGACATGAAGGCCGTAAAGTCACGCTATTTTTTCGAAGCCCTTTTTTCAACCGGAATAATGATAACCTCAGGATTCGAATTCGGATTCAGAAAGAAAACAGATGTAATCAAGACTTCTCCGGCCGACTGGGAAGAAACCGGCATTGACATATCAGAATTCATCAAGGGAGTAAATTCTTATAAAAAAGCCTCTCCGGTCTTTTCCTCAGAGGGACACATGGAACAGATTCAGGGGCAAAACCCGGCGGTTCTCTGCCTCAGAAAAGAGTCGGAAGACAATAAAGGACAAGGCTATATATTGATTAATACAGACCACCGCAATAACCAGGAATTTGAATTCCCAAGAGAGCATGACTATTCGGCCTTATGCTCAGAAGCGGTATCAATCTTTCCTTCCGGGTCAAATGGCGCGGAAATTTTTGAACAGGGAAAAATGCTCCTTCCGCCCGGTTTTTTTATGGCGGCCTGGACAAAAGACGAAAAACAGGAAAATCTTGAAAAATAGGTCTTCTTGATTTATTTTAAACATATTGAAGATAAAGCCCAATTCTATAAGGAGACCGTCATGAAAAAGTCCGCAGTTTTTTTATCCCTGATTTTCTTAATACTGTCCTTCTCATTCGCAGAAGAATCGGACACTTTGAAAAAAATTGAGAAAGGCGAAGCGCCTTTGCCCGAAGATCCGCCGGTTCTCAGCGAAGAGACCGTAGAGCCTGCTGAAGAGAAACCCGCTCAGGAAGAAGCATGCGGACCGGAGAACTTGAGAAAGATCGAAAATCATGCATGGCAGGTGGGAGAAAAACTTAAATTCAATATTTACAAATGGCTTGTCAAAGGCGGAGAAACGGTAATGGCCGTAGAGCAGACGCTCGACGCAAACGGTTTTGAGTCCTACAAAGTTTCAGCAAGAGTAAAATCAACCGGTTTAATCGACTTCTTTTACAAAGTAAGAGACACGACTATAACCTTTATAGAAAAGAAGGGTATCTTTTCTTTGGGAACAGATAAAAAGCTAAACGAAGGCTCTTTCCATGACCGCAGAACAGCAAGCTTTTATCCTTGTGAAAACTCTGCAAAGACCTTCTCTAAAAGGAAAAAAAACTCAAAAGAGGAATATAAATCTGTCCATAAAGACCTTCCTACATATCTTCAGGACATTCTTTCAAGTATTTATTTTTTGCGGACCCAGGATTTAGAAGTCGGTCAGGATGAAAAAATAGAAGTCTTCGACGATGAAAAACAGTACCAAATGACAGTCAAGGTCCACAAAAAAGAAAAGGTAAAGACAAAAGCCGGCAAATTCACATGCTACAAAGTCGAACCTCTTTTACAGTCAACCGGAATTTTTAACGCCAAAGGGCGTCTGCTGGTATGGCTCACCGACGATAAGAGGAAGCTTCCGGTAAAACTTAAAACAAAAATCGCCCTCGGAAATGTTCAGGCGGAACTTGTCTCATTTGAAGGCGCTGTCGATAAATAAAGGAGTTCTCTTTTGAAAAAACTGCTTGCGGCACCGGCCGCTTCTATTATGCTTTTAATTGCCCTATGCGGATGCGGAGACAACAACCCTTCGAAAGCCGCGGACGACCTCGATAAGACCGCTGCCTTAAAGAAAGTAACACTTTCCTATGACAGCGCGTCTCCTTCTTACGACTTTCCGGACAGCGCCCTGAGCGGAAAATCTTTTGATTCTCTAAAAGCCGCGGACTCGGCCGTTTATTGCGATCCATCTAACTATACGGTTAATTTTACCGCCTTCATGACGGCAGACAATACTGAAAAGGACGCCGATGACGCGAAATTTGACGGGCTCAGAATAAACATTGTAATGGACACAATTGAATCTTCGCCTGTTGAAACTCTTTCGGAAGCCTTTGAAATCGGGGCGGGGGAAATAAAAGACATTACAGCCGACGGTTCTGTTAACCTGGAGACTCATAAATCCGCATGCCTTTATATCTTCAGACAAATTGTGGATGGAAATGACCTGGTTTCTACTCTGATGCCTTTTTTAAAATATTCCATCGGCGGTGCAGAAGGGGAAATAGATATCAAAGATATCGAAAAAGAAATCCCCACCAGGGCTTCGGACGACCTTAAAAACTTTCTGCAGGGTCTTTTAGACTCCGGCGTTTTTGAGGAAGAGTAATTCAGTATGTCTTCGGACATTGAAATAAAGAAATCCCCTGCCGCCTCTGTTTCCGGCGTTTTAAAAAAAATATATGACAAAAAACTAACAACCGCTTCGGGCGGAAATATTTCAGTTATCAACAATAAAAAAGAAATCTGGATTACTCCGGCCGGCATAGATAAAAGCAAAGTTAAAGACACTGACATAGTATGCGTATCTCCGGACGGGAAATGCAGAGGTGCGGCTTCGCCATCCTCCGAACTGCCTTTTCACAGACAAATCTATGACGCGAGACCGGACTTAAAAGCCGTTATTCATGCTCATTCACCTGCACTTATAACCTTCAGCATAATCCGTAAAATACCTGAGACCGGAATAACACCTTTCACAGAGGAAATATGCGGAAAGCCGGGCTATGCCGAATACGGGCTCACCGGCAGCCCGGAACTGGGGAAAAAGATAGCCAATGCCTTTGCTTCAAATAAAAAAACACACTCAGTAATTCTCGAAAATCACGGTGTTGTTACGGCCGGGAAAGACCTTTCCGAAGCCTACCTTCGCTTTTTGGCCCTTGAGTTTTGCGCCGCCGCCCACATAGAATCAAAAAAAACCGGTCTCCCGGCTTTACACAAACCGGCTTTATCGGAAAAAACAAACAAAGACAAGTTTTTTTTCCATAAACCAAATACAAAAAGCACTGCCGGCCCGGCAGCAGAAATGCTTCGGAAAGAAATAACGGAAACATTAAAAAGAGCCCTCAAAAGAAATCTGATGCCTGAATTTTTCGGAACGGTTTCCGCGCGAATTGATGATAATAATTTTGTAATTACCCCGCCCGGAATAAACCGCAGCGAAATAAATCCTGAAGATCTCCTGCAGGCAGTCATCGGCGAAGATAGAGAAAAAAGTGCCGCATATATACAAATTCACAGTGAAATCTACCGCCAAAAACCGGATATCGCCTGCATAATAACAACACTTTCTCCCGCTCTTTCCGCATTCACGATTACAGAAGCCAGGTTTAATACACGGATTATTCCCGAGAGCTGGGTTTTCCTGAAAGACGTCCCCTCTCTTCCTTTTAACCAACCGTTAAAAAACCGGAAAGACTTTTCCGATACCGCTTTCTTCATAAAAAACGATTCGTTTACCACAATGGGAAAAAATATTTTTTCGGCCTTCGACAGGCTTGAAGTGGCGGAGCTTACCGCGTCCGCGTTATTAGATTCTTTCGCTCTTGGAACATTGATTTCTATAGAAAGTGAACAGATTGAAGAACTGAAACGATCTTTTCCGGTGTAAACAGAATAAGCTATGAATCATAAGTTCCGCATCATCTACTGTGTGGCAGCAGGTCTTTTGTCTTTATTCGCAGGCATTAATGCCGGAATTATTTTTGAGGAAGACTTTGAACCTCCCGACCCTGTTTCTGACTGGAATACCAGCCTTTTAGACGACTCCCGTGTATTGTTTTCAATATCCGGCAAAAAAGCCTTTTCAGGGAAAGGCTCCCTTTGTGTCCCCAATGACAGCGTTATTGAAAATTTTCTAGGCCAGGCAGTTATGCTTGATCTCAACACCGATATAATGAGAAATGGTATCTATATCGACTTTTTTTTAAAAGCCGAAAAACAAAAAAGTCCTCATAAAAATGCGGGATATAATGAAATTGTTCGTTTTTATATCGCAGGAAAAGGCAAGCCTTTCAGCAATCCCGCAATTCTTATTCACAGTAACCGCAATAATTGGCGGCCTTTTCTGCTTCAAAGAAGCAAACCGGGCGATGACCCATTTCTAATAGATGATCCTAACCTGGGACTCTTATATTCACGCTGGTACAAATTAACTGTTTTCCTGAGCATAATTGATGATGTCTTTCATGATTCTCTGTTTGTGGACGGCCGTTTTCTCGGGTACAGCAAAAGAAAAACAGAATATAAACCCAAAATTTTTCAGGAAATTTTTCTGGGTATAGGCGGTCCCGGGCAGAGGCTCCACTCAGTGTATTTTGATAATCTTACTATCAGAACAAATCGAAATAAAAAGCGCTTGCCTCTGGAATTCCTGCGGCCTCTAAAACACCGCTATTTTGAATCAGAAGACCCTGTTTTTCTACCCAAACAAATCTTTTCTGATTCCAATTCAAAAATGTATATAAGTCTTTTAAAAAATGGCACCCCTGTACACGACAGTATTTTTAAGACCGGCTTACCCGCTTCATTCGGAAAGCTGAAAGATACCGGAGAATACTATTTCCTTGCCGGACCTTCTAAAAAACAAATTCACAAGAACAGATTCGGGCCGTTTTACATCGGCACCTCTGAGGCAGGAACCTCAACATGGCCTGCAGGAGACGGTCTCTTTTTTTCTTTCGGGCCCGGGGGCAACAGGTTCCAAAGCGGTGACACTTTTCAGCTGCATATAAACTACAACGAAAAAATAGAATCACAGTACTTTGACATCAACCTCAGACACTCCGGATTTTCAGGAAACAAGAAAGGCAGATACGGCGAATTTGACAGTACAACAAATCTCGTCTTCAGTATCAATGAACGCTCCAAAATACATTATAAATTCAGAGAGAATAAGGGCCTGAATAAATGGCTGCCGGTTAATACGGACTCTTCAAAAGCTAAAAGCTTTCCATATAATCTTATTGATTTTCAGGCTATCGACCGTAAATCGGAGGGAAGAGTTTCTCTGCCTATTACTGTAACCGAATATATGAAACCCGGTCTCTGGATAATAAGCGGATACAGTCAGAGCTCCACGACCCATGCTGTTGAGAAATTTCCGCCAATTTATTTTTTCAAGGAACCGCCCAGCCGGTTTTCTTTTATTCATTATTCTCTGCTTTTAATTGTTATTTCAGGATCTGTAGGTCTCTTTTACTTTCTAAGAAAAAAGAACCAGCCCTCGGGACAACCGGAAGCCTGGAAAAAAATAGCGGCTGATGTTGAAAATCTGCTTAATGAAAAATACGCGGATCCTGATCTGGACCGCGAAAAAATCGCGGAAAAAATAAATTTGAGCGTCAGGCGTCTTAATACAATTTATACCTCGATCGAAAAGAAGTCCATGGTAACGCATCTGCGCGAGATCCGGATTGAAAAAGCATCGGAATTACTTAAAAAGACGAACAAACCCGTTAATGAAATTGCATATGAAACAGGTTTTAAGGATCCGGCAGTTTTCCAGAGAAACTTCAAGAAATCAAAAGGCATGCCTCCCGGTAAATTCCGCGAAAAGAAAGGATAAATAATATCACGAACCGGGGTGCACGAGTAGTAACGATCTCATGTGGAAAAGCTCCAGCAGCAAAAATTACGGTAACACAACATGCAGCAGCCCTGTAAAATTTATACCCTTCAATAACCCGGACTACCCCGCACAGAACCGGGTAACCGGAATGGGCAGATAAGACGCACGAGACCTGATTGACAGCTGTAATTTAAATGATCTGAACTATGAACTGGCCGGAATCCGCTCTTATATGAGCTTTGTGGAATGGAGCTATATGGATAAAAACGTGATGGATAATCTATTTTATCCTGAATACAGTGCGAAAAATGCTATTTTTTACATTAAATTGTAATTTTGCTATGAGATATAATTGAGCGGGGCCACATCTGAATATTCTTTTTTACTCGATAACATTAATCTGCCTTTTGGCTTCTTTTATAAAGAGCCGTCAGAAAACAGCCGCGGCCCTTAAAACAGCCGCGCACAAATTTTTAAATATCCTGCCGGTCTTTCTTACCGTCATGGCCGGTTTCTCCTTGGTAGTTACATATATTCCGCAGGAGTTTATACAACAGAATATCGGACAGGGTTCCGGACTTCGCGGAGTTTTGTCCGCTATGGTACTGGGTAGCGTTTCTGTTATGCCGGGTTTCGCGGCCTTTCCTCTCTGTGCGGCGTTCCGTCTCGAAGGCGTCCCCTATTACATAATAGCGGCGTTCAGCTTATCGCTTATGAACATCGGTATAGTTACCTTCCCAATAGAAAAAAAATTTATCGGTACAAAGGCAGCTCTGTTCAGAAATCTCGCGGCGCTTCCGGTCTGTTTGCTGGTAGTTATTATTGTAAAGCTGGTTTTCGGAGAATAACATGAAAAAAAAATCCATGGTAAATACAACTTTGTTTATTCTCTTTCTGATTTTTATTCTTCTCTCCTGGTATTTTGGATATTCAGAAGGCAAAAAAGCCGCTGCATCATTTACCGAAGTTCTCGGGAGTATGATTAAACTCCTGCCATGTGCTTTCATTCTTGTGGGGCTTTTCGAGACCTGGGTCAAAAGAGAAACTGTTATCCGGCATCTCGGTGAAGGCTGCGGGCCGATCGGTTATTTATGGGTGCTCGTGCTCGCGGGATTTACTGTCGGCGGTCTTTATACAGCTTTTCCGATAGCGCAGTCCCTC
Organism: uncultured Fibrobacterota bacterium; assembly: GCA_964401455.1. Taxonomy (GTDB): domain Bacteria; phylum Fibrobacterota; class OXYB2-FULL-49-7; order CAYNYI01; family CAYNYI01; genus CAYNYI01. The sequence goes on from CAYNYI010000006.1 coordinate 7,085, forward strand.
CGGAAAAAGGGTGCTTCCGCACAGATTATATTCACCTATCTGGGATTCACCGGGATAATACGTATTCCCATGACAGTTTTTGAAATAACTTTTCTGGGTCCCTTATTTACCGCTGTAAGGCTCGCGTCCGCTCTTCCCCTTTTTCTTGTCACCGGGATTATACTGGGAAGATATTTCAGCAAAACGGATACTTTACCCGAAGACCTGCTTTAGGAACATGAAACGGGTAATGATTATTTATTTTTCACCACTAAAACATCAAATGCCGCAAGTGCTTTTTTAATCCCCCGTATTACCGCCGTGGTACCGGGCGTCTTTTTTCCTTTATAGAGCTTACCTATTAAATCAATATCATCCAGGCCCTTTCCCGGAAAAAGACCAAGGAACTCCCGTTTTTTAAATGTATTGTCCCTCTCCCGCGCCCTCTGTATGTAAATTTCTTTAATGATATTACTATTATCTATACCGAATACAAATTCAACGGCGCCGTATTGTCCTTTTTGAGAAACCGCGATTATATTGCCTATGGTCTCTCCGCCAGAACCCGTCATCTCGAAATACTGATAGATTTCCCGCTGACCGGGCAAAACATCAAAGCCGATTTTATTTTCGATCCGGGCAAGCTGTTCCTCCGATATTTTTTTTGTCATGGTCTTATAGTCTTTGGCATCCTTGAATATTTTGCGCATTGTGCGCTCCGGATTTCGCCAGACGCAGATATAAACATCCTGAGCGACTGCTTTCTGAAAACTAAAAGCGAGTAGAAAAAAGACGATAAAGCTGAATAGAGAACCTGTCGGCTTCATTTTCATCGAATACATGAGTATATCCTCCTCGAATAGTTAAAAATTTCGGTTTGAATGTCAATCCTGCAAATAAACTCTCTTTGCCGGAACCCCCTTTTTCGACACCTGTTCCCGCGATATTGAGATCCAGTCGCGGGAACAGTGCCATATCAAGGTTCGAAAAAATAATCGAAAATAAATCGTCTTCGACCCTGCCGCCGGTGACCTCAAATCGAAGAATAAAGCGGTCAAAATCAAAGAGGCCGTCAACAAGGGCAAGGCGCTTCAAGTCGGTTGAGAAGGAGCGGTAACCACCGTCAGTCCTTCCGAAGACCAGTGAAAGTCCGAGCATATTCTGACCGGTCATCCCGAGCGGAAAACCGACCCTGCCGGAAAAGAGCCCGGGCCCGGGAAATTCAAGTCCGCCGTGCGGTCCAAGGCCCTGGGTGACTGATAAGGAATAATCCAGCTCTTCAGTAATTCCGGAAACCATCAGACCGTTGTCTGCGTCAAATCCAAGAAGCATATGACCGGTGTCTTCAAAAAGAAGACGTTTGGCTGTAAAATTCCACAGCAGACCATGCTGCAGCGTAAATCTTCCTGCCGTGATATTCCAGGCACCCAATGGGCCTTTATACTTCAGATAACCTTCATGAAGCATCGCGTCCTCCGCATTTTTCATCACTTCTCCAAGAGCGAATACTGTGAGCCTGTCGCCTCTGGAATCTGCAAATGTGCTGCGCATAAGAACTCCGGCGCCATTTAAAAAGACTTCATGCTCATCAGCAGAAAATCGATAGCGCCCGTCTGCTTCCGCCAAAAGAACAGATGAAGCGGAAACCGGAACAAAACTAATCAGCAAAACGCTAACGCTCAGCAATATTGATCTTACCGTCTTCAATATGCACCACCTTCTTAAAATGTTTAACAAGATCAAGATTGTGTGTTACCATAACAATAGTTATTCCTTCTTTGTTCAAAGAATCAAAGAGCTCCATAATTATCTCCGCATTTCCTGAATCAAGATTTCCGGTAGGCTCATCAGCGAGAAGAATCTTAGGATCATTAATTACACTTCGCGCTATTGCCACCCGCTGCATTTCTCCGCCGGAAAGCTCCGAAGGGAGATGATTGAGCCTGTTCTTAAGCCCTACTTTATCAAGAAGCGTACGGGCCTTACCTGTTTTCCTGGTTCCTGTAAAAAGAGACGGCAATTCCACATTTTCCAGGACAGTCAGAGTTGGAATTAAAAAAAACTGCTGGAAAACAAATCCTATTTCCCTCCGTCGAAAACCGGTCAGAGTCTTTTCATCAGCTTTTTCAACGCTTCTTCCATTAATATTTATGGATCCCGAAGTCGGCCTGTCCAGACATCCGATCATATTCATAAGTGTGGTCTTTCCGGACCCTGAGTGGCCGACAACAGCGACATATTCTCCTCTTTTAATACAGAGAGAAACATCTTCAACCGCGTGAACTGTTTCGGATCCCCGGTGAAAGTGTTTATAAACATTTTTTATTTCTATAATTGAATTACTCATTTCTCAATACCTCCATCGGACTGATACCCGCCGCCTGATATGCCGGATATAATGACGACAATAATCCGACAAGCGTGCATGAAATAAATGTAACCGCAAGCATAAGAGGTTCGGGGCGAGCAATTGAACCTGAAGGCACAAATGCCACGAGAAAGCCCCGCATTACACTCCCGAAAACCGGGCTCAAAACAGCTCCAAGCACTGTTCCTAAAGCACTCCCGATTATACTCACGGCAACGGTCTCAATAGCGATTAGCTTAAGCAGGTCCCTTTTCCCCGCTCCTACGCATTTCAGATAAGCCATCTCTTTACGACGTTCTATAACAGACATCAACATTGTATTAACTATGCCGAATACCGATATCAAAAGAGCAACAGCCACCATTACAAACATTATCACACGTGTTGATTTAAAAAATTCAAGAATTCCTTCGCCGAGTTCTTTAGACCCCAGAACGTAATAATCCCCGGGTAAAGAAGCCCTCAATTTTGTCTGAACACTCTGCAGAGTCTGAATGTTTTCAAGCTTCAATGCTATGGCCGAAAGTTTTCCTTCCCGCTCTACAAGCTTCTGGGCGGTCTTCAAGGGCATAAATATTGTTCCGTCATCCTGCCCGTAATTGCGCTTCAGAATACCGCTTATAACAAACTCTTTTTCAAAATGTTCCGACCAGAGTTTATCCCCGACACCCAGTTTTTCCTGACGCGCGAGTTCCGCTCCGAGAATTACCGCTGAATCGGAATTGAACCATCCTCCCGAAGTAAGCTGCCATTCCGGTTTGATTTTTTCGATGTCGCGTGTTACTCCCATAAAAATATCTGTCCGCATTCCGTCTTCGGTAGTCAAAGCAAAAAGTTTGAAGGGAAGTATGACCGATATCTCAGGGTAGGTCTTCAATTCTTCAATTACATCTTCTCTCACATACAGAGGACTCAATCCGCCTTGTGCTATTACGGAAGCGGCTTCTATCGGGCAGCCTTCCTTGGTTATATAAAGATGCACACCGGTTTTTTCCACTAATTCTTCTTTAACCGCCGCGCTGTAACCTTGATCAAGAGACAAAACCACGCTCAGGGTCGCGGCGGAAACAACCAGGCTGAGTGCCGTCAGAATACTGCGTATCGGGTGCCGTTTCAGATTATTAAGAGATACTTTTGTAAAAGTCATGACACCCTCCTATTTAATCTCAATGCCGAGTGCTGTAATAACAACACGCTCCCCTGCGGTAACTTCCGCAAAGACCGAAACGGGTTTTCCTTTTGGAAGCTTTGGAAATTTAAAACCTCTTGGAAATATTGTTGCCTTATGACGGCCTGATTTTAGAAAAAACTCACAAAGAGAAGCACATTGACCGGAAATAACTCCTTCCACTATTACATTTTTTGCATTATATTTTTGAGGTTCCGAATAAATTTTCTCTAATGACACTTTTTCAGTATCAACAGGAGGTTCTGAACCTAGTTTCATTCCTCCATTTCCGCATCCGGTGATGAAAACCGTGGTTAAGACCAGAATAACAGCGGATAATTTTACAATATATATACGAGAAGACATAATAATCCTCCATGGAATTTTAAGTTTTAATAAAATTTAAGCCGGGAATAAAAAGAAATTAACTGTTCTCAGACAGTAAGAACAGTACTTGAGATATGTACAGCTACAGCAGGATTACCGGCAGGCTGAAAAGCCGGTTTTTTTAAAGAATTTCGCGCTGAAATATTATCATGAGATCCGGCCGCAGTAAACTGAAAATCAAAAATCGGAGTTCCTGAGGAGGTAACGGCAGTATCAGGCGGCCCCCCGGAATAGTGTTCATGATCCTCAACACATGAGGACGGGCATGTAGAATCAGAACAGACACAGCCGGAGGGGATCAGTACCAATTCCTCTGACGGAATAAGACAGAGACTGCATGGCTGTACCATACCTGACACACCGGTTATGAGTATCAGTAAAAGAAAAAACGGTGTCGCTTTGTTTTTTGCCATATCAATCATTTTTAGAATATATATGAATTCCCCTTTAATTTCAACCTGAAGACGAGAATTTTTTTACCGCCAATGAGTAAAAGCAGTTTCCAGCAAGCCTCTTTTCCAATTTCATAAAAAGGATTTCTGATTGTAGTTGTCGACGGTTCCTCTAATCGGCATATTTCCTGATCATCGAATCCTGTGACTCCTATGTCTTCGTGAAAATCAAAAGTCAAACGGATCCGGCTTTCCGCCTCCGTTATCATCCTTAATCAGGTAATGCTAATTATATGCTCTGTTTTAGTGATTATAAATTTAATAGAAAAACCGTTATTTATTATATTAAATCTATATGAAATGTTTATTTGTTGCTGCTGAAAGCTGTTTTTCCCGCACCGGGAGATGCAAGCAAATATATTCATGAAAACTACGCGGAAACCATACAGCCCGGCAAAATTGCCAAAAAGGCCGGACTGCAGAAAGATGATCCCGGAAGAGTATTTAAGAAAGAACCGGGGAAGACCATAGTTAACTTCACAAAAAACTACAGGGTAGATAAAGCTTTTGAGCTCATGAAGACCACGTCTATGAACATTTCAGAGATTCACCAAAAAGTTGGGTTTTCCCACTCATCACATTTTGCATGGAGGAAATAATTGAGTAAAAGAAATTTTTTTAGGGCTGCGACTGTCTTCATTATAATGGCTGTTCAGGTTTTTTCTGATCAGGCATGGTCTAAGCCTTCCGATGAACAGGAACTGATTTCCGGAATAAAACACAAGGCCGTGCTTTTTTCGGAATTTCAACAAAAGCCACCGAAAGGCGGAAAAACGAAGTTTTTAAGAAAGGTAAAAGGGAAAATTTCCTGGATGACCGCTTTATACAGAAAAGACGGAACTGTGTTTCTCTCCTGGCGCGCGGACACTGAAAACGAGAAATACAACATATACAGGGCAAACGGCACAAAGGATTTCATTAAGACCGGTAAAACAGTTTCCTGCTCTTTTTCTGACAATTCTCCCGGTGATTCCCCTGTTTATTATGTTTCTTCGGCAAAATCCGCTAAGACTTCTGATACTGTCCGCCCAAGCCTTGTAATAGACGGTAGAGACGGGCCGGCTTCGGTTGATACGATTAACAAAGACACCGTTTTCAATGTTTACAAAATATACAGAGGGGTATGTTATTTTTCATACGGAGCCTTGACAAAAGCCTGGGTCGGTTTTTTCGATTCCGATGATCTTCTCGATTTCTGCGTGTTCGACAGCAAAACAAGTTCCGTTTATTTGGATCATAACGACGCGCTTCAGAAAAAAACCGTATTTATGCACACCGATTCATCCTTTTCGTGGAGTGCTGACTATATTTTCAGTTCTTCTCTACACGGCCAGTATCAGGCAATTTATGATTTTAACGAAGACGGGACCTGGGATATCGCCTCTTTTGAACCTTCCGGCCCGGGAGAAGACAGCTTTTTCAGAGGAAATTTTTCAAAAGTGAAACTTACCGTGCGTGACGGAAATACGGGAAAAATTCTGTCAGAAACAGAAAACCCGATACTTGGGCTCAACAGTTCAAGAATAGATATAATGGCTGCCGATCTCGACGGAGAAGGGCGGCCTGATGAGATTGTTGTAAAAAGAGAGAATTATTTCAATACGCTCGAAGCCAAAGTAACCACCCCTCTGAGAAGCGATGAAAACAGAAAACACAGGCTGAAAATCTTCAGATGGCCCTCTTCCGAAGACGAGGGCGTGTACGGAAGCATAGAGAAAGACCAGTATGAGCTCAGATTCCCCGAAGACGGCTACTACATGACCGCAAAAATGAGCCCCCAGTGGATGGCCTTCGATTCGGAACTCAGTATGCTCTGGCGGGTATGGCTAAACGACCAGTCCGCGCACAACCCCTGCATGGGTGATCTCGATTTCGACGGCAAGGATGAAATAGCTGTCGGCGGCAACATAGTCTTAGATGATGATGGAACACCGCTATGGATGCTCAGGCCTCAGAAAGACTTTCCATACAGAAAAAATATCATGACAAAAGATCAGCGCCTTAAGGAATATACTCCCGGATCGCTTTTCTGGGCGCAGGCAGACGGAATGTGGATCGGCGATATAGATCCTGAAATCCCGGGGCCGGAATTAGTGGTTTCTTCGGAAAACAATCTTGTGGGCACGGGACTTCTCGACCGAAAAGGTAATTTGAGATGGCTGGACCAAACAATTATGAAAAGCGGAAATACCAGATTATCGGTCGCGGACTTTATCCCGTCTTCTCCCGGAAAGGAAATAATAACAAATCAACGAATGAAAGGCAGTGCCGCCGGAGGCTGCGACTTTACGGTTTTCAGCTCAAAAGGTAAAATATTGCCGGTAACAGAAAATCCTCCGGTTTTCGATGCCGGAAAAGCTTTTCTCTAATCGAGGAAATCGACTGGAACGGGGATACCGCGGACGGTAGAGAGCTTATCTGTATTGTTGGAAATGAAATAAAAGTTATAAACATATCTTCGAATACCGTTAACGTATTGTTCAATACAGGTATTAAAAATCCGGAACGGGGATCGGTCACAGCCCGTGCGATCGATGTAATCGGAGACGGAAGAGAAGAAATTCTGGTAGTACGGGGAAAGCAGCTCTTTATTTTCATGAATACCGATGACGTGCCGGGTAGAATTCCTTCTCCCTGGAATGACTATGAGTATTCCGTAAGGAAATACATAAACCATCCCGCGGGGCTTTGAGGAAAATATATTCGCGTAACTATCGGTTTTTCCGCCGTCATTTAATAAGCAGAATCAGATGCATCCTTCAAAATTTTTATATAAATCCCTCAGAAAGGTCTTTTCCCGTGCCGGATTCAATCTTCGAATCGAGCGGGAAAAAGGTCCTATCCCCGGCATGTTCAGCCCCTGGGAATCCGATCAGGAATTCCTCAGAGTATGGAAGATTGTCTCGGAGAACACGATGGTAGATAAATTCAGATGCTATGAATTATGGCAGATTATCCCGGAATTGAAAAGTATTCCGGGCGCCATACTTGAGGTCGGGGTGTGGAGGGGCGGAACCGGAGTCCTGACAGCGGTAAAAGCGGAAAAAGAAGGAATAAAAGAGAAAATATATCTTTGCGACACTTTCGAAGGTGTTCCGGAAGCCGGCCCTGAAGACGGCCCATATAAGGGGGGAGAACACGCGGACACCGACGTTGAGACAGTCCGTAAACTTTCTCTTAAATGCGGCGCTTCAAACATAGAGATCAGAAAAGGCCTTTTTCCCGATTCGGCCTCAAAGGAAATGGAGGAAGTATTTTTCCGCTTATGCCATATAGATGTTGATATACGCGATTCGGCCCGGAAAATATTTGACTGGGTATGGCCCAGATTAAGCGAAGGCGGAGTCGTGATTTTCGATGATTATGGATTCGAAAGCTGCCCCGGTGTAAGAAAATTCGTTGATACCCAGAGAAAGAAAAAAGACCGTGTTGTAATCCACAATCTTAACGGTCATGCTCTGATAGTAAAGACAGGAAATCCTTTCCCATGACCGTCCTGTTTCACGCCGTATCGGCGGCCGCAGAACCTGATTTAAAAAGGGCTAATTGCCAAGGCCTCAGTATGTGGATTTTCCCCGCGGAGAAAATATCAATTGTTCCCTCAATATTAACAAACAGCATATTATCTGTAAAAACACGCGTGGGCAGATACCAGTCAGAGCCGGTATTGTGGAAACCGCGGCTTAAAAATGTTACTCCGTTTGTTTTGTTTCTTACCATACAATGGAAATAGCAATCTAATAATGTAAAATAAAAGCTAACTATGGATTTTTTTTACTGTTTTAAGTCTTATTTTATATTCGGTACCAGGTGTGATAATTATATGGCCGAGCTGGACGAGTACTGGAAACACTGCTGGTATTAAAGTCAACCCGGCATGAAAACCCGGCTATCGGCTTATTAAAACACGGCGTCTTTAATCAGACGAACTATTGTCTTGGCGGGAATTCCTGTCGCGCCTTCGGCGTAATACTTCCAGGGTCTTCCGCGAAAAGCGGTGCCCGCAATATCCATATGAGCCCACTTCGCGCCCTTTGGAACAAACTCACTTAAAAAGAGACCCGCGGTAATTGTTCCGGCCTCCCGCCCGCCTACATTGTTAATATCAGCGTAGGGAGTCTTAAGTTTTTCTCTGTACTCAGGGAAAAGCGGCAGCTCCCATACAGCGTCGCCTTCTTTTTTACCCGAATCGATTACCGCCCGGGTAAGTTTTTCATCATTGCCCATAATCGCCGAGATGCTCTCTCCAAGCGCAACAAGACATGCCCCGGTAAGCGTGGCGAAATCAATAATATGAGTCGCCTTTTCTTCGCCTGCTCTGCAAAGCGCATCTGAAAGGACAAGGCGTCCCTCCGCGTCGGTATTGTCAACCATAACGGTTTTTCCGTTTTTTGCCCTGAAGATGTCCCCCGGCCTCACAGCCCCGCTTCCAATCATGTTCTCCGCAAGCGCAAGAATTCCCACAACGGGAAAAGACGGCTTGATAACATCCATAGAGGCCATAATACCGGCGACAGCGGCGGCGCCAGCCATATCGCATTTCATTTCCCACATTTCTTTCCCGGGTTTAAGGCAGATCCCGCCCGTATCAAAAGAAATACCCTTACCCACAAGAGCGAGCTTTTTACGGGAGTTATTTTTTCCTCCCGGCATATACCTGATAATCATCATCCTTGGCGGACAAACCGAGCCTTTTCCGACAGTAACAAGACCGTTATAACCCTGTTTTTTTAATTCCGGGGCATTTATAATGCTGATCTTAAGCCCTTTTCCTTGCATCATTTTCCTGACAGCTTTTTCTATGCCCTCAGGATTAGCGACTTCCCCTGTTTCATTTACAATATCCCTTGCCCGGTTTATGGCAGAAAACACAGCCTTTTTTTCTTTGACCATTTTTCTAAGGGTGGAGTCCGCACGGGAAACTGCTATTATAATTTCCGGGTTTTTCTTCTTATCCGGATCGCTTAAATATTTCTTAAAACCATATGTGCCGGTATAATACGCCTCTGCCGCCGCACAAACTGTTTCCAGGGGCACTTCCGCCGCGACAATTATGAGTTTTTTTATTCCCATATTCCTGCAGGAGTCAATTTTTCTTTTAATAAGTATTTTTAATGCCTCCGAACGCTCCTGCCCTTTTACAGAAGAAATATCCGCGAGAATAACCCTGAAAGCGTCCGCACCGCCCTCAAGAGAAAATTCACAAGCCGGCCTTTTCTCGAGTTCTTTAGAAAATTTTGTTACAACAGAATCCAGCTCTTTTATTTTTGTATAGGAAAACAGTGCTTTCTTTTTTGAAAAAAGAAACAGAGCGGCGGTGTTCTTTTCCTCTGTATTGATTGTATCAGAATTTATTATTCTCATAACTCCTCCGGCTTTTCCTGTTTCAGTTTCTCAAACACATCTACCGGCACGTTTTTTACTTCGGAAGCCCTGACACCCTTATATTCTCCGGTTACACTTATTATTACTTGGCCGGACTGCTCTTTTGAACGCCTGAACTCAATTATAAATGTCCCGTCAAGGTAATCAACCGGTCCGGAACTGTGCCCGTCAATGTTTTCAAGGTCTTCCGGGAGGTAGGCCGGAGCGTCCTGGAGGCCTTTCTCCGCTATCCGCCTCGCCTTGTCCTGAAAATATGAATTGTCCCGTGAAATGTCCTCTGTTTCTTTTCTGACAAAGAGGAATACGGTCAATACAGTGGCAACAATAACTGCTACGATAACAAGCGGCCTCATCTAGCCCTCCGATAATTTGAATTATTTATTACTTTCATCTATGATATTCCATATTGTTTATGATGCAAAAAGACCTGTAAACCTGCTCAAGAAGAATAAGACCGGCAAGCTGATGGTTGAAAGTGAGTTTTGAAAGAGAAATTGTTTTCCTGGCCTTTTCCCGGACACTTTTTGAAAACCCATGTATTCCACCAATAATGAAAAGCGGAGTTTCTCCGCTCTCAACCGCTCTTAGAAATATCCGTGAGAACTCCCTTGAACCGCATAATGTCCCTTTAGAATCAAGCGCTATAGGGAAAGTACGTTTATTTGTCCCGATATATTCCAAAATCCTCGGGGATTCTTTTTTAACTATTTCCCCCGGAGGTATTCCGCCGGAGGATTTTTCGGGACGTATAAAAGAAAAATCCAGCTTTGTGAATTTTCTCAGACTGTCCGTATATTTTCGGATCGCAGGCGCAAAGTCCCGGTCGGTCTTTTTCCCCACCGAAAGGACTTTGAGAGAAGAGCATTTAATCAAATTCTATCTCCACTGAAGTTCGGTCCGCTGTCGCTCAAATATTCCTTTTATTATACGCTCCCGATCCTGATTTTCCAAATCTAGAAACTGCATATGATGATAAAACATTTCACCATCCCCGTCGGGAGCGGCCTTGGAGTAGTTTCTGAGAACCCTGGCCTTGAAACCCCGAAACTGATAATCAAAAAGTTTAAAAGACATAACTACGATATCGTTAACATCCATTTTCTGCTCGAGGGCAACCTTAATGCCTCCTCCGCTTATATCAACGGTTCTGCCGGTCAGCTTAACAGCATTTCTGAAATTATCGGAATCTTCATTCTCCGAATGGATTATCCTCATGTTTACCGGAACCCTTATATCCATCCGAACAAACTCACGAAGCTGTTTTCTTTTAAGATCGGTTGAATGCCCGCAGACAATTGCTCCGGAACCGTCTATTCTCCGTACATTGACGCCAAAATGATACTCGGCATCTCCCGCTCTTATCAAAGAAAAATTCAGCTTTTCCCCACTGCTGACGGCAACCCCGGGACCGCTGCCTCCTCCCAGAGGTTTAATACTGAACTCCATTTCGTTTACGTTTTGAATAAAGGTGCCGTAACCAGCAACTCCGGACCCTCCGAGCGCGATACTGCAGGGCTGTCCCGGCGCCAGCTCCCTGGTGCTCACAAGCGGACAATCCGGGCTCAGGTTTCTGAACCCTAGCTTATCCCTTATACTTCCTATTATGAGAAGATCATCGTTGAAGTCATCCTGTGTACCTTTAGACTCAAAATATTTGACTGTACTGTCTATGACCTCTTCAAAAGCCTTTATATTCTCAAGCACTCTGTCCGGCATTTCCAGCGCCGATTGTTTTACCATCGATTTAAGAGTATTTCTTTCCGGCTCTGTAAGACCTTTGGAAAAAAGACCTTTATTAAATTCCGCACGGCTCTTTTTTTTCAATGTATCTTTTTTCTCGGAATTCTTGTAATATTCATAAAGAGCAATGGCACCGATAGCTGCAGCGGTAAAGATCACCAATCCTATGATCATGCCGGTAGAAGCTTTCGGCATAAATTCCCGCATAGACTTCATGACCGCGAAATCACCGGGATCGGTTCTTCTGTCCCTTAGGTTTGCGGCCGCGGGAATAACAGCGCTAAGAACAAGATATGTAATATTTATCCGCATATAAATCTCTCCGAAGAAACCTCATACAACTAAAATAATAAAAAATCTGTCTAAGTATAATAACTTATTGCTTGACTTAAAAACCTTCATTTTAATATTTAATACTGTATATATGAAAAAGATACTGGTAGAAGACATTAGTTCGGGTATGGTTCTCGCGAAACCCGTTGTAGGGGGAAGCGGAAACATTCTGCTTAATACCGGGGCAACCCTTCGGGAACAAATGGCCTCGCGTCTTAAAAGCTGGGGTATCCCTTTTGTTTACGTGGAAGGAGAAGAAGAAGATGCCGGGGAGGAAGTAAAAAGCGGATCGAAAAATACCGAGGATCTACGCAAAGACCTGGAGACACGTTTCGGCGAGAATATAAACGACCCTATGATGAAAACGGTATTTAACGCCGTACTTAACTTTCTTTCATCGAAATGAACTGAATCATGCAGCAGAAAGAAGAATTAAAACAGATAACAGATAAGATCACGGGCCTGCCGACTCTTCCAACAGTCATTACCCGGATTACCCAGCTTATGCAGAATCCGCACACTACTGCGGACGAGGTCGGAAAGGCCATAACAACAGACCAATCTCTGGCATCAAAAGTCCTGAAACTTGTAAACTCAGCTTTCTACGGTTTTCCGGGCAGAATAAACACGATAACTCACGCGATCGTAATACTGGGTTTCAATACGGTAAAGAACATTGTTCTCACCGCTTCAATATTCGAAGTATTCGGAGGCAGAGACTCAGACTCCTTCGACATAGAAAAATTCTGGCTTCATTCAATAGCTTGCGGAGCCACATCGAAAACAATCGCGGAACATCTTAAGCTGAAGTCCGCCGAAGAATGTTTTATATCGGGACTTCTTCATGATATCGGGAAACTGATTTTTGATCAATATGTAAATGAAGATTTCGCCAAGGTTGTAAAAGCAGCTTCTAAAAAGAATATCCTCATCAAGGACGCTGAAAATGAAATGATGGGAGTCTCTCACAATGAGATAGGCGGATGGCTGTGTAATAAATGGAAACTTCCCGATGATCTGCGCAATGCTGTTCAATACCATCACAGCCCGGAGCTGGCCGACGATAAAACAATGACAACGACAATAACACATTTTTCCGACGTTCTTGTCAAAGCTCTTAATTACGGTTCCGGCGGCGATAACCGTGTTCCACAGGTTTCCGAATATTCCTGGAAGAAGCTCAACATGAACCGGAACACACTTGACAAAATGCTTCCTGTCATTGATTCCGAAGTTGACAAAGCCGCCGTATTTCTGCAGATACTCTGAAAAATTATGCAATCTGATAACTATAATGCATTGAGTTCGATTCTCAACGAATACCAGGACATTCAATCGCTCTCTTCAGGACTCTTTCTATGCAAGGGTGCTGACGCTGTACTTGAAAAACTGCAGAATATAATCCCGTCTATTCTCGACACTAAAGACATACATCTTTACGAAGTAAAAAAAGGACATTCCCCCGAACTTATTTCCAAAAAAACCGAACCCGGAACTCCTGAATTTTTTACGGTGTCCGGCGATGTTCTCGAGTGGTCTGTCGGTAGAAAAAAAACTGTCTTTTTTCCCGGACCGGAGGCGTCTCTTTCAGCGGTAATCTCTCCCATAATGTTCAACGGCGAGGTTAAATCGATATTAGTTCTATATACCGATTCTCCGAAAGAACAATTCTCTCAGCAGCAGCAGAACAAACTTGAACTCCTTTTATTTAATGCCGGTGTAGCCCTTGAAAATGAAAAACGTAAAGAAATGCTCTCAGAAAAGGCCGAAGGCCTTGAAAACATGAAAAAATATATAGACTTCGTCGTCGGATCCGTCATGCACGGAATAATAAGTTTTTCAAAAAACGGCGAAGTAAGGCTTTTCAATAAAGGCGCGGAGGAAATTTTCGGGATACGAACATCCATGGTTACCGGGAAAAACTTTAATTTTGTTTTTCCTCAATATCTTAGAGATTGCTTCAACACGCTTTTTCCGAAGACTCTATCAGAAGGACAGGTACGAGACCATACAATAAGCGATCCGGCCTGCCCCCCCGGAGAGATTTCAAAAATATCCATAAGCACCACACTTCTGAAAGACGATAACAGCCAAACAATAGGAATTACGGCTGTATGCCGCGATGCCTCAATTTCTGAAAAAATGATTTCATTGAAGAAAAAAGAAATGAAAAATAATTTCTTCCTTGAAATGGTTTCACATGAACTTCGAACTCCTATCTCCGCAATAATGGCTTCAACCGAGGCCCTGCGCAAAGGGCTGCTGGGCACCGATCCGGAAAAACAGGAATTCCTGGATCTGATTCTTGACGAGAGCCAGAATCTAAGCCGAATGGTAAGCGATATACTCGATATGTCTCACCTCTCAAAGACCGGCATCAATCCTGAAATTTCAAGAATTTCTTTTGAAAAACTGCTTGAGGAGACTCTTGCTAAGCCGGAGGTACGCGGCGCAAAGACGGAACTGAAATCAGAAATACCCGGGGTTTTTGTAGCCGTGGATAAAAACATGACCGAAAAAGCCCTTGGAGCGGTTCTTGAAAACTCAGCTGCCAACTGCCGGGGCGACAAACGGCCTTCCGTTTTAACTGAATCCGAAGAAAAATGGGCAATACTCAAAATCACCGATCTCGGTCCCGCTGAAAATGACAACAAATTCAGCGACATTCTTCATAATATGCTTGATTCATCGCCGCTTCTTAAAACTACCCGGCCCAGCGGTCTCGACATTACTGTCGCGGCGGAAATAATAAAGGCCCAGCGGGGAGACATCTCTTTTAAAAGCAGCTGTGAAAACGGCAACACTTTTACAATAAAACTTCCGCTGGCAGACCCGGATTCTGATGCGATATGAAAACTCCCTACATATACAAAGGCTGTATTCACATTCATTCCACGTTCTCGGACGGAACAAGACCTCCTGATGAAATCGCGGAGATTGCGGACTCGGTATCCCTTGATTACATTATTATAACTGACCACATGTCGCTTGAGGCACAAAGCTATGAAGGCTACTATGGAAAAACACTGCTTCTCGCAGGATATGAGCATCATGACTCCGAACAGAAAAATCATTGCCTCGGACTCGGTACTGTAGAAATCAACACCTCTCTTACGGACCCGGCCGACTATGTCTCTCATATTCAACAAAAAGGCGGCCTCGCATTTGCCGCGCATCCTTGTGAAAAAAGAAACCGCATACCGGAACTTCCGCCCTATTCCTGGAACAGATGGGACATCTCTGAATTAGACGGTCTTGAAATCTGGAACCAGTTTTCGGACTGGGTTGAAAGCTTAACAAAAATAAACCGTCCAATGCGGATTTTCTTTCCCCGGCGGTTTCAAAATCCCCCACCTCCGGAGCTGCTTCAAAAATGGGACACTATGAATCTAAAGAAAAAAACCCCGGGCATCGGAGGAGTGGATGCTCATGCTATAGAATATAAAATCCTTGGAATCGTTCCGCTTAAGGTTTTCCCATATAAAGTAGAACTGCAAAGCATAAGAACGCATGTAATACTTCCTGAAAAACTTACCGGAGACCTCCGGCATGACCGGGCTTTGATTTATAAAGCAATAGCTTCGGGCAATTCTTTTGTATGTAATTACCGGGCCGGCAGCCCGGAACCTTTTGATTTTCATCTCGAAAATAAACACAAAGAAAGATTCCACTGTGGTGAGGAAACGCGGTTTGAAAATGACACCTTTTTCCGGATATCGCTTCCCGCAAAAGCCGATATCAGACTGTTAAAAGACGGAAAAGAGATCTATGAGACATATTCAAACAACATAACTAAAATTTGCAGAAGCCCCGGGAATTACCGCGCAGAGATTTTCAGAAAGAAAAAACCCTGGATATACACCAACAATATTTATGTAACCGGCTGAAAGGTTAAGGAAAATGGAAATTAATACCATACTTCTGATATTCCTGTCCTTTGCTGTCCTGATACTCGGAGGAAAGCTGTTTTCTATTTCACTGGAAAAGAAAAGGCATGAAAAACGTATTAAAAGCCTGGCCAGACTTAAGGAGTTCAACGAACAGTTCATGAGCAGTATAAACAGCGGAGTTATCGTAACCGATATTGAGAATACAATAACCATCGCGAATAAAACCACACACCGCATTTTCAGGGTCCCGACCGGGTCAATGACCGGAAAATCTATATTTGATTTTCAATTTTTAGAGAAACTCTCTGATATTCTTGCAAAAACCGTGGATACTATTCCGCCTTTTTATCATCCCGTATCCCAGGAAGAATTACTATTCTCACCTGACCGGGAAACGCAGCTTTCACTCAGCGTAAACGCCACGCCTCTTCTTGACAGTTCGGACAGACTCAACGGCTATATTCTTGTCTTCCAGGATATGACTGAGATCAAGTCTCTAAGAGAAATCGCCGAACGTGATAAAAGACTGGCTTCTCTCGGAGAAATGGCGGCAGGGGTCGCTCATGAAATCCGTAATCCTCTGTCTTCAATAATGGGTTTCATCAGTGTTATGGATGAAGAAGTGGAACATGACCATCCACACAAAAGAATGTTCGGTATAATAATGGAGGAGATCGAAAGGGTCAGCGGAGTAATTCAGAAAATCCTGGATTTTTCGAGACAGGTTAAACCAATTTATCAGGAATCCGACCTGACAGATCTTATACGGTCAATTCTAATATTCATGGAAAGGGAAATTTCAGAGTCCGGAACTTCAATAAACATGAATATTCCCGATTCAGCCAAGGCATATTTCGATCCGGAACAGATAAGACAAGTGCTTACAAACATTATCGAGAACGCGATACACTCGATGGAAGGAATGAAAAACAAAGAACTCAAAATCGAATTAAGCAATCTTGAAAAGCATAATAACGAATATTGCATCTTTTCTATCACTGATAAAGGCGCCGGTATGGACCAAAAAACCATGTCCAAAATTTTCGAACCCTTTTATACAAAAAAGGGCAATAAAGGAACGGGTCTCGGTCTGTCAATATGCAGCCGCATTATGAACGATCATAAAGGCTTCATAGAAGTTATTTCAAAAGAAGAAAAAGGGAGTACATTCAACGTTTACATTCCGCGTGCCTGAATGCCGCTTGAATTACTGCCTGAATTTTTATATAATACCTATCCATGAAAAAAGTATTAGCTATTGAAGACGAGCTTTATATGCTCAAACTTTATCAGGAAACACTCGGAAGATCTGTTTTCGAGGTTTTTACGGCAAGTACCTGGAAAAACGGCCGTAAAATTCTGGAATCCGAGGAGATTGATCTCTTGATACTCGATATTGGACTTCCTGAAAAAGATGGTATTGAAATTTTAAAAGAACTGCGGGACTTCGGATACATAATACCTGTTATTATCGTTACCGCATACGGCACCAAAGAGAAAATCATTCAGGCTTCAGAGTATGATATATCAGACTTCGTTGTAAAACCCTTCAAAGTCCCCACCCTCAGAGAAAAAATCTACGGTATTCTGGAAATAGAACCCGACAAATAGCAGGAGCGCTCCTGAAACAGCAAATAATAAAAATCGCCACCCACGAAAGAGAAGCCCTTTACGATATCACCGGAGAAGTCAAGGCAGTGGTAAAACAAAGCGGTTTGAAAAACGGAATAGTAAATATCTATGTCAGAGGAGCTACAGCAGCCGTCATGATCCAGGAAAACTGGGACCGAAGCGTACAGACAGACGTCGTAAATCTTATGCGGAAAATTATCCCAAACGGTGTCTGGGAGCATGACAAACAGGATGGAAACGGAGATTCTCATTTGAAGGCGGGGATTGTCGGACCTTCAGAAACCGTGCCGGTCATCGACGGTTCGCCCGGTCTGTCAACATGGCAAGACATCTTTCTATGCGAGTTCGACGGACCAAGACAAACCAGAGAGATTGCAGTTACAATTATTTCGGTCTAAACCTGAATCGGCATAGATATTCGATATTTCCGGATCCCCCCTTAAAGGGGCTTTTCATTATTTCAGGAAATTCTTCAGAAAACTCCGCCAACCGCTCCCGTACTCCGCCGACAGTCGACTCCCTCAGAGCAATATCCTTTAAGACACCGTTTTTGCGACCTTTCCGGGACCGCATTCAAACTGAGGTTTAATAAGCGCGATGCAGTCTCCTTTACTTTTTACAAATTTCTCTACATGAGGAATAACTTTGCACAAAGAAATAAATGAAACATCAATGACAGCGGCATCAACTTTTTCAGGAAGTCGTTCGAGTTTCCTGATATTGGTATTTTCCATTAAAATCACACGTTCATCAGATGCCACAGAAGGTGCCATCTGACCGCTGCCGACATCAACCGCATAAACTCTTTTTGCTCCCTCTTTCAGTAGAAAATGGGTAAAGCCTCCGGTTGAACTCCCGGTATCAAGAAAAACCCTTCCGCTTACTGGCATCTTGAATTTTCTGACGGCGGCCTCAAGCTTATTTCCCCCGCGGCTCACATAAAGCGAAATCTCCTCAATGCCTAAATTTTCTTTAATTGATGTTTTGGCGGAAGGCTTTTTTACAACCGACCCGTTGACAATTACTTTTCCGGATAAAATGAGATCACGGGCCTGCGGTCTGGTTTTAGCAAGGCCTTTTTCGACAAGAAGAACATCAAGCCGCAGCCGGCACAATCATCCTTCTCCTGCTTTGGGAAAGATATATTTCAGGACAGGCTTTTTAACAGCCCGTGCCTCGTCCAATCTCTTAACCGGAGTATTCAGGGGAGCGGCTGTTATTTTTTCCGGATCGGAGTCAGCTTCAGCCGCGATGTCAGCCATCACCCCGACGAACTCATCAAGAGTCTCAAGACTTTCGGTTTCGGTAGGCTCAATCATCATGGCCTCTTTCACTATAAGAGGAAAATATACCGTGGGGGGGTGCATGCCACTGTCTATAATGCGCTTGGCAATATTAAGGATACTAATCCCCTTCTCTTTAAAAGGAGAACCGGAGACAACAAATTCATGCATACACTTTTCGCCGTAAGGAATACTGTATAAACCTTTTAATCTGTTTAAAAGATAATTCGCGTTCAGAACCGCGTTTTCGCCCACTGCCTTCAGCCCCTCGTTTCCCATTGACAGGATATAAGAAAATGCCCGTATTATAACACCGATATTTCCGTAAAATCCCGTAATCCGGCCTATCGACTTCTCCGGACCGTCAGAAAGAATATATCTTCCACCCTTTTCCGATATTACCGGACCCGGAAGATAGGATAAAAGTCTTTTTGAGACACCGATCGGTCCGGAACCGGGGCCGCCCCCACCATGCGGAGTAGAAAAAGTTTTATGAAGGTTTACATGTACGACATCAAACCCCATGTCGCCGGGCCTGCATTTACCAAGCACAGCGTTAAGGTTCGCCCCGTCATAATAAAGAAGGCCTCCGCCTTTATGCACAATTGATGATATCTCCGAAATTCTGCTTTCGAAAATTCCCAGAGTATTTGGATTAGTAAGCATTATACCGGCGACATCATCGCCCATCATCTCTTCAAGGTCTTTTATGGAAACTTCTCCGTCAGCACTCGATGGTACCGTGGCAATGGAATAGCCGCAGAGAGCTGCGCTGGCCGGGTTGGTTCCGTGGGCTGAATCCGGCACCAGCACCCGCTTTCTCTTTGTGTCTCCCCTGTCCTCGTGATACGCTTTAATAAGCATCATTCCCGCCAGTTCTCCATGAGCGCCGGCCGAAGGCTGAAGACAAAAATCCTCCATGCCTGTGATTTCCGATAATAAGGCCGCGCTTCTGTAAATTATCTCAAGCGTTCCCTGTGAGTCCTCAGGGTCGGCCAGAGGATGCAGACCCGTAAAAGAGGGCAGCGAAGCGGTTTCTTCATTTATTCGTGGATTGTATTTCATGGTGCAGGAACCAAGGGGATAAAAGTTGGCATCAACACTGAAATTCATTGAGGCAAGACGTGTATAATGCCTCATAACCTCGCCTTCTGTAAGTTCTGGAAACTCCGCGGGGTTTTGGCGCATAAGGTCTTTCGCAGGAATTTGGAAATCATTCGGACAAAAATGCTCCTCGGGAAAAAAGCAACCCCTTCTTCCGCTTTTACTTTTTTCAAACACTGTTTTCATTTTGAGACCTCCCTGATTTGCGCGGCCAGGCTGTCAATCCCGGAAACAGAATTCATTTCCGTTACAGCAAAAAGGAAATGGTTCTCCATTTCTGGATAAAACCGGCCAAGATCCAGCCCCGGATATATTCCGATCTTTCTTAGATCACGGATGGCGGATGCGGTTTCCGGAGCAGCCTTCATTACAAATTCATTAAAAAAAGGTCCATCAAAAACGGGCTCCAACGATGTTTCATTACATAATTTTTCATAACAATATCCGGCCTTTTTCATGTTTACCGATGCAAGCCTTACAAACCCTTCGCTACCCAGCAGTGACAGATATACAGATGTCCGCAGCGCGCAAAGCGCCTGATTCGAACAGATATTGGATGTCGCCTTCTCTCTTCGTATATGCTGCTCACGCGTCTGAAGCGTAAGTACATAACCGCCGTTACCGTCTTTATCTTCCGTATATCCGGCAATACGGCCGGGCATCTTTCTCATAAAACGTGAGGACGCTGTAAAAATCCCGAGATATGGACCGCCGAAATTAAGATGATTCCCGAGACACTGGCCTTCTCCGACGGCGATATCCGCTCCGGTCTCCCCGGGAGTTTTCAAGATACCGAGAGACACCGGATAAAAGACAGAAATAAAAAGGGGCCCCTTCTTCTTGATTTCGGCCGCTGATTCCGTAAGATCCTGAATACATCCGAAAAATGTGGGATTCGGCATAATTACCGCCGCCGTTTCCGAATCGACCGCGGCGATGATTTTTTCTGTATCGGATTTTCCGCCCAGGTGCGGAACAGTTAAAGTCTCTATACCGAATTTGCCGCAATATGTATTGAGCACGCTCCTGTACACAGGATTAACGCTCCCGCAAATAACGGCCCTGTTTTTTCTTTTAACTCCGCAGGCCATGAGAACAGCCTCGGCAAGAGCCGTGGCTCCGTCGTACATTCCGGCATTCGAAACATCCATCCCGGTAAGCATACACATCATGGACTGGTATTCAAAAATACTCTGCAACGTACCCTGGCTGGCCTCAGGCTGATAAGGTGTATAGGCAGTGAAAAACTTCCCCCTGGAAGATACATAGTCCACAGCCGAGGGGATATAATGGTTATATGCTCCACCACCGAGGAAGGACATTTCTCCACCTCTATATTTGTTCTCTTTGGCAAGACGCCGCATTTCTCTTCTGACTGACTCTTCGGATTTCGGCCCGGGAATATTAAGCTCAGGCGCTTTAAGATCTTCCGGTATACAATCGAAAAAGTCGTCAATACTCTTTACACCGCATACGGAAAGCATCTCTTTTATGTCTTCCGGTGTATTGGGAATATAAGGAAAAGATATCATATAATAAAAAATTCTTTAAAAAGTTCAGGAAACTATAGCACGGTATTCATCCGGGCTGAGAAGTCCGGCGGCTTCAGACTCATCGGAAAGTTTGATTTTCAGGATCCATCCCTCACCGTATGGATCGCTATTGACCGTTTCCGGGGAGTCAGCCAGCTTCTCATTGATTTCTTCCACTGTACCGCTTAAAGGGCTGAAAAAATCCGAGGCGACCTTCACGGATTCGATTGTTCCCGTCTCCGCGAATTGTTCAACCGTCTCTCCGGGCTCCGGCATCTCTACAAAGACGACGTCACCCATTTCCGACTGGGCATAGTCAGTTACACCGACCAAAGCAACCCCGTCTTCTATTTTAACCCATTCATGTTCTTTGGTATATTTAAGATTATCCGGTACATTCATATTTTGACCTCCTGTTTTAATGAACCTTTCCGGTAAAAGGGAAGCTCTGTCTCCGAAGCCGGAAATTTTCTGTTTCTGACTTCCACCATGTATTCGGCTTCCGGTATCTCTTCAACTGACTCAGTCTTAACGTATCCGAGACATACGGGTTTTTTTAATGAAGGAGAAAAGGAACCGCTCGTAATAAAACCGACATCCCGGTCTCCGACGAATATGCGCGAGCCCTCTCGCGGAACACCGCGCCCTTCGAATATAAAAGCTTTTTTAAGAAGCTCCGGGCCATTTTCCTTCTCCTGTAAAAGGGCCTCTTTACCGATGAATTCATCCTTATTAAATTTAACGGCAAAATTAATACCCGCGCAGACAGGGGAAATTTTATCCGTAAGCTCGTGTCCGTATAGAGAATATCCCATCTCAAGCCTCAGAATATCCCTCGCACCGAGACCGGCCGGAACAAGACCGTAGTCCGTGCCGGCACCGGAAATAATATTCCATAATTCTGTTATAAAATCCGCTGGAGCGAAAAGTTCGTATCCGAGCTCTCCGGTATAGCCCGAACGTGAGATTATAATTTCCCTGTCCCCGATTTTTGTCCGCAGAAAACGGAAAAAACCAAGCTCACCGAACGGAGCGTTTGTAACCCGTTCCAATACAGCGGCACTCTGGGGACCTTGTAGGTCTATTTTTCCTGTCTTTTGACTTATATCCTCAAGATCAACATCGGGGCCGGCGTTTTCTTTTATCCAGTCAAAATCTTTTTTCGTATTCGCGGCGTTGACAACAAGCATATACTTCTCATCAGAAAGTCTGAATATAATCAGATCGTCGACTGTCCCGCCCGAAGGAGTGCACATAAAAGTATAATGACAGACGCCGGGCTTTAGTTTATTTATATCATTGGTGCAGATATGCGAAAGCGCGGCAGTGGCCCTTTTTCCGGAAATCAGGAATTCGCCCATGTGACAAATATCATAAAGCGCTGCTCTTTCACGTGTTGCGTTATACTCCGCAATTACGCCGCTGTACTGAACCGGCATCCTCCATCCGCCGAAATCAACAATCCTTGCGCCGAGAGATTTATGTTTTTCAAAAAGAGGTGTTTTATTCATGGCGGCAATAATATAAAAAATAAAGACCGTCTGAGGAAGCAATAATTTATTTTTTGATTTTCATATCATTTAAAATGTATTTTTTAAGCGGTTTACTTTATTCAGAAAAGGTGCCGGATGAAAAAGCTAATCCTGTTTGCTTTACTTTCGCTAAACAGTATATTCGGAATAATTCCGTCAGTGGTCTCAACTGAAGACTTCGAACTCTTCAGATATATAAACCGGGCCGACTACATTTTTTCAGGAAGAGTAACCGGAACAATAACCGAAATAATCGATTCCACTGCCAACTATATACCCGTCGGTGACGCCTTTGCAGAAGTCTCGGTGGCAAAAGTATTTAAAAAGACCGGCGAAGCACTTTCAGAATCCGGTAAAGCAATGGTAAGATTTCCCCGTTCCACTGATGAGGGTTTTCTTTATGAGCTTGTCGTAACAGGGAGCGCGCAATATTTCCGCACAAATAACAGAGGCGTCTGGTTCGCAAAGAGAATTCCGGGAACAAATGTTTTAGAACCGGTCTCGGACAATTCTTTTCTACCCGCGAAATACGCAAAAGTCATAGATGCCTATTTCGCAGACCCGGTAACCCTTAAAGAGGTTTCCAAACTGATTAACGACAATGACTCAAAAATAAGAAAAACAGTTCTGAAACTTGTAACTGCAGCCGGAACAGCCCCTCCGGAACCCGATTCGGGAACAGTCGCGTCTTTGTCCGGTAAGCTTTCCGAAGGTTCCATAATACAGATAGACTCCATACATTACGCGCTGGACCTGATAAGGAGAACCCCCGGCAAAGCCTACTGCGGAACACTCGATTCTGTCCTTAAAAAAAGCGGAGATTACAGGGCCGAATGCATGGCTATGGAAATCATCGCGGAGAAAGTGTGTTCAGAAAACCTGCCCCTTCTAAAAAATTTTGTCGGCGCGTCATCTTCCTCTGAATCGGCGGAACTGGATTACAGCATACAGGCGGTAAGATCCATAGGCCTGATTGGCGGAAGAAAAGATGTGCCCTACCTAAAAGAAGAACTTGAAAAAACAGAAAAAATGCCTGTAACGAAAGAAGTTGACGTTTCCGGTGAAAAGCTTCGGGCAGTAAACCTTAAAAGATATATGCTTCGAAGAGAACTTATAAGGGCTATTTTCGAATTGTCCGGCAAAAAGGCCGAGTCTCTCTTCACAGAAGACATGATTGAAGAATGGAAGGCGGAAAAATAATGAGTTTGACCAGATTGAGATTAACAGCTCTACTGATACCGGCATTTTTAACGGCATGCCTGTTCTTTTCCGGATGCGGTAAAGAAAAGCAGAAAAGCGACACCCCCAGGTACGTTCCCACGGAATGCAATTTCTGCAAACAACATAACGAAAAACCCGAAGGCAAGTGTCTTTACTGTCTGGAAGAAGGGAACGGAGTCTGCTCTTTCTGCGAGGGAGTCGGAAAACGGAAAGTCGGCACAAAAGACAACTGGATTGAGGAAGAGTGCCCGTTCTGCAAAGGTTCCGGAAAATGCCATTATTGTGAGGGCTCCGGTGTATGCAGGGTGTGCGACGGAACAGGCAAACAGGACAAGGACAACTGGAAACGATAATATGTCTCTAGAAAAAAACCTTAAAAAAGGCTATGCTGCCCTCAAAATAACAGACAGCGTCTTCATTCACCGCCAGGCGTCAGAATTTAAGAAGGCCTTTTCCGAATTCCGCGCACAGGGAATTTCAAACTTTGCCGTTGACCTTACGGAATGCAGCTACATAAGCAGCGAGGGGCTGGCGGCTGTTGCGGAAATGTGGAACTGGTGTCACGAGAAAGAAAACGGGCGTTTTGCCCTGGCCCTTTCCACGGAACCGGGAAATGAGATACGTTATCTTTTTGACATTATAGGACTTTCCGTGGCCATGAACGGTTATATTTTCTCTTCCGCCGGCGAAGCTGAAAGCTCTGTTTCAGGCTGAATATACACTTTCAATCGCAAAATCCCCGGCAGAAAATAATCATAGAGATTCCATAAGATATTTATTTATTTTTGGCGGACATGCTTTAAAAAGAGACTTAATAGTGGAATTCGAAAAATACGACCCTGACATAAACGAAGTTTCTCTGCCTGCAGATCATACCATAGAGAAAAATTTCGACAGCTTTGCCGATAAAAGTTTCGCCGACCGCATAAGCAGCCTGGAAAAAACCTATGAAAACGAGAAATCCGGAAATACTTTTTACAGCGATCTCGTTTTTTCTCTTTCAAGTATAAAACTCAGCGAAAAAAAAGCCCGCAGCGACTGGAAGAATATCCTTGAACATAAATTTTTCATGAGCGAGAAACTCGGCCGGAATGTAGGTATTCAGGTAGCGTGTCTCGACTATTATACAAATATTAAGCAATCTATGACTGCGCCCAGGATATTGGACATCGAAAGTTATAAACAAACAGTAAGACAGGCAATAACAGACAGTCTTACCTATTGTTATACCAGGAAATATTTTAATTACAGACTGAGACAGATATTCACTCAGGCAAAAAACGACGAGACCGGCGCCTTTTCGCTAATAATGCTTGATGTTGACTACTTCAAACAATACAATGACACCAACGGCCATATTAAAGGTGACCTTGCTCTTATACAGATATCAAGAATTATGAATGCGGTCGCTTCTCAAAAAGACATCATCTGCCGATACGGCGGCGAAGAATTTATTATAATTCTGCCTGAATCCGGATCGGAAAAAACGTTTACCAAAGCAGAACTCTTGAGAGAAGCCGTTTATGATTACCGGTTCAACGGAGAAAGAGAAATTCCGGGAAAAAGACTGACAATTTCTATCGGAACCTCAATATTTTTTCCGGAAATGGAAGACCCCGAAGAATTAGTCTCCAATGCCGATAAAGCACTTTTTTATTCTAAAGAAAACGGAAGAAACAGAACAACGGAGTATTCAAAAATTGGCTGAGAATCCCCTGAAAAAAGTATTTCTCCTTGGGCATCCGGTTGGTCACAGCAAATCTCCGCTGATGCAGAATAACGCGTTTAAGAAATGCGGGATAAACGCAGTCTATGAGACAATGGATGTCCTTCCCGCGGACCTGCCCCGGGCATTTGAAGCTCTGCGTTCACCCGGAGTTCTCGGTGCGAATATAACAATACCTCATAAAACCGCGGCAGCGCAGCTCGTTGACAATTTATCTGAGAAAAGCAGAATTTACGGCGCAGTCAATACGATAATAAACCGCGATGGAAAACTCGAAGGAACAACCACCGACCCGGAGGGAATAATACGGCCGGTAATTGAAAGCGGCATTATTCCGGAAAAAAGCAAAATCATGATCATCGGAACCGGGGGAAGCGCCCGGACCGCGGCGTACAGCCTTGCTCTGGAGAGTAACGCTTCTATAACTGTCGCCGGAAGGTCTCCGGAAAAAGCAGAGCCCTTCGTTTCAAAAATAAATTCACTCACAAAGGGTCCGGCGGTTTGTCTTGTTCAGCTGTATTCTGAATCTTTCTACAACGGCTTGAAGGAGTCTGACCTCATAATAAACGCCACTCCGATCGGGATGTATCCGGATACCGGATTTTCTGTACTGGACAAAGAAAATATTCCGGAAGGAAAAACAGTCTTCGACTTTGTCTATAATCCCCGAAAGACAGAGCTCATAAAAGGAGCGCTTAAAAAAGGCTGCCGTATAATTGAAGGCCTTTCTATGCTCATATATCAGGGGGCGGCTTCTTTCAAATTATGGACCGGAAAAGAATGCCCGGCCGATTGTTTCCGGGAAGTCTTCGGGGAATTCAATAAGGAGGCATAATTTTTATGATTTTTACAATATCACCATCCAAACTTAAAGGGGAAATAAGAGTACCGGGTTCTAAAAGCCACAGTATCCGGGCTATAATATTCGCACTTCTCGCAAAAGGCGAGAGCATTATTATTAACGGTCTGATCTCGGATGATACCCGCTCCTGCTTATCTGCGGCGTCTTCTCTCGGAGCCGATGTGGATTTACGTGGAAACAGTTGGAAGATTGTTTCGGAGGGTCCTGAAAATTTTCAAAAAACTTCGATTGATGTGGGCAACTCTGGGACCACATTGAGGCTGCTTACCGCGGCGGCGGCAGTTTCGGAAAAGAAAATCTTTTTTGACGGAGATGAGTCCATAAGGAAACGGCCGATGGGTCCTCTGCTTCGCTCCCTTTCGGACCTGGGAGCGAAATATTCTTGCAAAGAAAAAGAAGGTTTCTGTCCGTTCAGCATAAAAGGCCCGTGCGGCGGCGGAAAAACAACAGTGGACGGAACAACCTCTCAGTTCCTTTCCGCGATACTGATCAGCGCACCGCTTTTTCCCGGCAATACTGTTCTTGAAACTCCCAGGCTCAACGAAAAACCCTATGTGCAAATTACTCTCGACTGGCTTAAAAGCGTGGAAGCCGATGTCAAGCAGGAAAACATGAAAATATTCCAAATATCCGGAAATAAAAAATACCGGCCTTTAAAGACATCCATTCCCGGAGATTTCTCGGCCGCCGCTTTTCCATTAACCGCCGCATTAATTACAAAAAGCGACATTCTCATTAAAGGTCTTGATATGAAAGACCCGCAGGGAGATAAAGAGTTATTCGAAATCGTTTCCCGGATGGGGGGAAATATTTCAGAAACCCCGGAGGGAATAATGGTAAAAGGATCCTCTTCTGAACTTAGGGGAGCGGTAATAGATCTGAACAATACCCCGGACGCTCTGCCCGCAGCGGCGGTAATCTGCGCTTATGCCGAAGGCCTTTCGGAAATAGTGAATGTCGAGCATGCCCGGATAAAAGAATCCGACAGAATAAGTGTAATGTGCGCTGAACTAAGAAAAATGGGCGCTTCAATAACAGAAAAGAAAGACGGTCTGATAATAGAAGGAGGGCACCCGCTGAAAGGCGCACGTGTCGAAGGGGAGAAGGACCACCGGATAGTCATGGCTCTTTCATGCGCCGGCATGGGAGCGGAGGGAGAAACAGAAGTAACGTGCGCGGAAGCCGCCTCAGTTACATTTCCGGAATTTTACGATAGATTCAGGGAACTCGGAGCCAGGATCGAAAAGGCCTAGACCATGTCCTCCCATTCCTGATCAGAATAATCCTCCCAGGCATCTTCCCGTGTATAGGTATGATTTGAGAAATCAATTTCCGCGACTTCCTCATCATCTATAGGATCAGGGTCGAACGAGCTTTCATCATTCTCATCGTACTCTTCCTCTTCTTCTTCAAGCTCCTCCTCTTCTTCTTCCTCGGCATCTTCATATCCGAGTTCTTCGTCATCATCAATCGGAGAATCAAGATCCTCCGGGATTTCATCAACAGCTCCCGGTGCACCTTCCTCAAAATCAATAACCATAGATCCGTTTCCTTTTAATAAAAAATCATGCTATTAATGAATAATTTATCAATTTTCAAAAGGAAAGTCAATATTTGCTTATGTATGTTTTTAAAAAATTCTTCCGGTAATTTCACCTTCAAAAACCATGACATTTTCAACGAAAGCCTGAACGTAAAAAACCCCGGCGCGACTACGGAGTTTTGTATTCTGTGCCACTATCAAAAGAGTCTCTCCCGGCTTGACTGTCTTGCGGAACTTCACCCTGTCAACGCCCCCGAAACCAAAAAAAACACCGGGCCCTCCGAATTCGGAATGGTGAAAATAAAAAGAGCCCAACTGAGCCGCGGCCTCTATCATCAGGACACCAGGCATCAGAGGATTTCCGGGGAGATGCCCTCTGGTCCAGAACTCCTCTTCTTTCTGATATTTAACGCCGGCAATTGTCTTATTACCCGGATCAAAATGAACAATTCCGTCAATCTGCTCGAATTCATACCGCTGAGGATTTGCCCGGAGCACATCTGCTTTTTTGTAAATAATGTTGGAGATATCTATCTGCTCCGGCGGCAATATTGTTTTCGGGGGCATACTATCCTTCCTTTATTTCATATTTGCTGATTTTATTGTAAAGAGAGGTCCTGTCTATTCCCAGAAATTCTGAGGCCTTTTTCTTGTTCCATCCGGTAAACTTCAAAGTATTTTCGATATGCTCTTTTTCAAGATCCTTAAGCGTAAGCGGCCTGAAGGATTGCTCTTTATGGGGTGCCGCCCCGGAAAACCCCGTTATAAGAGGCAAATCCTCAATCCAGATCGATTGCGATTCTGAGAGAAGTATTGCCTTTTTCAGGACATTACGAAGTTCTCTGACATTTCCGGGCCAGTCGTATTTCATGAGAAGACTCAAAGAGGCGTCGGACATTTTTTTACTCTCACCGCCAAAATCCCTTGAAAACATTTCCATAAAATGCTCACATAAAACCGGAATATCCTTCCGACGGTTGCGAAGCGGAGGTATATCAATTCCGATTTCATTTATTCTGTGAAAAAGATCTGCCCTGAATGACCCCTCCGAAACTTTCTTAATCAGAACATTTCCCGACGCCGCCAGAACGTTTTTCTTCTTCTTTTCCATAAAGCGGAGAAGTTTCGCCTGGCTTTCCGAACTGAGGTCACCGATTTCATCAAAGAAAATAGTATCGGCCGAAGTAAAGCCGGAACTCTGTTTTTTGCTGTCCCTTCCATCGTAAGCGGTCCCTGAAAGCTCGGCATCAAAAAGACTTTCCGGCAGCGCGGAACAGTTTATAATAACAAAATGTCCTTCATCTCCAGACCTGAGTTTATGAATTGTCCTGGCGGCCATCTCCTTCCCGCATCCGGTTTCGCCGGTTATCAGAATGTTTACCCTGTGCGCCGCGGTTTTTTTGAGGATACTCCTAAGCTTGACCGCCTCGGCGCTTTCTCCTATTATGTTTTTTACAGCGGACTCTTTATCAACCCCCATTTTTCCTCCTTATTAATTTCCGAGCGAATCAAGAAAATAGCGGGGCGGCCTGACGGGTTTCCAGTCCGGCCCCAGAAAAGCGTTGACAGTGGCTCCGGAAGCGACTTCGACGCTCTCTTTAGATATCTTGTAGTCTATGTAAATTTTAAAACCTTTAAGTAAACGCACTTTTGTTTCAAGGAAAAGCACATCACCGTATTTAGCCGGGCTTTTATAATCGGCTTTAGCCTCGAGTACCGGAAGAAAATATCCTTCATCCTCCATCTTATCATAAGACATTCCGGCTTTAGCCATAAGGTCGGTACGGCCAATTTCAAACCAGACAAAATAATTCGCGTAATAAACCACGCCCATCTTGTCGGTTTCGGCGTACCTCACCCTGATCTCTGTTTCAGCACTCAGCATAACGGGTTTTCCTCCGGGAGTTGTGTGATAAATATAAGTTATTTCCCATATGCGAAAAAACATATCTTTGTATGCATGAAATGTCCTCTGTGCAAACAAAAAGAAACTCTCTTTTACAAAGCGGATAAAAGAAGGGCCTTTTTTATCTGCGAAGACTGCGGACTGATTTTCGTTCCACCCCGATTCCATCTTTCTCCCGATGAAGAAAAATCCCGTTATGAAAAACATGAGAACAACATTGAGAACGAAGGATATAAAAATTTTCTCCAAAAAATTATCAAGCAGATAGAAAAGGCCGCCCCTTACGGCGCGTCCTGTCTGGACTTTGGATGCGGACCGGTTCCGGTGCTTTCTGAAATGCTCAGAGAGAAGGGCTTTGAAGTCAAAGAATATGACCTTTTTTTTAAAAAAGATGACTCGGCATTTAAAAGCAAATACGATGTAATAACGGCATCGGAAGTTTTAGAACACTTGCGCAACCCGCTCGCGGAAACAAAAAGGCTTTTCAGAATATTAAAACCCGGCGGTATTATGGCGGTAATGACATCTCTTTTTGACTATGCGGACAAGTTTGAATCCTGGCACTATAAAAACGACGCCACACATATATGCTTCTATTCCGAAAGATCAATGAACAGGCCTTCAGAATTACTAGGCGCAAAGCTCTCACCGCTATCCGGAACAGTATCAATTTTCAGAACGCAGCTTTAAAAGCCCGGCCGCGTCAATTTCCCGTTCCGCAGAATTCTTAAGGGGAACCGGCCAGGTAAAAAACAATACGGGGAAATGAATCTTGGTTTCGATTCTTATCTTTACTCCCCTTCCTGTGAGCAGTCTTCCAATGCCTGAAAATACGGATTTCCCGTCAACTGTAATCGGCAGTGTAATATCCTCCGCGCCTGAAGCGGAAACGAGTATTTTTTTCTCTATTTCTCCGGTACCTGATGTATCGGAATCAATAAGCACCCGGTATAAAAGACGGTCAATTTTCAGATCCTTTTTTGAGCGGTTTTCTATAGCGGCGACCGGCTTTAAACGAAGCATTCCGCCTTCCGCTCCTTCGGCTTTAATGTTTTTTATTGTAATGGAATAAAGCTCCGGGTCTGTATCGGGAATAAGCCTGCACACCGGAAAAAATAAAAGGACCGGAAAAAAAATCCATAATAATGACTTCATTTTTTCTTCTTTATTTTTATTTTCCCCATCTTCTCAAGAGCTTTAAATATTCCGTAAAGCTCTTTCTGCGGAGCGCCGGTCTCGAGTTCGCACAACTCTATAATATCCGCCAGACTCTTTTTTCCGTCTGTGCGGAATAAGGCCCTCATAAGCCGGGGCGACCACATACTGACTTTGTTCTTTTTAAGGTCTTCGGCGGTTTTGTCCGTGAAAGAGAATGTAAAAGGAAGCAGTCTTACGGGAATGAGCTTTTCGGCTTTTTTAAGTCTTGAAGGCTTCTTTTCCGGCAAGCCGCGCAGCGCTTCTTTTCGAAGACCGGAAAGAGCTTTCAGGTATTTTGACACTTCTTTGACAGGCGTACCGAAAACAGCTGCAGTTTTTTTTAGTTTGGCCCGGTATAAATCAACGGTATAGCCTATCTCGGCAGAGGGCCATTTACCCTTTCTGGCACGGAGGCACCTTGCCGAAGCTGCTATCAGCATGGAATCAAATATTTCCCGAACATCTGAAATCTTGGCGTTTGCGGCTGTATAAAGATAAGCGGCTGTTACCGCTGCAGACCTCTTTAAAATGTTACTGCTTATAATCTCCGGACGGTCAGCTGTAGTATGCCAGACCGCATCCTTAACACCCATATAAGGAGTTTGAATATCTACCGAAGGATCGGTCAGTATATTGTCGCCGAGGTCGAAAGACTTAAAATCAACGGGCATATACTCAATTTTATTTAGCCCGGAGTATATCTTTTCCAAAAGCTCGTCGGCGAAGCCGAAAACCGAATCAGGAGTCTTGTGCACAATCATTTCCGAATGCACCTTGGCGGGATCCCCCCCCACACAGTCGGCGCATAAACCGGCATATGTTCTTTCTGTAATTTCAGGGCATGAAGCGGCAAACCCGACCGTGCCGTAACATTCAGCTGTAAAAAGAAATCTTATGGAATTTCTCGGCTTTTTCAGCACGCCCTTTTTAACAAGAAGAGACAACATTCGGGCTGCCTCAAGAAGAACAGCGGACCCGGAGGCATTATCGTTGGCCCCCTGTTCCATTATATGCGCTATACCGATAACTTCTTTTTTTCGGCTTCTCCCGGGAAGAAGAGAGGAAGTCACAGGAAGTACACCTCTGTAATATCTTGAATCACATTTAATGCTGATTTCCATTCCGGGAAATTTCTTTCTTTTTTCAACAAGCCTTTTCCCATCTCCCGGGGAAATATTAATCCCCGTAAAAGGGGTATCGGTTGCCTTGAAAACCCATCCTGTGGGTTCATCAGACCAGGTATTTGTCCAGCCGACAGCGTCCGGGAAAAGATCCGGACGCGGCAGAAAAAATGAGATTACCGCAAGGGCGCCGTTTTCAATAAGCTGTTTTTTTATCCCGGCCGCCGCCAACGGGGTAATTACAATTTTATTTTTTACTGTTCTCGGGGAAATTTTTTTAGAATCGGTAATAAGCGCGGTCTTTGCCTGTATTCCTTCTTTCGGCGTGGGTCCGCACCACATTACGGTAGAGGCCGGAATTTTTGAGCGGTCGGCAATTTCCCCGGCGGCTTCCGAAGGAGATACTATTTCGGCGGCGGCGCTTTTTATATCCCAGGCCATGGGCATTATCCAATCTCCAAAGGCGGTTTCTCCATCCGCGGGAAGCATATGAATTGTACTCTCAAGACCAAACGATGCCGCTTTTCTTGCGCAGAAAGCAGAACTTTTCTCAAATCCGGGAAAAGTAAATGATTTGTCGATGCTCTGGATTTTTTTCAAATACGCCAGGGCTCTTTTTTCATCCGCTTCACCGTATAATTCCTCGACCAGTTTCTCAATCATTCCGGACCCCTTTTACTGTGTTAAAACCTTCCATTACAAAGATAATAAATTATAGGAAGCCAAGAGTTGATGATTTATTTCTTCTTTTTCGTAAATATTATTTGTTATTTCAGACAGAAAAATATGTATTTTATAGAACATTAACGCCATAGGATTTGCCGTAAAGTTTGCGGCTTCAAGCCTGCGGCATCTAACAAAAAAAAGGGGGGGGTATGAAGTACCTTGTTTTAATTATTTTTCTTATCAGCGCTCAATTTGTAATAGGCTGCTCCAAAGAAACGGCGAAGGCCGACAAAGCAGGAGAAGCTGAGACAAGCATAGAGCAGCCGGCAGAAAATGCCGCGGATTCTGAACCTGCGGCAGATTCAGAAACAGAAGAGTCTGAAGAAGCCGACGATGATGCTGCCGAAAAAGCAGCAGAAGAAGAGGTTTTGGAGGAAGAAACCGAAGAAGAATAATATCAGGGCAAAACCTATTTGCTTTTTTATTGCCGCGGTATAAAAACCGCGGCTTTTTTAATGGGGATACAAAATGGAGAAAAAGCAGTTGAAAAAAATCGGTTTTATCTCAACCCGGATTTCCGGAACAGACGGCGTATCTCTTGAGATAGAAAAATGGGCTTCTGTATTAGAGGCAATGGGGTTCAAATGCTTCTATTTCGCCGGAGAACTGGATAGACCCGCCGAAAGGTCTCTTAAATGCCCGCTTGCTCATTTCAAACATCCTGAGATTGAAAGAATAAATCATGCGGCTTTTCGTAAAGTAATCCGACCGGAATCACTTACGCTGAGGATATTACGAGCAAAAAATAAAATTAAAAGTTCGCTAAAAAGATTTATAAAGCAGCTCAATATCGACATTATAATCGTCGAAAATGCCCTTGCAATTCCGGTAAACCTGCCTCTTGGTCTGGCCTGTACAGAATACATTGCAGAATCGGGCATTCCGACAATCGCCCATAATCATGATTTTTACTGGGAGCGAAAAAGGTTTTCCGTCAACTGTGTCTGGGACTATCTAAACAATTCATTTCCTCCGAGACATCCCTTTGTACGTCATGTAGTAATAAATTCGGACGGCCGAAGTCAGCTTGCTCTGCGCCGCGCGGTCTCTGCGGTTGTTATACCTAATGTCATGGATTATGAATCTTCTCCTTCAGAACCTGATTCATATTCAAAAACCGTAAAAAAAGATCTCGGAATATCTCCGGATGAATACTTTATACTGCAGCCGACCCGAATAGTCCAAAGAAAGGGAATAGAGCATGCCGTAGAACTCATTAAAAGACTCGAAAACAGGAAAATCAAGGCGAAACTTGTTATTTCTCATGCTTCAGGCGACGAAGGCGGAGAATATGAAAACAGAATAAGAGAATACAGCCGTTTTTTAAATGTAAATACTATTTTTGTTTCAGGTCAAATAGGCGAAAGAAGGGGAACAGCACCTGACGGGAAAAAGATATACAGCTTGTCCGATGTATATCCGTTTGCGGATTTCATTACATATCCCTCTGCTTTCGAGGGTTTCGGTAATGCGTTTCTTGAGGCAGTCTTTTTTAAAAAACCCGTACTGATAAACAACTATTCGATATATGCAAATGACATAAAGCCCAAAGGTTTTGATGTTGTTGAAATAGATGATTACCTAACAGAAACCGCTGTCAAAAAAGTAGAGAAACTTTTAAAACAGCCCGAATCAAGGAAAGAGATTACTGAAAAAAATTATGCACTTGCTTTGAAGTATTTCAGTTATTCGGTACTCAGAAGAAAACTCTCGGGTATAATTTCAGATTTTTTCGGTGAGGAGTATGAGTAGATGGACAACACATTAAAATTCCACTCTACAAAGAACAGCCTTATGAAGCAGGTGTACCGAAGAATTCATGCATCAGCGCCTTACAATACTACAATCCTGCTCATGGGCGAAACAGGTACGGGCAAAACCGAGCTTGCAAGGTATATTCATTCTCTGAGTAAATCAAAAAACGGCCCCTTCCTTACTTTGCACTGCGGTTCCATTCCGGAAACTCTTATAGAATCGGAACTTTTCGGCCATGAAAAAGGCGCATTTACCGGCGCGATAAAAAAAACAAAAGGCAAATTCGAACAGGCGGCAAATGGTACTCTTTTTCTTGATGAGATCGGAACTATGAGCCCTCAGGCCCAAGTACGGCTGCTGCGCGTTCTTCAGAACGGAACCTTTCAAAGGGTAGGAGGCGACAGTGAACTGAAATCCGGGGCCAGAATAATTGCTGCGGGCAATTCCGATTTTGATGAGCTCTGTGAAAGCGGCCTGTTTCGTAAAGACCTCTACTATAGAATAAGCGCCTATCCTATTATACTTCCTCCTCTGAGAGAGCGCTCTGAAGATATTAAACCGCTATCTTTATCTATTCTAAATGGCCTTAATATGGGTAACCATTCATCTAAATTCTTTTCCGGTGATGAAGTTTTTAAGCTCTTGATTCAATACTCCTGGCCGGGAAATATACGGGAGCTGGAGAACTTGATTGAACGGGCTTACATAAATACAGATTCTGAGTGTATAAAACCGGATTCTTTTACCGAAATAACGGGCTTTGAAAGCTTTAAGACAGCTTCTCCCGGCGCTACCTGTGAAGGTACACTGAGAGAATGCAGAGAAACGGGAATAAAAACCCTGGAATCGGAATATCTGACACAAATTTTGAAAATCAACGAAGGCCGGATAAAGGAATCTTCCGCAAGCGCGGGCATATCCACAAGACAACTAAGCAAACTTCTAAGACGCCACGGAATTTCTAAAGAGATGTTTAAATTCCAAAACAGATCAGGAACCACGGGATCCTTTTTTTGCGGCAGACAGGAACTCTGAGTTCCTGTCTGCCCTATTACCGGAGTGATTTTTCTTTCCAATTTTTCTGATTTTGTTAATTATTAACAACTTGCCGGCCGAACTACTTTACGGCATAAAAATTGATATACTCTTTTCGGCGATTTGGCCGGAAATTTTCAACATAAAAAGTTTATGGAGGAGGTGAGGTAAGATGCCTAAGAAAGGTGAAAAAAAAGGAAAAGAGCCGAAGAAGAACAAATAACAACAAGAAATTTAAAAGGAAGGAAATTTCTTAAAATGACAAGAATTCTGTTTCCCGTCATAACAGCCTTATTAACTTTCCTGCCCGCCTTTTCGCATGAGAACGTTACCGTAACCGGAATAATAATTCAGCTTGAAGAGGATTCCAAAATTGCCGGAGCCTCCTACGCTGTCCGCAGCGGTGACTGGGAAGAGGAAGAACTCTATTATGTTGAGTCGGCCGGCGAGATTTCATTAATCGAAGAACTTGCCGGCCGGGAGGTCAGGGTAACAGGCACTGTAAGGTTTGACAATGAAGGGAACCGGCTTATCAGCATCACGAACGCCGCAGCTGTCGAAAATTCTGCGGATGAGGAGGATTCTTTTGAAGAAGAGGAATATGACGACTCCTATTATGAAGAATGAATCAACTTCCTTTGGCGCCGGTATTCTTCCGGCGCCATATTAAATATCATACTGCAATTTCAATTGCCGGCTTTTTTCTGAAAATTATCCTGAATTAACTTATTTTTTATAAAACCTTAAAAAAAAGGCTTTATATATGCTGAAGTTTTTTCCTAAAATGTCTCATAAAAAAGGGATGCCTCCGGGTTCTCTCGTGCGTGTCGGAGAACCTGTTACAAATAAAACCGTTGTAGAGCTTATTTCATACGGACCTGACAGGTTCCGCCAGACCTCATGGGACAGCTCATCTGAAAGACCGGCCGGAGCCGCCTTTAGCAAATCGGAAGACCCGGTTACATGGATTGATATAAACGGACTTTCGGATACAGAGGCAGTAAAAGAAGCGGGCCGGGCTTTTGATCTACACCCTCTTATACTTGAAGATATTCTTAATACCGAGCAGCGCCCGAAAGTGGAGGAATACGATGGCTGTCTGTTTATTGTTCTTAAACTGCTTTATTATTCAGAAGGGATTCACAATCTGCGCCAGGAACAGATAAGTCTTGTATTAAAGGACGGTCTTGTGCTCAGCTTTCAGGAATCTGACAGGGATTTTCTGCTTCCGGTAAAGGAGCGCATTTCAAAATCCAAGGGAAGAATCAGACAAAAAGGCGCGGATTATCTTATTTATGCCGTTGCCGACACTGTCGTCGATGAATTTTTTCTTCTTATGGAAAAAACCGGAGAGAGGATTGAGACTCTTGAAGAAATGACGGTTTCTTCTCCGGGTAAAGATTCAATTTCTGAAATACATTCCCTGAAAAGAAATATGCTTTACATAAGAAAAATATTATGGCCGCACCGGGAAGTATTCTCCAAACTCAGCAGATATGAGTCTCCGCTTATAAAAAATGATTCGCTCCTTTTTTTCCGGGATATTCATGATCATGTTATTCAGGTTATTGAGACTGTGGAAATTTCCCGGGACATGATTTCGGGTCTGGTCGATATTTTTCTTTCGAGCCAGAGCAATAAGATGAACGACATCATGAAGGTTTTGACAATGTTCGCTTCCATTTTTATTCCTCTTACGTTCATTGCCGGGATTTACGGCATGAATTTCAAAACCATGCCTGAGCTTGAGTGGGTATGGGGTTATCCCGTTGTTCTCGGCATAATGTTCTTTGCCGCCGGAGGGATGCTTTATTATTTCCGAAAAAAGGGATGGCTGTAGGCTCGAAGAATCTTTCTCCCTGAACGTTTAACTCAGCAGCTTTTCTTTTCTATTTTTTTTATTCTTTTTCTCAACAGCGCCATCTGTCGCATAAAAGATTTCTAAAGAAAAATCGATCCGGATATTGTCTGTAACCGCGCTTTGCAGGCGAAGATGGGGGTCTATTCGGCCAAGGAGAACTTTGAAAGCGCGCTCAGGGATTATAATCAGACTGTGGAGATGCTGATTAATACTGTTTCTCTTATGAAGCAGAAGATTCTGGAATTGGAGAAGAATGAAAAGGAACAAATTCAATAAAGGGTGAATGAGATGGCTATAGAATATCCGAATAACTGCGGAAGCGGTGATGATATGAAAGTTGACGGGATGGTGGGGATCGGGATAACTGATCCAGTCGGCCATTTACATATTGAAGATAACAGTATTGACACAAATTCTGTCTATTACGGGGTTAGAAATGTCCATACAAAGATAGCCGGATCGACAAATACAGGCGATGATATTTATGGTCTGTTTAACAATTTGAACTATAATCACTGTCAACACCGATTTAATATTTCTCAAAAACGCCGAAAAAAAGTTTCCCATTACAGTTAAAAAACATGCCGGTTCCCGCGATGATTTCTCCGGATATTCCAACGCGATATTGACAGCTTTCTGTTTCTCCTCCGGTGATATGGCATTCCAGTATTGCCGGCGGAGACGCTTATTGTCTTCAAGACCGCCATAGCCTTCTTCCTGGTAGTAGCGGTACCACTCATATTTTAGATGACAGGATACACAATCACCTACTATTACCGTCTAAAAGGGGTAAACGGGGCCCAATTAAAAAGCGACTATTTCGGAGGAAACGAGACTCCCGGGGACCGATGGTCGGTCCAAATAAAAACAGGAAAATACAATCCTCAAAAACTTACGGCGGCGAGGCCATGGATTATACATGGGACGCTTCCGGAATACCGGCAGGTGTTTATACGGCAGTTATTGAAACCGGTTATAACGGGTCTTCGAGAAAAAGCCATTTAACGAAAAAACTGGCTTTGGTGAAATAAATTTTTCTATCTAAATCAGCAAAGAGGTTTTTAAATCCTCTTTGCTGATTTCAGGTAAGCCGTTCGAACATTATGGCTTTTGTTTTAATAAGCCCCCGACTTGTTTTCGCGACCGAAAAATCATTAATTAAAGCATGCGCCAAAAGGTATCCTGTTGTTTCAAAATCGGGCACACAGCTTGAAATATTTTCCTTAATATATTTCGGGTTGTTTTCAAAACTGACCACGGATAACTTCTCAGGAAGACTTATTCCATTACTCCCGGCCCACCTGACAGCCCGTTTGGCTTCATTATCCCTGGTGAACAACCATAAATCAGCATCCCGATTTTCCTGAAAACCCGCAAAAAGATTTCGAGGTGTCTTCACCATTGACAGTAATTCTGATAAATTCTGTTTACGGTATTTATTAATCCATACAGACTCTTCATAATGATACTTTATTTTTTCGAGTGCGGCAGAATAATTGGAATCTAAATCACTATTACCAATAATATTCAGAGAAAACCTGAGATCAAGACCAAGACCGTCGGCTTCTGTAAATATTTTCAATAAAACTCCAATCCATCCCGCGTCCCAAATCCGGTCTTTCTTGCTACCGAAAAAGGCGATACTGCTGAATTTTTTTTCCTTTATAAACTGCGCCGCTGTTTTCGCCGCGGCAGTGGTTAAATGCCCCTCCTGTATATGAGTACAGGGAATTTGTAAAAAATCACCCCGTTTCCAGTCTGCGACAATTTTAGGCACATAACTGTGGGTTTTTTTTTGCCTGTTTTTAATCAACTCCAGACTCGACTTTATTTTCATAGCCTGTCTTTTTTCAAGTGATAAAAAAAGAATGCCGGGGGGAAAGCTGCCGCTTTTCAGCCATTTTTCTGAAAAACCATTAAAAGAATTCAGTTTTTCAAACCGCATTATAAAACCGTTAAGGAAAAGCTCGTCTCGCATTTTAAGATAAAGCGGCTTAAGCTTTCCGCTTGCAAATTTCGTTTCCAGTATTTTTTCACTCTTATAGAAGACCCAGACTTCCAGCTTTCTTTGAACTTTCTTTTGAAAAGGAGACCCGACCCAGAAAGTTTTACCTGTCTTATATATTCTTCCTCTGTCAGCCAAAATTCTGTAGGCCTTAATCGCGGTAGTTTTTGATATTTTGAATGTGATGGAAACTTCTTTAAGAGACGGCATCGCTGTCCCTGTCTTGAATTTGCCCTCATTGAGCATATCCTGAAGGATATCGGCAATATTTTTGGACGACTCTGAATATAAAAAATTATTTCTGAATTTCTCGTTTTCCGAACTTACATAAGTACCAAATCCCTTCCCTCTGCAGACAAGGTCTTTGTTTTTATAAAGCGACATAACTCTTTTTACGGTTTTTTCTGAAACACCCAAAATAGAGGCAATATAAGAATCTTTGGGAAGCTTCTTTCCATGGGAAGAAGTTTCAAGCTCTTTTTCAAGCCAGTTTTTGACTTTCTCAGACTGTCCCGCCATACCCTATTCCAGATTTACTAATGACCTACTTAAGATACTTATAAATACTAAATATAACTTGTTTTTAAAATATATAACAATATATTTAGGTAATATACGCATTCAAAATTATTATTTAGCGTGAAAACCGTTATGGCCTTTTTACAAACGGAGGACAGGAACGGAGGACAGGTATGAGAAAAGAAAAGCATTATATCCTTTCGAAAAAACTGCTGATTCTGCTGGCGGTTTTTTTTCAACTACTAAACGGAGCTGATCTCGGAAACAAACAGGTTCTTCTGTTTTCGGAATACGCCGAATGGTCATTAAACAATTCCAGCTACAGCGGAAATCCTTTCGACCTTATTACTTCTGCAACCTTTACTCACAGTTCCCATTCTGATATTACAACAGAGATGTTTTATGACGGCAATAATACCTGGAAATTCCGTTTTACCGGAGTACAAACGGGTACCTGGAATTTCAGCACATCGAGTTCGGACCCGGACCTTGACGGTCATACAGGAACTGTTACAGTTAACGCTAATCCGGACCAGGCGGCGCGCGGGTTTCTAAACAGTCAGGGACAGATGTTTACTATACAAAGCGGAGATAATGGAGAGGTGACCGGCATAGTTCCTAATATCTGGATGAATTACCGAGAAGAATGTGTCGGTTCCGAAGGAATAAACGCTAACGGCTGGACACCTGTCCAGTACCTGATGGGTAATTCAACGCGGTGGGAGAATTTTCTGGATGAGGCCCGGGAGCATGGCTGCAACGGAGTTCAAATACTTCCGCAAAGAGATCTCATGGATATGAGTACAAGCGCCAATAATCCCAATCTCGACAATTTCAGAACCATCGAGGAAGCCATAATTTCCGCTAATTCAAGAAATATGTTTCTGCATATCTTTATGTGGGGCGACGAACAAAGAGGATGGCAGCCGCCTGACGGACTGAACAGCACATCTGACCTACGTTTAAACAGGTATCTCGCCGCCCGGCTTGGCCCTCTGCCCGGCTGGTGGATAAGCCTCGGCTTTGACCTGATGGAGTGGGCCGGACATACCGCTACTGTTCAATGGCATGACCATCTGCTGGATAAACTCGGCTGGTATCATTTACTTGGAGCCAGAAAAGAAGGCTCTTTTGATGTTACCTCTGATATGGAACTTTTCAGCACAGATTACAGAATAGGTAATGACGGTGACTGGTACACAAATACAGTAAGTGAATTTTCTCACGGCGGAGACAAGCCCATGGAATATTCACGGCGCTTTGCTTATATGCGTGACGCTAACTGGAGCATGGACAATACTCGCCGGGCCCAC
>CAYNYI010000007.1:0-47622 GCA_964401455.1 uncultured Fibrobacterota bacterium
ATGAATGGGCGGAAGGTATTAAAAAGCGTGAAGAGTCGGTTCTTAAAAAACTTTCCCCGAAGATTGCCTCATCTGTGCAAAGGCATAGGTTTATACAATATCTTTTTTATTCGCAATGGCATAAACTCAGAGATTACGCCTCGGAAAAAGACATTCTGATAATGGGAGATCTTCCGATATTTGTTTCGTATGATTCTTCGGATGTATGGGGCAATCAGGACCTTTTCAAGATGGATGCAGAAGGCAAGCCCGAAAAAGTGGCCGGGGTTCCTCCGGATTATTTTTCCGAAACGGGTCAGCTCTGGGGAAATCCGGTATATAACTGGGAAAAAATGATGAATAACCGTTTTAAATGGTGGAAAAGCCGTTTCGGGGTTTTGTCTAATATTGTCGATTTGTTAAGGATTGACCACTTCAGGGGGTTCAGGGCTACCTGGGAAGTCCCCGCGTCCGCCGAAACCGCTATTGAGGGTGAATGGGTACGTACACCGGGAGACGAATTTTTCAGCGAAATAACAAATGCCTATCCGAATATTGACATTATCGCAGAGGATCTTGGAACAATAACAAAGGATGTCCGGCAGCTCATGAAAAAATTCGGATTCCCGGGAATGAAGGTTATGCATTTTGCTTTTTCAGGCGGCGAATTCGAGTGTCCGTTTTATCAGCCGCATACATACGAAAGAAATTGTCTTGCTTATACCGGAACACATGATAATGATACAACGGCCGGTTGGCTCATGCATGTAAAGGCCAATGATCCGGACACCTACAGACGGGTTCGTGAGTACCTTAAAACAAATGAAGAGATCCCCGTCGGACCGATGGTAGACTCTTTGCACTCTTCCGAGGCCGGCATTACTGTGGCGCCGTTCCAGGATTATCTGGAACTTTCATCGGAGGCGCGAATGAATGTTCCGGGGACCACTTCTATCTCAAACTGGTCCTGGAGGTGTAAAAAAGAGGACATTTCTGATTCTAATGCTGCGCTCATAAGGGAGCGTCTTGTAAGTGCCGGCAGGGTTTGACAGTACCGATTTGCTTGATTGAAAACTATAATACTCTTATATTATCTGCATGATTAAAAATGTTTTAACCATTAATAAGGAGTAAAGAATGTCTTTGAAGGGAAATCTGATAATAGGTCAGTCCGGAGGGCCTACCTGCGTAATAAATGCCAGCCTTGCCGGAGTTATTTCGGAGGCAAAGAAAAACCCTGATATCGGGAAAATTTACGGGATGAATTTCGCCATACAGGGTGTCCTGGGCGGCCAGCTTATTGATTT
The DNA here is from genome assembly GCA_964401455.1 of uncultured Fibrobacterota bacterium. Classification (GTDB taxonomy): domain Bacteria; phylum Fibrobacterota; class OXYB2-FULL-49-7; order CAYNYI01; family CAYNYI01; genus CAYNYI01. Next base: position 1,287 of record CAYNYI010000007.1, read on the forward strand.
AACTGATTCTTCCGACGATTTTCTGGAAAAGCTGAAAAGAACTCCTTCTTCAGCACTCGGGTCCTCAAGACTGAAACTGCAGGAAAGTCATTTTCCCATAATACTTGAAACTCTTAAGAACCATGACATCAGGTATTTCCATATGATCGGCGGTAATGACAGCATGGATACAATCCACAGGGTTGAAAAGTACTGCAAAGAGCAGGGTTATGAACTTAGAGGAGTAGGGGTCCCGAAAACTGTGGACAATGATCTTTTCGGAACAGACCATACTCCGGGATTTCCTTCCGCTGCGCGATATACTGCTCTTAGTGTCATGCAAAGCGGTATTCTGGCCAGAGATATGCAGAAAGTCGATAGCTATGTAATTTATCAGTCAATCGGCCGTGATGCCGGATGGCTCGCTGCTTCCGCCGCGATGGCAAAAAAATCTGAAGAAGATGCTCCTCATATACTTCTTCTTCCCGAGAGGCCCCTCAATAAAGAAAAGTTTATCGCGAAAGTAAAAGAAGTGTATGAGAAAGTGGGCTGGGTGTCTATCGCCTGCGGAGAAGGCGCGGTATGGGAAGACGGGACTCCGGTTTCCGCATCCGAAACAAAAGATAAATTCGGTAATGTTGAATTCGGAGCCATGGGTGGCTCTTCGGTTGCTCTGAATATACATAAACTAATAAAGAGCCATTTTCCGGACTGGAGAGGCGAGTTCCAGATAACCGAATCTCTTCCTATGTGCGGAGCGGACAGGTCTCCGGAGATTGATATAGAGGAAGGCTTCAGCCTCGGAGAAGAAGCTGTCAGACTCGCGTCTGCCGGAGAGAGCGGTGTTATGGCTACACTTATAAGGGAAAGCGATTCTCCTTATGTAACTAAAATGGGAACGATCCCTCTTGACAGGGTCGCTAATGAGACAAAACCGATACCGGATGAAATGCTGTCGGAAGACGGTTTTATGGTAAATGAGAAGTTTGTAGAATATATGAGACCTCTTATAGGAAAACTTCCCGAATATACAAGGATAGAGAAGAAATTTGTCTGAAAAAACCGGAGGAAAAAATGTCATACAGTGTAATGGAAAACTATAAACCGGGTATCGACAGACTTCAGGATACTGAGGTCGGCAGTTCTGTTTTAATAAAAAAATTAGGCGCCGAGGTAATAAGTTATAAAATTAAGTCTCCTTCCGGAGAGGATATCCCTCTTATGTGGAACGACGGTCTTACAGAACCGCCGTCAGCCGAAGACTGGAAAGGTCATGCCACGGTCCTGTTTCCCATTGTCGGAGGTCTGAAGGAGAATAAAAGCATCTATAAGGGTAAACCGATAACCATGCCGTCAAATCACGGCTTTGCAAGGAAAACCGAGCTTGAAACAGAATCCGTGAATGAGGAAGGGGAAGCATCCATAACATATGTGCTTCGATCTTCTTCTGAAACCCGGAAATATTATCCTTTTGATTTTGTTTTTCTCCTTAAATACGCGCTTCGCGGAGATAAACTTGAAGCGTCTTTTACCGTAAGAAATACAGGCACCGGGGACCTTCCATGCCAATTCGGTTGGCATCCCGGTTTCAGCTGTTCTTTCGGTGCTGGCGGTAAAAAAGAGGACTGCCAGGTGCTTTTTAACGAAACCTCAGCGGTACATTACGGAGTGCTGCCGCCGGGTAACGATTCGTTTCTTACCGGAGAAAAGGAGGAAGTAAGGCTCGGGGGGGCTTATAAATGGACAGAAAGCGGTCTTGATGCCACATACATGTTTGACATTCCCGAAGAATCGGCGAGGACATGTACTCTTTTTAACCCTCTTGTTAAAAGAGGAGTAAGGGTTGTTTTTCATGACTTTCCTCAGCTCGGCCTGTGGGCAAATCCCGGCCAGAATTATATATGCGTGGAACCGTGGCAGGGTATGGATGACCACGACAGGCAGGAAGCATTCGAGGATAAAGTCGGCATGATTTTTATAAAGGCCGGTGACGAAGTTTGTAAAAAAGCAGAGATCGCTCCGGTTTTCAGTCTTTAGGAGGTTTTTATGGACAGAAGAACATTTCTTAAGGCTTCCGCCGTATCGGCCGCTGCGGCTGCCGCCGGAATTGCTGCGGAGAGAGTAAGCCGCGTCTATGATTATAAGGGGAGCGATGCTTATACGGTTGTTAAGAGGCTTGTTAAAGAAAACAGCCTGTTGAACGGGGTTATTCGGTCCGGTTCACGTGTTCTTATTAAACCGAATATGAGTTTTTCAAACCGGCCGGAAGAGGGTACCACTACGCATCCCGGCGTTGTAAAAGCCGTTGCGGAAATGTGCCTGGATGCGGGTGCAAAAACCATTGTTATCTTTGATAATGTTTTGCGCAATGAGAAGCTGTGCCGAAAAAATACCGGAATAGAGGACGCTGTTTCCGGAATGAGCGGTGTTCATATACTCATCACCGATCGAAAATCGGATTTCAGAGATGTTAAGGTTGAAAGAGCAAAGGCGCTTACGGAAACGGAAGTCTGTCAGGAGTTTTTTAAAGCGGATGCCTTTATTAATCTTCCCACCGCGAAGTCGCATTCCGCGGCCGATGTTTCTCTCGGAATGAAAAATCTTATGGGCGTTCTTCGCCGGAGAAAGCGTTTTCATTTCGAATTTTCGAGTTTAAACGACGCCATTGCAGATCTCCCGCTGGCAGCCGCGCCGGCGCTTACCATAATCGATTGCAAATATGTTCTTCTGGACGGCGGTCCGGCAGGTCCGGGAAAAGTCCAGAAAGCGGACCGTTATACCGCTTCGAAGGATATCGCGGCGGTTGACGCATATACCGCTGAATTATTTCGGTGGAACGGCAGAAAACGCTCTGCTTCTGAAATCAGGCATATCGCGGCGGCGGGAGAAGCGGGTATTGGAAATATCGATACAAAAAAAATGGAAATAATTCATGGCACGTAAATATACCCGCATTTTCCAGATACTGTTTTTCTCGGTATTTGTATTTCTTATCGGGCTTTCATTTTATCCGAATCATGAATCTCTACCGCTTAATATCTTTCTAAAACTTGATCCGCTTTTCTTTATTACAGCGTCTCTCGCGTCGCGGGAGCTTGTGCTTCCTCTTTCTGTTTCTCTTGGTCTTATTGTGATTACCGTATTTCTGGGGCGGGTCTTCTGCGGCATGATGTGCCCTCTCGGCGCCTACCTTGATTTTATGTCGATTTTTTTCAGGAAAAGAAAAAGGAATGCTCCGAAAAACGGAAAATGGAAAAACTCCAAATATTTGGTTCTTGCCTTTCTAATTGTTTCTTCTACGGCCGGAGTTATGCTTTTTCAGTATTTTGGTCCTCTTGCTATTTCCACGCGCACGGCCTCTTTCGCTATGTATCCGGTATTAAAGAACCTTTATTCTGATTTTTTTGATCTTCTTAAGGGGCCTTTGTCCGCAGCAGGTATAAGCGGAGCGGAATTTATAAGAATACAAAAGGTTTTTATTTTCGGAGGAGCGGGCGCTGTTTTTTATTTGGTACTCATAACAGCCGGAGAGTTTTTAGCACCACGCTTCTGGTGCAGGTATATATGTCCTACCGGTGCCCTTTTGGGACTTTTTTCCGGCCGGGCATTTTACAGGCGCAGAGTAGTAGAGAACGGTTGTATTAACTGCAGGGCATGTTCGTCGATCTGTCCGACGGGCGCTATTCCTCCGGAAGAACCGGATAATACGGAGGTCCGGGAATGTATCCTTTGCGGAAAATGCATTGACGCATGCAGCCGCGGATATAATAAAATAAATTTCGGAATACCCGAAAACAAATCCGCAGGACCTCTTCCGGACCGTAGGACTTTTCTTAAATCCGGAGCGGCCGCCGCGGTTTTTTCGTTGGCCGCGCGCCCTTTCCCGTCTCCTTCGCAAAAGGAAGGAATGCTTGTGCGTCCGCCAGGATCACTTACAGAGAACAAGTTTAAAGCCGAATGCATGCGCTGCGGGGAATGTGTCAGGGCTTGTAGCACAAAGGTCTTGCAGCCGTCTGTTTCCGGGGGGCTTACCGGGCTCTGGCTGCCTGAGATGTTTTTCAGGAAGGCCGGGTGTGACGCCGAGTGTAATATTTGCGGGCACGTTTGTCCGTCAGGCGCGATAAGACCTCTTGATTCAAAAGAAAAGAGTTATGCCAAAATCGGTACGGCTTTTGTCGACAGCGACAGGTGTGTAGCCTATGCGGAGGGGAAATATTGCCTTATGTGTGATGAGGTTTGCCCATACGGGGCGATTTTTCCGGAAAAACTCGGTGAGGGAGAAAATGAAAGGCGCGTTCCTGTTATAAGCCGGGAGCTGTGTATAGGATGCGGGATGTGTGAATGGGCTTGCCCGGTTGAGGGAGAGGCTGCTATAAGGGTTTATAACACCGGTGAAGAGCGGAGAGATGAAGGCAGCTATGTTGATGCTTACCGGAAGAAACTCAGAGAAAACCCGCCAAGTTCTGATTATTAATGTATAGACGCCACAAAGATCAAGCCTGGTTTTTCTGTATATTTCGATAATGAATTTGGGTGCTCCTGCCGTAATGATTTTAATTCAAGAGCCGTTTACATAAGAATCTTTTAAAAGAAATCCGGTCTTAGGTGAGTAAGACTCCTGTTTTCTATGATATTCTTTAGCATGCTTATCGAAATTATTAATCTTGAATCCCGGTTGATCTCTATCGAGATTCATTAAATAACATAGCCCGGATTTGAATATCTGAACTTTTCTAAAGAAATTATTTGTATCAAAATTTTTGTGTTCATTTGGTAAATGGGTCCAGTTTAAAGGAGCAGGGTGTGGGATACCCACACAATTTGATACTAATTGATTGATCATTGGGAAAACTTTCTAAATAATTGCTGAATAAAAATAACCCCCCCCCTCTTCTAAAAAGAAGAGGGGGGGTATATCAGAAAGTTTCCTGTCAGGAATTATTTCTTCTTTTTAGCTGCCTTTTTCTTTACAGCTTTCTTCTTGGTTGTTTTCTTTTTGACGGGCTTCTTGGCTGTTTTTTTCTTGGTTACTTTCTTGGTCGCTTTTTTCTTTGTTGCTGTTTTCTTCGTAACTTTTTTAGCTGCCTTTTTCTTTACAGCTTTCTTCTTGGTTGTTTTCTTTTTGACGGGCTTCTTGGCTGTTTTTTTCTTGGTTACTTTCTTGGTCGCTTTTTTCTTTGTTGTTTTAGGTGATGCTTTCTTAGCGACCTTTTTTCTTCCTGTTTTTTTTCTTACTACTTTTTTAGCGGCCATGTGCCCTCCTTATTAATTTGAAAAACTCAAAAAAATTAATTCCATCAATTAATTCACACTTATATTAAATAAATTGATAAGGAGGCTAAAATCAAATATTTTTTGATTTTTGGAAATTTTTTTTCGATAGTTTTAATTCGAACCCGAACTCCCAAAACCGCCGTGTCCACGGGCCGTTTCATTAATTTCGTCGGTCCGGACGGGTAAAGCTCTAATGACACTCGATAAAACAAGCTGCGCGATACGGTCTCCGAACTTTATTTCAACAGGCTCTTTAGAGAAGTTGAAAAGGATTATACGTATTTCTCCGCGGTAGTCAGCGTCAATCGTGCCGGGGCCGTTAAGGACTCCAATGCCTTTTTTCGCAGCGAGCCCGCTTCTGGCGCGCACCTGCAGCTCATACCCTTCCGGTATTTCCGCCGCGATAGAAGTGGAAACCATCTTGAATTCACCGGGGCCGAAAATAAAGTCATATTCCGAAGAGCGTATATCCATACCGGAAGCATGCAGAGAATGATATGCCGGGATATTTATTCCGGGACGGTCTGAAAGTATTTTGAATTTTACGGTTAATTCATTTTGTTTCATGGATAGCCTCTCTTATCTCATCGGCGTTTAAACAGTCATTCTGAGGATGCAGGAACGCAGCGGATGCTTTAGAGGAAAAAAATTTTTCAGAAAGAGACCGGATATCCTCTGGGCGGACTGAGTAGAGTTCATCTATAATGTCATCAATAGTCCTGTGGTGTCCGTTATACAAAACGCCTTTGGCAATAAGTCCCATTCTGTTTGTCATGTTCTCCGCAGAAAGAAGTGTTATTCCTTTTGCATAAGAGCGTACAAAGTCGAACTCTTCATCTGATATACGGTTGTCAATAAGATCGCGCAGCTGTTCATTGATAAGCGAAATTACCTTAAGTGTATTTTCCGGAGCGCAGGCAAAATTTATCCCGAATATACCGGTTTCTCTGTATGCTTCGGTAAAAGAAAATATCGAATAGGCAAGACCGTTTTCTTCTCTTATCTTCTGGAAAAGCCTCGAACTCATGCTTTCCCCCAGAAGACAGTCGAGAAGAGAAGCGGCAGGCCGCTCGGGACTTCCGTATGAGATTCCGGGAAAGACAATACATAAATGAGACTGGCTTATTTCCTTTTCAGAGTTAATTATTTCACAGCGGGGAGAAGGTAAAACATTATCTCGCGGTGAGGAGCGAACGGGAAGCGCCGAAAAAGCCGACGAAAAATTTTTCTCTAATTCAGAGTGGCTTATGTTTCCCGCTGCGGAAATAACTGTGGGGGACTCAAGAAATAAATTTTTGAATTTAAAAAGGTCATCCCGATTAAGACCGTTCACGCTTTCAAGTGTTCCCGCTACAGGAGATCCCAGACCGGTATCTCCCCAGAGTGCCATTCCGGCCAGGTCATGAATATAATCTTCCGGATTATCTTCTGCCGACCGGATCTCTTCACAGACGACTTTTTTTTCCTTTGAAAGTTCTGTGTCCGGAAATTCGGAATTAAAGATTATATCGCTTATTATTCCGGAAGCCGTCGGAAGGTTTTCGTCAACTGTTTTAGAATAAATACATACATTTTCGCGGCTTGTAAACGCGTTAATACTCCCGCCGGTGGCTTCGAGTTCTCTCGCGATTTCAAAAGCATTCCGCTTAGGAGTACCTTTGAAAAGCATGTGTTCGAATAGATGAGATATGCCCGCTTTGTCCCGGTCTTCGTCACGGGAACCTGTGTTAAACCAGGCCCCGCATGAGACTGTGCGCACATGCGGGACCTGTTCTGATATCAGTTCTATACCGTTTCTGAGGGTCGTCCTGTTTATTTCCTGGTGCATTTTTTATTGGACGGCCTTTCAGCTATCGGTAGTCTCTTTTGCATCTTCTTCCGGTTTGCCGGCCGACTCGTCTCCGTCCTGGGGAGCCTGCTTGCGGCTGAGTCTTGCTTTTCCGGAACGTTTGTCGATATCTACCAGTTTGACATTGAAAACATCTCCGCTTTTACAATGGTCCGCCATTTTGATACGGCCATCACCATCGTTGAACTCAGAGATGTGAACAAGTCCTTCTTTTCCGGGCATGAATTCCACAAAGACACCGTATTCCATAATACTCTTGGCAACAGCCCGGTAAACCTTTCCAACTTCCGGTTCCGCGATCATTGCCTCTATTCGTCTTTTGGCTTCCAATACAGGAGTGCCGCCGACAGCGGAGATCTGGGTGCGGCCGTCATCATCAATAGCGATGGTTGCTCCGGTTTCTTCCTGAAGTGCTTTTATGTTTTTACCTGAAGGCCCTATTATCATACCGATTTTGTCGGTGGGAACAAGGACGTATTCTATACGGGGAGCATATTTGGAAAGTTCTTCACGCTGTTTAGGCAGGATCTCCGTCATTTTTCCAAGAATATGAGTGCGCCCCGCTTTGGCCTGACTGAGGGCTTTCTGCATTATCTCGTGAGTGATTCCTTTTATTTTGATGTCCATCTGAAAGGCGGTTATACCGGCTTCTGTTCCGGTAACCTTAAAGTCCATGTCTCCGAGATGGTCTTCATCACCAAGTATATCAGAAAGAATTACGACATCTTCATTCTCTTTTATGAGGCCCATGGCAATACCGGCAACCGCTGATTTGACCGGAACACCGGCGTCCATCAATGAAAGGGAACCGCCGCATACCGAAGCCATAGAAGAGCTTCCGTTGGACTCAAGAATGTCAGAGACTATTCTTATAGTATAAGGAAAACTTTCGAAGGTTGGAAGTATCGGGAGAAGCGAACGCTCCGCCAGATGTCCGTGACCGATTTCTCTGCGGCTGGTTGAAAACTTCATATAACTTTCTCCTGTTGAAAAAGAAGGGAAGTTATAATGAAGCATGTAGTTTTTGTAGGAAACATCTCCCTGCAGTGGATCCAGTTTCTGCTCGTCCAGTTTTGTCCCGAGAGTAGCCGCGACCAATGCCTGTGTTTCGCCCCTTGTGAACAAAGCGGAGCCGTGCGCATGATTGAGAAGACCGGTTTCGCCCCATATATCTCTAATCTCATCGGGTTTTCTTCCTCCGATTCTTACTCCCGTTTCGATAATCTTTTTACGCATAATTTTTTTGCCGACCTCTTTTACAGCCGAACCGATGCGTGATTCATTGCCTTCAGCCTCTTCACCGAAAGATTCAATGATCTTCTGTTTAATTTCGGATTGGGCATTTGTGCGGGCCTGTTTTTCCGGGATCTCGTTCGTTTTTGCTATTTCTTCCGAAAATTCTTTCTCGACCCTGTCGATGATGTCCTGAGGTATGCTTACAGATTCATATTCAAACTTGTCTTTTCCGCATTTTTCTCTCAGTTCTTTCTGAACGGCGCAGAGTTTTTTTATCTCTTCATGCCCTGCGTTGAGAGCGGAGAGCAGCTGTTCTTCCGAAATTTCACTTGCTCCTCCCTCGACCATACATATAGACTCTTCTGTACCGGCCATTACCAGTTCGCATATACCTTCCTCGGTTTCAGTGAATTCCGGGTTTACTATATTGCGGCCGTCTTCGGTAATGCATACTCTTGCGCCTGCTACCGGTTCCGCGAAAGGAATGTCAGAAGCCATGAGCGCTGCCGACGCGCCTGTGAGCCCGAGAATGTCCGCGTCATATTTTGTGTCGGCGGATATTACCCAGGCAACCACAAGGACTTCATTAAAGAAATCATCGGGGAACATCGGTCGTATCGGTCTGTCGATGATTCGGGCGCTGAGAATTTCTTTTTCGGAAGGCTTGGCTTCCCTTTTAAAATAGCCGCCCGGTATTTTGCCGGCAGCGTAGGTTTTCTCCCTGTACTCTACGGTCAGAGGAAAGAAGTCCTGCCCGTCCTTGAGTTTTCTCGAGCCTGTTACAGCAACGAGTACTGTTGTTCCTCCCATAGTAACAGTAACTGCGCCGTTTGCCTGACGCGCCATTTTTCCTGTTTCTATCTTTAGTTCTTTGTTGTCAATTACAGTTGATACATTGTGGATCATATTTTCTCCAATTTGATAAATTTCCGGCACAAGAAGGGTTATTTCCTTATGCCAAGTTCTTTCAGCAGCTCTTTGTGTCCCTCAAGGTCTTTTTTCTTGAGATATTCAAGAAGTCTTTTTCTGCGTCCGATTATTTTAATAAGTCCGCGTCTTGTGGCATAGTCCTTGTTGTGTGTTTTGAGGTGTGCGGTAAGTTCCGTAATCCTCTCGGTCATTATAGCTATCTGGACCTTTGTGTTTCCTGTGTCAGTTTCTCCGTTTCCGAATTTACTGATGAGTTCCGCTTTTCTTTCTTTCGTCATTTTTAAATACCTCCGTATTTATTTAAGTTAACAGCTTGTCTGCTTTTTTAATGTCTTTTTCTATTTGCTTTATTAGCGGTTCCATTTTACTGAATCGCTTTTCTTTTCGTATTTTCTTCCTTAACAATATCTGAAGAGTTTTGCCGTAAAGGTCGCCGGAAAAACCGGGTATATGGACTTCTGCCAGATTTTCACAAGAACCTCCGAACGTTTCGGCGTTGCCGATATTCAAAACAGCTTTTCTTTCAGCCATTTTTTCGGCAAGGCAGGTTACAGCGTACACTCCCGGAGGAGGAAGGGCTTTGCTTTCGGGATCTACCGGAATATTGGCTGTCGGAAAGCCCAGCTTTTTCCCGATTGATTTTCCTCTTACGACAGTCCCGCTGAGAAGGTATGGATGTCCAAGCATGGACAAAGCCGAACTTATTCTTCCTGAACTGATTTCCCGGCGTATTCTTGTGCTGCTTATTGCCGAACCGTTTTTAATCGCAGGGCTTACGCGTATAATTTCTTCTTTTATAAAAGATTCCGGAGTGTTACGGCCTTTGCCGAAAGCATGGTCGTAACCGAGGACAAAGCCTCCGATTTTAAAGAGCTTTTTCAGCTTTTTTTTATAGAAGATATCCGCCGGCATTTCGGCGGTCCTTCTGTTAAATCTCATAAAAATAATAATATCCGTTCCGCTTTTCTCCAAAAAACTTCTTTTTTCCGCCGGGGTTGTAAGATACGGCCCCTTTATTCCGTTAATGACTTCGGCAGTATGTTTCTCAAAAAGTACAACCGCAGAAAGCATATTTCTTTTGACAGCTTCTTTTTTCAGGCATTCAATAATCTTTTTGTGTCCTCTGTGAAAACCGTCAAAATTACCGATTGAAAGCATGCAGCTTTTTTCATGAACAGACGGGCGCTCTTTTTCAAACAATATTCTAGTTTTTTTCATTTTTGCCAAGATACCTGAAAGGTCTGAATCCTTTTATTCCTTTATAACTGTCTTCTCTTGTCAGGGCCAGGGGTATTCCGCCTGTTCCGCAGAGAATATATATGTCCGTAACGGGATCCGGCCGTTTTTTTATCTGAATGTCTTTTTCAGGAAGCACCATTCCGTTTCTTACCATATCCCCGAGCGCCGGAGGTGCGAGAACTTTCCCGAATTCCGGGAGGAGTTCGTAAATGGGGATGAGTGCCTTTAAAACATCATCCATTGAGTTAAGGTCTTCAGGTCGCACAGAGGTTTCTTTTTTAAGAGAACCTGAGCGGGTTCTGGAAAGTGCGCTTACGCAGGCGCCGCATCCGGCTTTTCGCCCGATGTCATAAGCGAGCGAACGGATATATGTTCCGGGTCCGCAAACGACAGTGAATTCGGCTGTATCGCCTTCAATCTTTATTTCTCTTATCTCTCTTATGAACACCGGCCTTTTTACAAGGTCAACTTTTTCTCCTTTTCTGGCGATTTTATATGCTTTGGCTCCCTTTACATTTACCGCTGAAAAAGCCGGAGGACGCTGCATTATCTTTCCTGTAAAGCTTTTGATTATTTTTTTAAGCTCTTCTTCAGAAATGTCCGCCGCTTTTTCGGAAACTGTTCTCCCTGTTGTGTCGTAGGTGTCCGTTTCTAAACCGAGCTTTATGGAACATCTATAGGTTTTTTCATGTTTCTGGATATATGAAAGAACTTTTGTCGCCGGTCCTATGCCCACAGCGAGAACACCTGTTGCCATTGGATCAAGCGTACCCGCATGTCCGACCTTCAGCCTTTTCCCGACGATCCTTTTCACCGCGTTTAATGCGGTATGAGAAGAGATTCCCGCCGGTTTATCAAGACTCAGTATGCCGCTGTTCAAAGACACTTCCCGACTTGTTCAAGTAAAAGAGCGGACGCGGCGCTGAAAGGCTTAGGTATTGTGCATCCGGACGCGGCCCGGTGGCCTCCTCCTCCAAATATCTGTGCTACTTTTCCCACATCGGCGGAACCGTTTGAGCGAAGGCTGAAACGGCTCTCGGTATCGGTGTATTTAGAGAGTATTCCAACCTCAAGCTCTTTAATGGAACTTATATAGTCTACAACACCCTCAAGGTCTCCGTTTTGTGCCCCTGTGCTTTCCAGCTGAGAGCGGCTGATTCCGGCAATGCAGACTTTACCGCCAAAATGAAGCTCGGCAGATGAAAGTACAAGACCTTCGGCCTTGATTTTCGCAAATTTATTTGAAAGATAGATGTTTTTGTAAATATCCTTCACAGGCAGATTGAATTTTTCTATCATGTCTGCGCAAATCCTTATTGCGGACGGAGTGGTATTCTCGTATCTGAATGAACCGGTGTCGGTTAGAATTCCGACATAAATTCCGAGGGCGGCTTCGTAGGAAGGTTTATATCCGGCACCGGAAAAAAGCCTGTGTACAATTTCAGCTGTAGCGCTGCAGGAAGGGTCGGTGTAATTTAAATCTCCGAAATCAGGATTGTCCCGGTGATGGTCTATGTTAATTATAGTTCCTCTGAAATCCTTAAGGTTTTCCTCAAGACCGGTCCGTTCAACATTTGAGGAATCCACTACTACAACAGCTTCAAAAGAGTTTATGTCGCCCTGAATAGTATCGGTGATTTCTTCCCAGCCCGGTATGAATCTGTATTGCTCCGGAACCGGAGAGATGTTGCAGATGGTGCACTGCTTTTTCCGGGAGACAAGAAAAGATTTCAGAGCTATCGCGGATCCGATATTATCTCCGTCGGGATTTTGATGCGAGAGAATTAAAAATGAATTTTTATTATCGACCGCGCTGCTGAAATCTTCAGCCGTTTTCCGCTTCGTCTCCGCCATTGATTGTCCTGATAAGTGAGTCTATTTTTTCTCCGTAATCCAGCGTACCGTCATATTTAAATTCGAAACGGGGCATCCGTTTCAGCACTATTCGTCCCGCTACAATTGTCTGAATGAACCCGGCGGCTTTTTCAAGAGCTTTCATTGTGTCTTTTTTCTCAGACGATTCTCCGAGTACATTTACGAAAACACGGGCTAAACCGAGATCGGGAGTAACGTCGACACCGGTAACGGTTACTAAACCGCTGATCCTGGGATCGGTTACCTTTTTCGATATAACATCGGCCGTTTCCCGTCTAAGCAGGTCTGATATTCTGTCAATTCTTTTGTGTTTCACCGGTCTCTGCCTTGACCAGGATAACTTCAAATGCGTGAAGTTCATCCCCTTCTTTAATTTCTTTGTTGTCTTTCAGGAGGATGCCGCATTCATAGCCTGAGCTGACCTCTTTAACCTCGTCTTTTACCCGTTTCAAAGAGTCGATTGAGGTTTCAAGAATTTCTTCTCCTTCCCGGACAACTTTTATTTTCACATTCCTGTTTATGACACCTTCTTTAACATAACATCCGGCAATATTTCCAATCTTTGAGGCCTTGAAAATTTGTCTGACTTCTGCTTTCCCTCTTTCCACGATTTTCTCCTCGGGAGGAAGCATACCGACCATTGCCAGCTGAATGTCTTCGACGCATTTATATATTACAGTATACTGTCTTATATCAACACCCTCTTCAATAGCCAGCTCTTTGATTTTTGTGTTAGGGGAGACATGGAACCCTATTATAATCGCGCCTGAAGCGGCGGCAAGATTTACGTCCGATTCTTTTATGGATCCGACGCTCTTCATGATTACATTTACTTTTACCTGGTCGTTGCTGGCCTTTTCAAGTGAGGCGGAAAGCGCCTCTACTGAGCCGTCCACGTCGCCTTTTATTATAAGACGGAGTTCGCTGACCTGCCCTGCCTTAATATTCTCAAAAAGGTTGTTAAGGCTTACCTTGTTGTACATTCTGTATTCGCGTTCTTTCTGGGCAAGCATTCTTTTTGAAGATATTTCACGGGCTTTTTTCTCATCTGAAACGACATTGAAGGTATCGCCGGCCTGCGGTGTTCCGTCCAAACCCAGAACTCTGACAGGACAGCCCGGCTCGGCCGATTCGGTCTTGTGTCCTCTTTCATCAAGAAGCAGTTTGACTTTGCCGGAGTATGGCCCGGCAACAAAAGCGTCCCTGACTCTGATGGTTCCGTTTTTTACGAGGAAGGTTACAACGACCCCCCGGCCTTTGTCCAGCTCAGATTCAATTACAACTCCGCTCGCCTTTCTGTCAGGGTTGGCTTTTAATTCAAGGATCTCCGTCTCCAGGGCCAGAAGCTCAAGGAGTTCGTCAATTCCTTCTCCGGTCTTACAGGATATTTCCTTGAAAGAAATCTGGCCACCCCATCCTTCAAGCAGTATGTTGTGGCTTGCGAGCTGGGTCTTTATCATTTCCGGATTCGCATTCGGCAGGTCAATTTTATTTATCGCGACTACCACAGGAACTCCGGCGGCCTTTATATGGTCGATGGCCTCAAGGGTGGTCTCTTTAACACCGTCGTCAGCGGCCACGATAAGCACCACGACATCTGTTGCGTTTACGCCTCTCGCTCTCATGGCCGTGAAAGCCTCATGACCGGGAGTATCAAGGAAAGTCACGGGGCCGTGTTTTGTTATGACTTCGTAGGCCGCTATATGCTGGGTTATTCCGCCTGATTCTCCGGCAATAACATTGGTCTCTCTTATATAATCGAGCAGGCTTGTTTTTCCGTGATCGACATGTCCCATCACGGTAACTACAGGCGGGCGCGGTTTTAGTGATGCTTCGTCATCTTCTTTTTCTTCTTCCTCGAGTACGTCATGTGACTCAATACTGTATTCTTCCAGAAGTTTTGCATCGAATCCGAATTCATCCGCAACCATGGATATCGTTTCGAAATCCAGCCGCTGATTGGCGGTTACCATAAGCCCCATTGTCATACATGTCGAAATGACTTCCGAAGAGGAGAGGCTCATTAATCCGGCAAGTTCGGCCACGGTAACGAATTCAGGGACCTTAAGGATTTTGGGCTCTTCTGTGCCGTCTTCCAGTTTTTCTTCTTTTTTATGTCTCTTTTTAGAGGGTTTGCCCGAAAGATCGGCCAGTGTGGCTTTCAGCGTTTCTGCCACAGCGGCTTCATCAACTTTTTTTGACTTTTTTTTCTTCTTTTTACCTTTGCGACCAGGCACTGTCTTTTCTTCCGGAGCGGTCTGAGGTTTTGAAGTGTGTGAACTTTTTCTTTTAAGCCTGGCTATATCCTTTTTTATTGATTCGACAGTGCTTTCTGCACTCTGAGCCTTTTCTTTGTCCTTCTCAAATTTTGAAAGAAACTCATTATAGTCTTCTTTAGAGGCTTTTTTGGGCTGCTCCAGAGGTCTTCCCGCGACATCGGGAGCACTTGAAAGCAGGGGGGAAGTCTTTTTCTTTTCGATTTTTTCGGTTTTGGTTTCTTTTTTCGGAGTTTTTCTCTGACTTACTTCGGCCTTTTTTTCCTGATCATGTTTGATTTCCTCGATCTCTTTTTTGAAATAATTTTCAATAGCTTCTTTCATGTCATCTTCAACCACACCCATATGGGATTTGACATTGAAGCCGAGTTCTTTAAGAACGGAAATCAGCGCCTTGCTGGAGAGGCCCCGTTTTTTAGCTATCTCATATACTTTTTCTTTGCCCATAATAACCTCTCTAATGTTTAATTCAGCAGAAAGAATTTCTTTGTTTTGCAGCGGTTCCGGAATTATTCTCCGGTTTCGGCCTGTTCCTTTTTTTCTTCTTCTTCCTGCTCTTCTTCGGAAACTTCATCGCCGGATTCGTCGGCATCTTCCGATTCGGCGTCTTCTTCTTCGTATTCCTCCTCGTATTCCTCGTATTCCTCCTCGACGCTCAGGAGTTCTTCTTTTTCCTCTTCCGACATTTCATTGAATTCATCGGTACCGACAACGTCTATCTTGGCACCGAAAAGAGCTGAAGCGAGCCTGAGGTTCTGTCCTCCCCGTCCGATGATAGCGGCGAGGTACTCTTCGTCAGCGATAATAATTACTTTTTCTTCACTAAGTATGTTAACTTTTCTGATTTCGGAAGGGGCAAATATGCGTTTTATGTAAGTTTCGGGTTCAAGTGTATAATTAACAATGTCGATTCTTTCATTTGAAAGTTCTCTCACAACATTCTGGACCCTGTTTCCCTTCATTCCCACGCAGCTTCCGACAGGATCTATTTTGTCTTCTTTAGTGTGAACCGCTATCTTGGCCCTGTTGCCGGGGTCGCGTGCTACCGCCTTTATCGTGACTATACCCTCATCAATTTCAGGAACTTCAAGCTTGAACAACTCTCTCAGAAAATCGGGGCTTGTCCTTGAAAGAATAATCTGCGGACCGGTGGAGGATATTCTTACGTCGATAATAACAGATCTTACTGTGTCGCCCTGGCGAAAACGCCCTTTTTCTTTTCTTATCTGTTCGCTGAAAGGAATAAAGCCTTCGGCGCGTCCGAGGTTTATAAGCATTCCGCCGCGGTCTATCTGCTGGACGGTTCCGCTTATGAGTTCTCCGACTCTTTCGGAGTATGCTTCATGGATTCTCAATCTCTCAGCTTCCCGTATGCGCTGCATTACTATCTGTTTTATGGATGTTATTATATTTCTTCCGAAAAAGGCAAGCGGGATGTCTACGACCATTTCCTGGCCGGTTCTAAGCTCGGGAGAGTACTCTATAACCGTGGGATCCTGAGAGTTCAGGGCGAAGCCTTTTCTTTTGAGGGTGAATTCAAGCCCTTTCTCATCGTCGCGGTCAAGAGTTATAACAACATCTTCACCTTCTTTATCGCGAAGCATCTGCAAAATTTCTCTCGTGTTTTTACCTCTGACTTTTTCCTTGTTGATGGCGGTGATTTTATCCTTGTCAAGAAGTCCCATCCTGAAGAAAAGTCCACCCGGGACGGGTGGAACAACCTTCAGTTCCTGAGTCTTGGAGTTTTTACTTTTTTCGACAAGTTTAAAACTCACCACCGGGTGCAGCCTTTCAGCTTCTTCAAGGAGTATCTGTGTTTCTTCTTCTTCGCGGTCGATCTCTTCCACTATATCTACTGCCAAGGCCATCTCAATCGCACCGTTATTGCGGTCGATGGTAACTTCAATATTTTTTTGCATTTTAAGATATTTTTTAGCTGCAGAGGCGAAGCTTGAGCAGAGCGTCTGCATCACCATGTCCATGCTGATATTTTTTTCTTTGGCGATATCGCCTATCATGTCGTTGAGGCCCTGGAACATTTTAATCTCCTTAATAGGTATATTTAAATTTTAACTGCTGTTTTGGCTTCTTTAATTTTGGAGTAGGGGATTTCCATTCGCACCGGTGATGCCTTTTTCCGGGCATCGCTTTCCGCCAGAAAGACTATACCATCACCGGAACTTGAACTCAATGTTCCCGTAAGTTTCAGAGGAGGTTTTTTCTCCTCATCGGGATAGAGTGATACTTTTATAAAACGCCCTCTGTTTCTTCTATAGTCATCCGGTTTTTCCAGGCTTCTTCCTATTCCCGGCGATGAAACTTCTATAGAGTACTTTTCAGCCCTCTCGTCCTCCGCGCCAAACCTGAAAACAAAACTGCGGTGAATTTTAGCACATTCATCCAGGCCGATTCCGCCTTCTTTGTCTACAAAAATTCTTATCCTGGATTGCCCTTTTTGTTCTTCGATATCGACAAGTTCCACGGAATTTTCCCGGCAGAGCTCTTCAAGAAGAGGCCTTATCTTTGTTTTTATGTCCAATATTTCCATTTTTTTCTCATTAAACGGAAAAATGGGCCGGTAGCCCATTTTTGTGGTGATAATATACTATAATAAAGAACTTTATTCAATAGTTTTGTTAATAAAAAAACGGACGGCTTCTTTTAGCAGTTTATTAAGCCTGATGCAACTTATTATTTTCTTAGTCATGATTAGGATTTTTATATCGACAGGTTTACTTTTGTATCTTCTCACAGGATGCTACAGCTTTACCGGTTCTGCTCTTCCGCAGTATTTGCGTACGGTAAGAATTCCCCTGGTGGAAAACCGTACTGTGAATACCTCTGTGGATAATAATCTCCACAGAAGTCTTACCGATGAATTTGTGTCTGCAAGCGGCCTGAGGATGGTGAATTCAAATGCTCATTCGGAACTGCGGGTGACACTTCTGAATTTCGCGAATACCATGGACGCGTATGCCCGCCGGGGATCGGATGATTATGATGTTACGCAGTTTCGGGTATCCATAAGGCTTGAAGCCGTCTTCTTCAATAATGTTAAATCAGAAGAAATCTATTCCGGTAAAATTAATGCCTGGGGTGTTTACGACAGGGATGGCGGTACAGAGGCCGAGGCTGTCGACAAAGCGGTTGAAATGGCTGTTCGGGAAATAATAAATGAGACCGTTTCGGACTGGTAATAATAAACATATTAAATCCTGCCACTTGGAGGAAAAATGAAATTTACAAAAATGCACGGTATAGGCAACGATTATGTTTTTGTTGACTGTTTTAAGAATGATGTCCCGGATCCTGCCGCGGTGGCACGTTATGTAAGCCACAGGCATTTCGGAATCGGATCTGACGGTCTTATACTTATCAAACCTTCTGACCGCGGGGATGCTGCAATGGAAATGTACAATTCCGACGGTTCCCGGGCAGAGATGTGCGGAAACGGAATACGATGTGTGGCAAAATATGTGTATGATCACGGAATTTCTGTCAAGGAGGACCTGGTAATTGAAACGGACGCCGGATTGATGCCCTTAAAGCTCAATATCAGCGGAGATAAGGCCGAGAGTATAAAAGTTAACATGGGAATGCCAATGTTCGCTCCTGAAAAGATTCCCGTAAAAATTGAAGCTTTGAAACTTGTTAATCATGAAATAATGGTCTCCGGAAGGGCTTTTTCTATTACGTGCGTCGGTATGGGGAATCCGCATTGTGTTATTTATGTTGATGATGTTTCTGATTTTCCTGTACATGAATACGGACCGGTAATAGAAAATATGGATATGTTCCCGGAGAGGACCAATGTTGAATTTGTAGAAGTAATCGAAAGTGGTGAGGTCCGGCAGAGAACATGGGAAAGAGGTTCCGGAGAGACCTGGGCATGTGGAACCGGAGCAAGCGCTGTTTGCGCGGCCGGAGTAGCCACAGGGCGTACCGGCAAAAAGCTTCTTAATCATCTAACCGGCGGGGATCTGGTCCTTGAATGGGAACAAGGCGGTCCTGTTTTTATGGAGGGGCCGGCGGTTGAAGTCTTCAGCGGAGAGATCACTCTGCCGTAAAAAAATAAATACTTGCAAAATCGGCAGCCATTTAATATTTTTAACTCGTTTTAAAAGCATAAGGGTGATGAAATGAAAGACGGATATTTTTTTAACAAAGTCAACAAATCAGTAATAGCCGGCGGGATATTTTTGATAGCCCTCGGTCTTTTCTTGCTCAGCCGTGGTCCGGCAGATAATCCGCTTTCAATTACCGTTGCTCCTCTTGTCCTTTCATTTGCATTTTTTATTGTTATTCCTGTCGGTATAATGATTAATAAAGGGGACAGCGAAAAGAACGATAAAGAGGGCGCTTAGCTCAGTTGGTTAGAGCACTTGCCTTACAAGCAAGGGGTCACAAGTTCGACTCTTGTAGCGCCCATTAAAAGGGGCAGCCTTATTGAAAAGGCTGCCCCTTTTATCTGGATTTATTTTATTTCAGGTTATATTCACACCGTTGACCGAAACATTATCTATTACAGTATTGCCGCAATTTTCTCTACAGCTCACAGGGCAGGGAGATTTCTCCACATGAACCTCATTCAGGCGGATATTGCAAAACGGATTTTCCGCCAGACCATGAAAGTGAAGAGCTTTTTCGGCATAACCGCAGCTGATATGCTCCAATGTAATCCCTCTAAACTCAGTGGGAGTCCGCCCCTCCCTGAATTTACCATAGTCGTTGGTAAGAAATATGAGATGGCGGCCCGCATGCCGGACCGAAACATCTTTTATGTGAATATTATTAATAAAGCCGCCGCGGTCTTTATTTGATTTAAACTGGATCGCTTCTCCGTTTATTTTGCCCATTCTTAGATTCTGTACATAGATATTTTCGACTCCGCCTGAGAGTTCACTTCCAACGGCAAAACCATGCAGAGCTTCAGGAATATCGCAATTTCGAATAACAACATTACGGGTGGGAATTCCCGTTGTCCGTCCATCCCGGTCGCGCCCGGATTTCATCACGATAGCGTCGTCACCGTTTGTAAAGCGGCAGTTCTCTATTAAAACCTCTTCGCAGCTGTCAATATCCGCTCCATCGTTGTTTATAAAGAGACTGTTGCACGCAACTCCGCGGATGGTGATGTGCTTGCTGTACACGGGATGGATCATCCAGAACGGTGAGTTGGTCAGCATTACATCCTCTATCAATATACGCCGGCAGTTGACAAGATGGAGCATAGACGGCCTTAACTTATGTGTTTCTCCGAATTGCCGGTTTTTTAAGGGAACCGCTACTGCGCCGGCACGCCATGCTTCTGCTTGTGATTCTTTCTGTTCCCGTCTGAACGTACTCCATATGTCAGCCCCGCCGTCTATCACCCCTTTTCCCGTAATTGCGATGTCTTTCGCGTTAAGTGCATAAATCATAGGAGAGTAGTTATAAAGATTGATCCCCTCCCAGCGGCAGTAAACATTTGGGGTATAGTGCTTTGGATTTGAACTGAATCTGAGAAATGACCCATCACTCAGATGCAGTTCCACTCCGCTTTGAAGCCTTATGGGGCCTCGGCACAGGAACCGGCCCATCGGAATTCGGACTCGACCTCCGCCCTCCGCGGCACATTTTTCTATAGCGGCATCCACGGCCGGACGGATATTCTCTTCAATATCCTTTCCGAAGTCTTCCACGTAAAACCGGCGTTCCTGAATCCAGGGTTTCTGAATTCCTGTTATTATATTTTCTGCCTCTGGGAAAGAATTATTATTCAAATTATGCTACCCTTGTTTACCGGAAAAGAATAGGAGTGAATTATAAACGTTTATAATAAGTTAATATCTTTCTGTAAAATTTTCCATTGAATTTAAGATTAAATCAAGATAACATTTTGTATTACGGACACCATTCATATATATTTGCCTTATAAACTTTTTTTAAACAAGACCGCTGCATGCAATTTAAATGTTTCAGTCCGCGTAATGTCTTTAGAAATCATTTAGTATATGGCTTGCTCCGGAAATACCGAGTATCCGGGAATCTTCTTGACATAGGTTCCGGGGCAGGCTGCTGGGGACTGTTTGCGCACAAGCGGGGCTATAAAGTCGCGTTAATGGATCCGTCACCGGCGGCATGTTCTCCAAAAGAGGGGATTGGCCTGTTAAGATGTTCTGTTTCAGAAAAAGAACCGGGCATCTCTTATAATATCGTGACGCTAATGGAAGTCCTTGAACACATAAATGACGATGCCTCTTTTTTCAAGTCAGTTGGAAACTGGATAAAACCTCAAGGCTTACTCATAATAACGGTTCCTGTGAATCCGCGGCTTTGGAATATCTCCGATGAACTTGCCGGGCATTTTCGAAGATATACTGAAGATCGAATTGAAAATTTAGCAGCGCAGGCCGGTTTTAAGATTATTGAGTCAATAAGGTTCGGAGCTCCTTTCTCTTTTTCCCTCCGGAAAATAACAGCCTTTTTAATGCTTCGGAAGAGAAAAAGCCTCATCACAAAAAAAATGACAGACCGGAGTTATTCAAGCGGATCCGACTATTTCGGAGCAGTAGGCGGAACTATGCTTTTGCTTTTTTATCCTGTCACTGTTATTGCCGGATACCTGGTGCGGGCTTTTGCCGGGATTTTCGGCGGAGACACTCTTGCGGTGGTCCTTGAAAAGGGAGCCGGCTTTACGGAGCAGATTTAGGTACAGACAGCGGAAAATACTCCGTGGAAGCTTATATTTTCACAGAGAATCCTGATACTTTGCTGATTTATGATTTTGTTTGTTCTGGCTCTCTTTGCACAGGGGACACTACCGGTAAAGATATTGGCGGAATGGGTATTATTTACGGAGAAATGATAACGACGGATGAATCTGGCATGGGTCTTGAAATTGATGCTATAGAACCCGGTACGCCGCCGGATACCTTTTATACCATTACGGTTGTATATCCTTCGGTGACTCTTTATAAGTTGGTCTTAGGCGACGGCGGAGAGAACGACAGCGCCGTAATAAACGAAGAAAACAGTATTACGGGCATCGGTTCGAATCCGGAATATTTCTATAAAGATTGAGCTCTTTATTGCGGAGACTGAAGTCCCTTAAGAAAGCCCTTGTTTACAGGCAGTACTATTGTTGAGGCCGTGTCAATTACTTTTCTGTAAGTCTCAAGGGATTTTACAAAAGAGAAGAAAGAAGGGTCTATAGCATAGACGTCCGCGGATATGGAGGCGGCTTCCGCGTCTCCTACCGCTTTTATTATTTGCGACTTTTTATATGAATCGGCCATCAGTATCTCCTTTTTTTTATCGGCCTCGGCCCGTATTTTCTGGCTTTCTTCCTCCCCTTCTCCCCGGTATTTGGCTGCCTGCTGCATCCTTTCGGCGCGCATTCTTTCAAAAACAGCTTCTTCATTCTCCGGCGGAAGATCAGCTGTTTTTATTCTTACATCGACTACGCTGACCCCGTATTCATCAAGTTTCCTGTTTGCGCTTTGCGCAACCGAGGACATGATTTCGAGCTTTTCAGAAGCTACTATTTCGTGGAGGGAATGTCTACCGAGTTTTTCCCTGAGGTCGGATTGTATTATTGAATTGATGCGAAGAGCACCGTTTTCAACAGTAAGAAGTGTGTTTTTAAATTTCTTCGGGTCTGTGATTTTCCACTTGGAGAAGCTGTCAATTAAAAGATATTTCTTGTCCATTGTGTTTATTTTGTCGGGAGTTTCGTCGATATTCAGGATCTTTTTTGAGTATATTTGGCTTCTCTCTATGAAAGGTACTTTAAATTTGAGGCCCGGTTTTCTGTGCGTCCTGACAATTTTTCCGAGCCTGGTAACTACGGCCTGCTCGGTTTCCGAAAGAATAAATGCCGAGGAAAAAATTATTGCGAGAAGGCAGACAGATATTACAAAAAAGAATATTTTCATTTTATTATCTCCGTTTATTTCTTCAAGTCCAGAAAATTGAGGAAGGAACTGCTTTTATCTTCATAGACAAGGTATTTCTTTTTACCGGGAAGGATTTCCTCCAAAGCTTCGAGGTGCATTTTCTTTTTGATTATTGAAGGTGCTTTGGCGTATTTTTCCCGGAGCTTTTTAAAATGTTCCGTGTCACCCTCGGCGCGGCTTACGGTTCTTGAAGAGTAGCCTTCCGCCTTAAGAATCATTTTCCTTGCTCCGCCTCTTGCCACCGGAACGACAGAGTTAGAATAGCCGATGGCCTGGTTTATCATGGTCATTTTATCTTCTTTCGCGCGCTGGACCTCCTGGAAGGCGTCGATTACCTCGGTAGGGGCATTTACTTTAGGAAGCTGGACGCTTACAACATCTATACCGCTTTTATAAAAGTCCAGAATTTCCTGCAAATGTTTCTGGACTTTGAACATGACTCCGGCTTTTCCGGTTGTCAGGATTGAATCGATGCGGCTTTGCCCGACAACAACTCTGAGCGCGGATTCGGCTGAGCTTTTAAGAGTACTTGAAGGATCTTCTATGTTAAATAAAAAATTTTTTGGATCTTTTATCCTGTATTGAACCTCCATCTCAATATTTACGATGTTCTCATCAGCGGTGAGCATCTTGGCTTCGACTTTACGGTTTATCCTTTCGCTTTTGTCCGAGGCCGATGAAAAACCGATCTCTGACCTGCGTATTCCCGTTACATTAACAATAAAGACTGTCTGGAGAGGATAAGGCAGTTTAAAATGCAGACCTTCGCCTGATGTATGAGTGTATTTTCCCAGTGTAAGAACTACAGCCTGCTCGTTACTTTCTACTGTGTAGAACATCGATTTTAGAAAAAACACAAGAACAACCGCAACAATAGTTATGATCACGGTTACAACCTGTTTGACCGGAAATTTTATGTCCATACTCAGGCCTTTCTGATTTTTTTGTCGTGTCTCAATTTCGTATTCTCAAGAAGAAAATAAAATAATTGCCGGGGTGCTGCGTATTATTTTTTCCATGTTTCCGGAAGAAATAATACCAGCACAGTATATATTTCAAGCCGCCCGAGAAGCATGCAGAAAGAAAGAATCCACTTTCCGGAAGAATGTATGTGTTCGTAGTTGTCTACCGGACCCACACTGCCCAGGCCGGGGCCTATATTGCCCATACATGCCGCTACAGAACCCAGGGCACTCTGGAAGTCGAGGCCAAGAAGTGACATCAGCCCGGAAGCACCTATGAATATCAGTATGTACAAAGCAAAAAAGCCTGAAATATTCATCACTATGTTTTCCGGCACAGGTTTCCTGTTAAGTTTTATTGAGAATACTCCCTTTGGATGGATCAGTTTCCGCAGTTCGTTAAGGGTTTGCTTAAAGACTATCAGGACACGAACGGATTTTATTCCTCCGCCTGTTGATCCGCCGGATCCTCCTATTATCATTAGCGTGAATATCAAAAACCGGGACAGGAATGCCCATTTTTCATAGTCTGCAGTCCCGAATCCGGTTGTTGTGCATATAGAAACGACTTGAAACAGGGCTTTTCTGAAAGCGGATTCCGGGGAAAAGGAACCGGACAGGTCCAGAAAAATAAAGAGTGTGAATACAGCTGTAAGTAGAAAATAAAATTTGAATTCTCCGTCTTTGATATATGACTTGAACCTGCCTTTTAAACCGTAATAATGAAGGGCGAAATTGGCACCGGAGATAAACATGAATATGATGATAATATATTCAATAAACGGTGAATTGTAATGGCCGACGCTGGCGTTTTTGGGTGAGAAACCTCCGGTGGACATTGTGGAAAAAGTATGACAGAAAGAATCAAAAAGATCCATTCCTCCGAGATAGAGCAAAACCACTTCCACGGCGGAAATTCCGAAATAGACCGCCCACAGTATTTCAGCCGTCTCTTTTACCCGCGGCGTAAGCTTGTCTGCGGAAGGTCCCGGTATCTCGGCTTTGTAGAGCTGCATTCCTCCGACACCGATCAGCGGAAGAATTGCCAGAGAAAGTACTATAATTCCCATTCCTCCTATCCACTGCGTCATGCTTCTCCAGAAGAGTATTCCGTAGGGAAGAGATTCTATGGCTTCAGGCAGGTCCTTTGTGGTTGTAATTATTGTGGCACCGGTAGTAGTAAACCCGCTCATGGTCTCGAAAAAGCAATTGGTGAAATTCAGCAGCTCTATATTATTCATCTTCCCGTAGATATAAAGGGGCAAAGTTCCGAACAGCGCGAAGAAAATCCATGAAAGGGTCACAAGACCGAAACTTTCATTGAGTGTTATTTTTGTCTGTCTGTCTGTTAACTTTATCAGGACAATGCCGAAAAGCGCGGTTATGGCGATTGAGGCTGTAAAGGCTGTTGAATCCTCGCCGCCGTAAATAAATGAACATATCAGGGGGGAAATAAGGGCGGCTGCCAGAAAAAGAAGCAGTATCCCCATAATATTCATTATTGATTTTATATTCATCTCAGTCTCTTAATCTCCGCGATTACCTTTTGCATATCATCCGGAACGGGTGCGTGGATTTCGAGTTCCTTTCCTGTCCCCGGATGTCTGATTACAGTTCTCCATGAATGTAGCATCATCCGCGGGGTACGTCTTAAGACAGCCGTAGCCTGCTTTTTAAATGCCGGTTCACATTTTTTCAGAGCGGCAGCCCTGCCTCCGTAGGAGTCGTCACCGAGAATCGGGCAGCCGGTATGCCTTAGGTGCGCTCTGGCCTGATGCGTCCTGCCGGTATGAAGCCGCAGTTTAAGAGTAGAACACCATTCAAAGTCCTCAAGTAATTCATAGCTCGTAAGAGACGGCTTCCCGTCGCTGAAAACACCTATGATTCTGTAATTTCTTTTGCTCCTCGATAAAGGAGCGTCTATCAGGCCTTTGTCGGCTGAAGGCCGCCCCCAGGCTGTCGCTAGATAATGTTTTTCAACTTTCCGCTCGCTGAGAGCGGAAGAAATCGCGGCATGTGCGCGGTCATTTTTGGCAACCATAAGTACTCCCGAAGTGTCTTTGTCGAGACGGTGCACTATTCCCGGTTTTGTCCGGCCGGCAGTTCCGCTCAGTTTGTCTGTATAATTCAAAAGCGCATTCGCGAGTGTACCGTCAGGATGCCCGGGAGAGGGATGTACGACCAGCCCCGGAGGTTTATTTACCGCGATAAGATCTTCATCTTCATACAAAATGTCAAGCGGTATATTCTCAGGTTCCATTTTTATGATTTCCGGCTGTGGCGGTTCAAATTCAATTATGTCTCCGTTTTTAACAAGAGAGTTGGATTTGGCTTTTTTTTGATTTATGAAAACGAGGCCCTCATCGATTCTGCTTCTTACAGAAGTTCTGGAAAACTCGGTAATGCCGGAGATATATCTGTCCACACGGTAATCTTCCCGGAGGTCGGTAACTTTTATGGTCAATTATGGGTTCCCTTCTTTTTGCTTTTTATTTCCGTAAAAATAAATATAGCGACGCCGATTGTAATGAATGCGTCAGCGGCATTCCACACTGGCCACCGCTCCATTATAAAGTCGGGAAAATCGCAGTCCATAAAGTCATAGACAAAGCCGTGTCTTACACGGTCGATAAGGTTGCCCGCGGCTCCGCCGAGAATAAAAACCAGGGAGAATCGTTTTAATTTCTCTTTCATGTCGAGAGAGAAATAATAGAGCGCCATTATTATGGCGGCGCCGGCTGTTATTACGGCAAAAAACACAGTCCGGGGGATAAACGGGAATATTTTGTGAGGTTCTGTGCTAAAGGCGGCACCGTAGTTCTTAACGACATTTATATAACAGAGTTCCTTAAGTTCTCCTCCGAACACGGGCACAGGACCGTAATCGAAATTTGCCACAGCCCATGCTTTTGAGGCCTGATCGCTGAATATGGTAATTCCGAGAACAATAAGCAGCATGGGCACTTTTGCCGCAATATTAGAGTAGTCAAGGAATATCCTCATAGAGTAAAACAGAAGCTTTGGCCTGAACATGAAAAGTCTGGCGAAGAAAGCAGCTATGCTGTTAAAAGGGGATGAAGATAATTTTTCAGCTATGCGGTCTTTTTCTTTATCCTCTATTTTGCGGAGTTCGTCTTTTACTCTATCTGTTATGTCTTTCTTTTTTCCGAGTCTGCTTTGCCAACGTTTATAATAAGAAGAAAGATATTCTTCAGTGAAATCGTTTGAGAGAACGGCACCGGATGCTGTTTTTCCGGCGATCTGTCCTGAGGTGAGACTGTAGCTAAGTCCTCCACCGTTGACCGAGTTGACCTGGCGCGCTGCGTCTCCGGTTATCAGAAAGCCCGGACCGTACGGCTTTTCCAGCTGAGGGCATACAGGTACGCCGCCGAAGGTCTCTTTCTCGATCTTTACATCAGGGAAATGTTTTTCAAGAAATTCCTTCAAATATATTTCGGGTTTTTTTCTCCCGGCGCTGTGTCCGTCTATGCCTATGCCGATATTAGCCAGGCCGTTCCTTTTAGGAAAAACCCAGATATAACCTCCGGGGGCCACTTTTCCCCCCACATAGAACTTTATCCGTCTTTCTGGTGATTTGCAACCGGATACCAGATATTGATGACAGACTTCCATATCATGAAGAGGGACAGCGGTCTTTATTCCCGCGGCAGGCGCGATGGCGGATTCGACTCCGTCCGCAATAATAAGGACTTTACAAAAAAGGGCCGTTTTCTTACCGTCTACTTCGGCGTTTACCCCTGTTACCGCGCCTTTCTCAAATACAAGACCTGTAACATTGCATCCTCCAAGAAATTCAGCGCCTTTTTTTATGGCCTCATTGACCAGATCGAGGTCGAATTTTTCACGGTCAAGTATTACGGCCTTTCCCATCCGCTCTATTGTTACTTCATGTCCGGCCGGTGAGATTATTGACGCGGAGTCTGTCTCACCGGAAACCCATTCGGGTTTAATTTTTCCGAGATTTTTCAGAAGTGCCGCCTCGCTTATGCCTTCTCCGCATCTGACGGGTTGTCCGACATTTTTCTTTCGGTCAAGCAGGAGTACTGTGCAGTTTTTATGAGCGGCAGCGGCAGCAGCTGAGCTTCCTGCGGGTCCGGCGCCGGCCACAATTATGTCAAAATGGCTTTTATCATAATCTTCAAGCATTGTTTAATTCCAGTGCTGAAGCCGGGCATGCTTTGACGCATTTTCCGCAGCTTGTACATTTTTTTTCTGAACATATCGGAGCACACGCCGCGAGTTTTATCGCGTTTTCAGGGCAAACCCCTGCGCATACTCCGCACATGCCGCATTTTTCTTTATATATTTTTATCATAACAATATTTCTCTGTCCGAAATCTCCTCCAGCAGCTTCTTCTCTCTTTTTCCGCACCCGGGAGCGTCTCTGAGTAGAAGGGCCTTTTCTTTATGTTCAAGCGCTTTTCTTTTATTATCCCTTTTAAGATAATAATTAATTGCTCTAAGATGCAGGGCCGCAAGATTATAAGGAGACCCTTCCGGGATTTTTTCAGTAGAGGCAATCAGGCGCTCAACGGTGTTTATCATTTTCTTATCTTTGCCCATTGCTTCATAGGCATCCGAAAGCATCCAAAGGGCCGCGCGGTTTTCCTTGTGTGAACGAAGGAATTTCTCAGCCGCGGCAACCGCCTTCTCCGGGAAACCTGAAGAAGTGTACATGCTTATAAGCGCAAGGCGGGCGAAGCCGGCCGTATATTTACCGCTGTCGGCGCAAGTTTCCATCAGTTTGACGCTCCCGGGAACTTCTTTTTTGCTGAGAAACGGCAGGGCGAAAATACTGAAGAATTTTTCTTTTGCAAAGCTGTAGAGACTCTTGAAGAAAAAGGAGTCATAAAATTCCGGGTTAATTTCCAGAGACTTATCCAGGTATTTATCCGCTTTCAGGAAATTTCCGGTTCCTTCAAAATACTCTGAGAACCTGAATTTGTGAGCGCTTATGACGGCTTTAGCCGCTCCCGCGAAAAAATAGGTCTCCGCGCCGGCGTTGCCGGAGTCAATTATTCTTTTGCAGGTTTCAATACATTTCCCGGTAGTTTCTAAAAAGACCTCCTCGTCCCCGGTCTTTTCATAATCGACCATTCTTGCCTCAAAAATCATGCTTTTCAGAAAATAACCTGAAGGCGAAAGCGGTGATTCCTCTATTAGAGAATCCGCTTTATTGATGGACATTGCATATTGCTGGTCAAGGATCAGGTTTATTCCTTCAAGCAATGCTTTTTCAGAATATTCGGCCCCGGCGTTTATTACAAGGAGCACTATTAGTATTGTTAATCTGATCATTTAAGATTAAGGTTGGGAAAATCAAGGTTGAAGCGTTTTTTATAATAATATTTAGCCGAAACGTATACAATCAGAAGAAGCAGAGCGTACCAGGGAAAAGAAAAAACGCAAAAAACCGACAAAAGAAAAACCGGGCCCTTGATAGATAGAAAAACGCCTTTCTGGTTTTTAATCAAGAACGCTGCGAGATTCGAAAAAACGGCAAAAATGCCGCAGCTCAATATATAAATGTTCTTTTCCATTCCAAAAGCGAGCGATACCACTGTTATGACCATTAAAAGAGAAAGTATTTTGGCGGTTTTAATGCCGTATTTGACCGGGAGAGTGATTTTCCCGTATCTTTCATCTCCTTTTATATCGGGTATTGTTGTGCATAAAAAGACGCTGCCTACAGCCAAGGCATAGGGCAGAGCCTGTTCTGCCATTTTCATGAAAGAGGCTTCCGGCCTGATTGTCAGATAGCCCGCGAAAAAAACAAGAAAACCATGGCCGGCCATATTTGACAAAAGCCCTGAAACCGGACGGTTTTTGAACAGGAAGGGCCTGAAATTATAAAGGACTCCGGTCAGCGCACTTGCCGCATAAACGGTCAGCATTCTGTGTCCCATAAAAGGAGCCGTTATAAGAGGTATAAATGTAAGTAATAAAGCATATTTAATAGCGCTGCTTTCTGAAACGATTCCGTCGGCAAGAATAAAAAGTTTTTTGTTATGGCGGTCGCTGTCCAGATCCATTATCTGATTGAATACATAAATAGAACTTACCAGAAGTGAGAATGTGATAAAAACCGCCGCGAAACGGATAATATTGATGTTTTGCGCGACTTCTGACGGAAGATAGCCGGGAGGCGAGGCATGGAAAGCTCCGAGAAGAAATATCGTCCACACAGGACCAAGAAGCACTGGCCTTGCCAGAAAGATATAATCAAGAGTTTTCATATTCTGTTAATTACGCCGGCCGCGAAACCGGCCCCGAAACCGTTATCTATATTGACTACCGTAACTCCGGAGGAACAGGTGTTCAGCATCCCCAGAAGGGCCGCTATGCCGCCCGCTCCCGCTCCGTAACCTACAGAAGTTGGGAGGCCGATAACCGGTTTGTCGGTAAGTCCGCCTACGACGCTCGCAAGCGCGCCTTCCATTCCTGCCGCTACAACCATTACAGTGAATTCTTTTATTTTTTCCCGGTGGGCAAACAGTCTGTGAATACCGGCTACCCCGACATCAAAAATTCTTTCAATCTTATTTCCCATGAGTTCTGCTGTTATTGCCGCTTCTTCAGCTGCCGGAATATCGGACGTGCCTGCCGTTATAATACCTATAGTTCCGTGTGTTTTTATATCCGGAATGCCCTTTTTGGAGAAAACCGTTTTAGAAAGAGCATTATACTCTGCTTCCGGCAGTACCTTAAGGACTTCTTGATAAACCTCGGGCATCGCCCTTGTCGCAAGGAGCGGTTGCCCGGATTCGGCTATCCTGAGAGAGATTTCACGCACCTGTTCCGGGGTCTTGTTCTCACAGAAAATAACTTCCGGAAAACCGCAGCGCCTTCTCCGGGCCGTGTCGATCTTAGCGAAACCGAGATCCTCGAATCCACCGCCGGCCAATTCCGATTCTGCTTCTGATTCAGAAATCAGGCCGTTTTTATACTTTTTTAGAATAGTTTTAATATCCATATTTAACACGCAATAAACTAATATAATATTTCAGGGCTTATCAAGATTATCTCGATTTTATATCAGGCGGCTCTTATATAGTCGCGTCCTCTTGAAAGTCCGTTTTTAATAAGAGTCTTTTCTATTTTTTCTCCCGCTCCTCTGGACTGAACTGTCGGCAGTATAAAAGAGCCGTCTTTCAGGATTGCTTTTTGCGGTTTTACTACCTTTATTCCGCGCCATTCCCTTCCGGTTTTTTTGGGATCAATATCTATGATTTCGGCAATTTTGATGTTTTCTTTCAAAAGGAAGGAGGTGTATTTGCGGCTTATTTTCCCGGCCCCCCAGACCTTTAATTTTCTGCCGGCAGTGTTTTTTTTCAGCCATCGGCTTAAAAATGGAAGTTTGCATTCCAGAAATGCTTTTCCTGAATAGCGTTCATCGTTCCGGGAGAGCCTCTTTTCTGAGTCGTTCCATCTGATGAGCGGCCGGTTTATTTTTACCGGAATTGTTCCTTTTTCAAATAAGCGCAGCCATAAATCATAATCCTCCGGGAAATCACCGGGACGGTACTCAGGCCATCCGCCGTATTCCGGTTTTTTGAGCATTACAGACGGATGCGCAACGGGAGATTCCACAAAGCGGTTTTCCAGTATATCTTTTGTTCCGGAAAGATTATTAAGCCATTCTGTATAAAGGCGGTAGCCTTCGTTAATATGTCCGTTTTTTCCGAATTCCACCGAAGAGCATATCAGCCCTGCTTCCTGAAAATTGTCAAAAGCGGAAAGCTGTTCAGATATTCTGCCGGGAAAACTGATGTCGTCAGCGTCCATTCTGGCCGCGAACCTTGCTGACGCTTCCTGAAGTCCGGTATTCAGAGCATTAGTTATGCCGAGATGCCCGGTATGAACAGGCTTTATACGGTCGTCTTTCGCCGCAAAATTTTCCAGAATATCTTTTGACCGGTCGTTTGAACCGTCATTTACGGCTATGAGTTCAATGTTACTGTGTGTCTGATCAAGTATGCTCCTAACGGCCGCGGATAAAGATTTTTCCGCGTTAAAAACCGGCATTATTACTGATACCGCAGGAGGGTTCATGTTTTTTCCGCGATCACAAAAGCGGCCGCATAAGACTCTGTATGTGTAATCGAAAGATGGGCTTTTACCGGGGACGACCCTGTAAAATTGGGAAAGCAAAAGTACGGGGGCGCTTTTCCCGTACTTTTTATCTCAATGTCCAGCCAACCGAACCCGCTGTTATTCCAGGCCTTGTAAAAGGCCTCCTTTGCCGCCCAGCGGGCCGCGAGTCTTTGATAAACATTTTTTTCTGAAGCGAAGCAATAAGCCTGCTCGTTTTTTGTGAAGATCTTTTTAAGGAAGCGTTTTCCCGTAACCGGGTCGTTAACCGCTTTTTTTATTCTTTCCACTTCTACAATGTCGGAGCCCAGACCTGAAATCACATTTTCTCCTTCTTTGCTAAATAAACCGGACCGGTCATGCACAGGTGTTTTTTATTGTGTTTTACAGTTGTTGCTTCTGAGCGTATGTATCCGGCTTTTCCGGAGCCTTCCAGGGGAAAAGCCCCTTCGAATTCGTAAACGGATTTCTCCGGGTTAATGCTCAAGAGTTTTTCTTCGTATCCGTTTCCCCCCCGGTAAACGGAAATATTCTCAACAGGGCCGAATTCAGGGGTTGAGAGGACTTTCATTGACAGTTCAAGATGCCTGCCCGAAGGTGCCGTTCCGCCGCATTCTGTGCCGGAGACTTTTATTGACGCGGCAGGCCCGTCCGATACCGCGGTACGGCCTTCTTTGATGCCGTTAATTATTTCACCGCAGTTGTTTTTTGAACGTACAAAAGTTACGGCTGCTCCGGTAACAGGAAACGCGGATTCTTTAAGAGAAATAAAAGGTATATTCATTCGGCGGCAACGGTTGAAGTATCCGTGGCTGTCTGAACCCGCCAGTATTACGGATCTTTGGCCCCTTATAAGGAGTTCTTTCCATTTCCTCCGGCCGCGGAAAAACGCCCGGTCCAGAATTCCTGTAAAAAACTGCATACCGGAAATCTCGTTTTTAAAATCGTTGTCCTCCCATCGCCCCCGGTTCAAAAAAAATCTTTCTGCGAGTCCTGTCTCGGCGTATGGATGGGCAGCGAAGCAAATCCCCCCTGATTTTTTTACGGCTTCTTCGATTCTCAGGTCCGGCGACGTCTTAAAAAGGTAATGACCGCTGTCTCCGAATCCGGGTGTGTATTTTCCGTCTATTGCGAGGAGGTGTATATTTCTGCCTTTTATATTTCCACAGGAAATTTCCAGCCCGGGTATAATTGAAAAGTCTGTTGCCGAACGGTTAAATTCGCCGATTTCTTTCAGCAGTCCCGAATAAAGCCCGGTGTTTCGGTTAAATTGCGAGCGTTCATCAAACTCATAAGAATGGTCCGCTGCCGTGAACCAGTCAAGGCCTGAAGCCTTGGAGAGGATCGCGGTCTCTTTTAACGGCAGCCCGAATTCAACCTGGTCATCAGTTCGGGAAGTATGTATATGTGCGTCGCCGACTACCCAGTTTTTCAGGACGGGTCTTTTATATTCGCTTATCAGGCAAGACAATGGCGCGTGTGATAGACCCGGGAGATTGTCGGTAATTATAGTCTTCTTTTTCCCTTTATTATCTTTTATGCGCGCGCAGCAGATTATGCTGCAGGCGCCACGGAAGTCTTCCGGAACGGGGGCATAAAAACATAAGCAGTGCAGATGCGAGGAATGTTTTTCATTGATACTGTATGTCTTTCTGAAAATCTCTCTTTCGGGAGATTTAATTACGATTTCAGCAGACTCTAAAAATACCGGGAACAAATCGGCATCTTTTATTATTAGTAATACCGGCAATTCATTTCCCGGATCAAGTCTGTGAGGGGCTTCAAAAACAATCTCCGGATATGGTTTACGCAGAAAAGAAAAACCATATTTGAATTTGAAATGGGTCTCCGCGACAGGAAGCCCGGTTATTATGTTTAACGGAAAGGTCATGTTCGATAAAATACATGATTTACACAAGGCATGTAAAAATATCTTTTTTAGGGGTTTATTATATATTATGATATATTTAACACAGGTTTATACCACAAAACAGGAGGCCCTTATGTTTCAGAATATTTTAAGAACTTATGATCAATACCTGACCCCTTCGAGGCGGGACTTGCTTCGTGATCTCGGCCTTTTACTTTTCAGGGTATCATTCGGACTGATGATGGCTTTGGGGCACGGGCTCGGGAAAGTCCAGAAAATAATCGACGGCAATATACAGTTTGCAGACCCCCTTGGTATAGGAGTTTATCCATCCCTTCTTCTTGCAGGGGGCGCGGAATTTTTTTGTTCTCTCGCGATTGCGGCGGGCCTTCTGACTCGTCTTTCGGCGATACCGGGGTTTATAACAATGGCAGTAGCCGCGCTGGTTGTGCACGGGTCAGACCCCTTCTCAAATAAAGAAAAAGCGCTGGTCTATATGTTTTTCTACGCTGTTGTTTTTCTGAGCGGTCCGGGGAAAATATCCGCGGATTATTTTATCAGAAAGAAAGTACTGTCCTGAATTGAGTACAGGAGACTTTTACGACCGTTCCGCGGAGTTTTATGACGAAATCTTTTCCGGCCATAAAAAACAGAAAGAATTCATAGAATCTTTTCTGAAAGAAGGAGACGTGCTTGAGGCCGGGTGCGGAACAGGTGAGTTGGCTTTTTCCCTTCAAGGTTCCGGATACAGTGTTACGGCTACGGATATTTCGTCCGGAATGACGGCCGCGGCCGAAAGCAAAAACCATATAGGCGGCCCGATTTTTAAAACCGTTTCAATGACCGACCTTAACGATTTTTTTTCGGATAAAAGTTATGACATTATTTTATGCCTGGGTAATACCCTGCCGCATCTTAAAAACAAAGAGGAAGTAAAACGTTTTTTCAGTGATTCTGAAGCTCTTTTGAGGTCCGGCGGGCTGTTGCTTTTACAGACCGTTAATTTTGACCGCATCCTGAAAGAACGTCCGGCCTGTCTTCCCGAGGCGGGTAATAGCGGTTTGAAAATGGAGCGGCGTTATGATTATTCAGCGTTTCCGGATAAAATAATATTTCAGCCGAGGATACTGTCCGCTCAGGGCGGAGAGGAAAAAGTAGCGGGCGAGGAGCCGCTTCTACCTCTTCGGTCCGGAGAAATCCGTGATTTCCTGGAGGAGCGCGGGTTTTGTGATATTTCTTTTTACGGTGATTATGATCTGAGTGAATTTGGGCCGCTTTCGCCCGCTATGGTAGTGTCAGCCCGAAAAAAGGGTTTATGACGCGCCTTTTTCCTTTTCCAGAAGATTGATTTTCCTGTCCGCTTTTTTAAGTATCTCCAGTTCGGTGTATGGATGTTTTGAAGGGCTGTGATGGTTTCCAATAATATCACGGACTGTTTTTATCTTTTCTTTTGGAAAATCCAGTTTCCTTAGAATTTTTTCCGCTTCGTCAGGGCCCAGTTCCTCCTGGGTATGACCGTTGTTATATCCGTATTTCTTCTCAGAAGGCTTTATGCCGGTGTCATGCAGAAGAGCGGCCGCAGTGAGAATCTCTTTGTCTGATTTTTCCTCAGGGTAGGAAGATAATATTTTTATGGATTCATCGAAAACCCTCAGGGCATGATCTATGCGTCTGAAATCATCACCGAAGAAGGAGCACAACTCCGATATCAGCTTTGCTTTCAGGTATTTCAATTGTTTCCCATATGTTCCAGATATCTGGATTCATAATAATAGGCGCTGTCAGAAGGCGTGTATTCATTAAAGCTTGAGAGAATTATGCGTTCGCATTCCTCTATGCGGTCCTCTGTGGGAGGATGCGTAGAGACTATTCCGGTAATATCCTCCAGTGTCGAACTTCCACCGGAAAGAGAATCGAGGGTATTGAAAAATCCGATAAATCCGTAGGGGTTGTATTTAGCGCTGTAGGCATAATGAAGTCCGCAGCTGTCGGCCTCAAATTCGTCCATTCTGCTGAATTTGGTTGTTAAGAGTAGATTCACTCCGGCTCCGACAAGGCTTTCATCTCCAAGTATCATCGCGGTCAGCTGTTCCGCCGCGAAGTTTTGTAAAAGGTGTTTTTTTCCGTGCTTCTTTACTACATGCCCCATCTCATGCGCTATAACCCCCGCTATTTCAGCTTCATTCTTTGCGGCTTCAATCAATCCTTTATATATGTATATAAAACCGCCCGGCACCGCGAAAGCGTTTACCACATCCTCATTTACCACGCTGAAGCTGTAGTCAAAATCAATTTCCGGATCCGGGTCCCTGAAACCTTCGACCCCGGACATGGAGTCGACCATTCTTCTGCCGATTGAATCGATATACATGGAGAGGGGTGAGTATTTTGAGGCTACCGGCATTGTATTTCTGAGATATTCATCGTATTCTTTTCCCATCTCCACTTCTTCCTCATCGGAAATGAAAAAATCCGCAGCGGCCTCCATCGGGCTTTTTCCGCAGCCTGAAAACAAAAAGAAAATTGCCATTGCTGTGATTATTGTATTTTTTAACATCAGCTCTCCTTTATAAGACCGAAACACATTCAAACTAAAATCTATATAAAAAACGCTTAAAGGTCAATTCTATTCAACACTTCCGGGAAGCGGGCTGTGGAATTTTAAGAATGAAATATTTAAAGGTTTTATACTTTGGGAAACGAATTATGAGCATTATAAATGGAAACAATAACCCTGCCGCCGTCAGCTTTGTCTCGTATTCCGCGAATAGAGTGTTTTTTCGGTTCGCGAAGTCAGGAGCTGCCGTAAAATAGTAATTTCCGGAAGGGATACGACGGTTTATCAATGCTGAGGCCGAGTTTGTGAGACCGGAAATCCATCCCGTAATCGC
Organism: uncultured Fibrobacterota bacterium; assembly: GCA_964401455.1. Classification (GTDB taxonomy): domain Bacteria; phylum Fibrobacterota; class OXYB2-FULL-49-7; order CAYNYI01; family CAYNYI01; genus CAYNYI01. Next base: position 37,717 of record CAYNYI010000007.1, read on the forward strand.
CGGTGAGCCCGCATAGTAGCCGAGGCAGAAAAACAGGCGTTCCGGCAGAAATTTCTTGAAAAAGGTCATTGAAAACTCTTTTACCGCATAAAGCGCATTTGCGGAAAATCTGAAGTCCGCCGCTATTGTCTTAAGCGGTATTTTTCTTTTAGGGCCTGTTTTATTTTCTTTTTTAATCTTTTCAGCCGGCGCCGATTCTTTTTTTTCTTTTTTATGAGAGCGCAGCCTGATTTTGAGAAAAAGAAACTGAATAAAGCTTTTTTCCGTGTTTTTTTTTAATCTTAGAAGTGTAAATCCGGATTTTATAATCAAGTCTATTCCCCCGACTGTATTTATTCTCAGGATAAATTTAAAAGGTATAAAGAGAAAAATAAAAAACAAGACCGCGGCAGCGTAAAGTATGTAAACCGTATGAAAGGAAAATCCGGCCATCTTTTACCTGACTGAAACAGGAGGCATAAGAGCATAGACTCTTTCGCGTTCAAGCCTTCTTATCAGTTTCAGAAAAGATGCGGCCCTTTTCTCGGGTCCGGTCAGGTATGTAAAGAAAGGTCCCGGGAATTTGGGGAATGATTCTATTTCTATATCCGAGCCGTATTCCAGCCCTGCCATTTTTCCGGCCTCGGCAATCGCTTTATCCAGTCCGCCGATTTCGTCCGCGAGTCCGTTCTCTACAGCCATATCGCCGCTGAATACACGTCCGCCACCCAGTTCTTTTTTAATTTTATCCGGATCAATCCCCCGGCCTTCAGAGACTTTGCGGACAAATTCCTCATAGAACTCCAAAAGAGATTCCCGTATCCTTTCTCTTTCTTCTTCGCTGTATTTTCTTACAGAAGACATCGCGTCAGAGGCTTCAGAGGTTTTCACGGTGCTTACACCGAGCCCGAGTTTTTCAAAAAGCCCTTTAAATACGAGTTTCCCGGTATAAATACCTATGCTCCCGAGTATTGAACCCTCGCCGCAGAAAATTTTGTCGGCATTGCAGGCTATATAATAGCCGCCGGATGCGGCGACGTTACCGGTAGAGACTATTACCGGTTTGCCTGTTTCTTCTTTGGCGGTTTTTACCGCGTTCCAGATGATATCAGAAGCTGTTCCCGAACCGCCGGGGCTGTTTATCCGGAGGACAACCGCTTTTATGGCCTTTGTGCGTGCCGCCCGTAGTATGTCTTCGGAAACTGTGCGGGCCCCGGCAACAGAAGTTCCGCTGAAAATATCGGAGAAGCTCCTCCCGCTTATTATTGGGCCCTCCACGTGTATGACAGCGATTTTATTCCGGCTTTTCCATCTGTTGTCGAAATATGTTCGTGAGGATATATTCACATTCCGAAGACGCGCTCCGAACACAATCGGCGCGAGGCTTCCACGGGTGAGCAGGTCTTCATAATGGGCCTTTCCGTCTATAAGTCCGGCTTCTTTCGCTTTGCTGATTGAAAGTATTCCATTGTCAAATATTGACCGGAGAGAATCTTCTCCGATATTTCTTTGGTTGGAAATATTTTCAAGTACCGAAGAGTAAATGCCTTCAATGAGGGCTGTTTCGTTTTTCCGGAATTCCTCAGACATGCTGTCGCGGGTAAAGGGTTCGACCGCAGATTTATAATCGCCGATTCTCACGAAATCGGCCTCTATGCCGAGTTTCTCAAAGAAACCCGAATAAAACAGGATCTGGGCTGAAGGCCCGGTTACATTCCAGTAGCCCATCGGCTCCATATAAATCTCGGAGCATGCGCTGGCGAGATAGTATTCAGCCATTCCTGCATTTTCCAGGTGGCAGACTGTCTTTTTTCCGCTGTCAGAGAGTGTTTTTATAACATTCCGTATTTCTTCAATAAAAGCGAAACCCGAAGAGATTTCACCGATTTTTATCAGCACTCCCTTTACGCTTTTATCCGAGGAAGCCTTCCTGAGCTGAGATATTATTTCTGAAACCCGTCTTTTAGCGGGATCGCCGAAAATCGAATAGCGCAGGGGGCCGTCCTGGAGCGACCCGTCGATAGTAACAGAGGCTATTACAGGAGGATAATATCTGGTTTTGTTTATATCTTTATAAAATGAGAAATAATAATTACCGGAACTCTCATCTTTTTTTCTTTCGGTATGACCCGCGCTGAAAGGCCCGATTCCGATAACGGCACCGGCCGAAATTTCCTCAGCATCATTAACTTTGGCATAAAAAGAACCGAAGGGTATATCGGTAAGAACGCCGATTGAGTATTCTTTGATTTCATTTTCGGAATAAAAACCGTCCGAAAAGAATGTTACCGAGTTTGAGAAAGGCGGCCGAAGCGCGGCGCCGGCTTTAAAACCCTCTTTTGCGTAATCTCTGCTTCTGTCGGTTATAAGGTTTTTTGTATATGCGCCGAGTGAGAGAAAGTAAAACGGTCTGTAAAGAAAGCCTAAGTTGTAATTCTGATAATTGTCTTCCGGGACATCTATATAAGATGCATTTATTCCGAGGTGCAGTGCATCACCCACTTTATTTGATTGGGCCGCTATGTACCTGCGTTCGTTGCCCGTTTTATGGTATCCGGCCGAAAAAAAACGGCCGCCGGCTGTTAAAAAAGCGTTGTCACTGTTTCGTGAAAAGCCTCCCTGCACATTGAAAGAGCGGGGTATGCCGGTGGCGGCAGGATTCCCGAGCGCCGACATGCTGTTGTCGGTTACAGCCGGAGAAAGAAGGGGCTGTGAGCACAAGGTGAATAGAGAAAAGATGATAAAGAGGGCGATTTTTCTGGTCATTACAGGTGTTCCTTGGTTATTTTTACGTCAATGAATAATATAAAATTGGCAATACTCTTATCCAGTATTTTATGCCTGTCCGTGTTTTCAGCAACCGGCACAATAAGTCTTCGCTATGACACGGTTTCAATTTCCGGAATAGAATACCGTGTTCCGGAAAATCCTCATGTCGCGCTTGTTCTGAGCGGAGGGGGCGCGAGGGGTATGGCACACATCGGGGCTATAATGGAGCTTGATAAGAGTGGTGTCCCGGTTAAAACTGTTTCAGGCGCAAGCATGGGAAGCATAATCGGAGGCCTTTATGCCTGCGGATATTCCGGCAAAGAGATTGCGGCCGAAGCCGACGGTATGGACTGGGATGAATTATTCAGCGATAAACCCAGAAGAACCTCCATGCTTCTTACCCAAAAAGCAAACAGCGGTAATCATATACTGGAGTTAAGATTTGACTCGGATGGGCTGGATTTTCCAAATGCGGTCATTTCAGGACAGAAGATAATAAATCTGCTAAACTATGTAACCATGAACTGCACCTTCTCCTCAGGGCGGTCATTTCGTCTTCTTGAAAAAAACTGGTGCCCTGTCGCGACTAATCTTGTTACCGGAGAAAGGGAGCTTCTTGAAAACGGTTCGGTAGCCGAGGCCATGAGAGCAAGTTTTTCTGTACCTTTTATTTTAACTCCGTTTGAGTATGATACTCTTCTTTTGGTTGACGGTGGGTTCAGCGATAATTTACCGGTTGAAGCTGTTAGAGAATATGGCCCTGATATGATTATCGCCTGTAGTGTCGAGCCGGCGCTTCATGAAAAAGAAGATCTTGAAAATCCTCTCATTCTTCTTGATCAGCTTACGACGATCAATTTTAAATATCAGAATGACTCTCTTGGCGAGGGTGGTATTATAATAAAACCGGATGTGGGGACAATGTCCTCAACATCTTTTTCTGTTATGGATTCACTTATTGACAAGGGCAGATTCGCGGCGGCGGCAAAAATAGCCGCTATTAAAAATAAATATGATTCCCTTAAATATTCCGGGCTTTCAGACGAGGAAGAATATTTCAGCAATGTTTATTATAATGGAGAGTGGGATAACACGGATGTTATTGACAGTCTTATCAGGCCGGGGTGGTACTCTGAGAAAACGATCCGTAGTATATGTGAGACCCTTTTCCTGTCCGGGCCCTTTCTTGATGTGCGTGCAAAAAAAAATGATAGCGGTTCAATCGTTTTCACAGCGTTGCTTAACGATACACTGAAATCCGCGGAGTTTATGTGCGGACAAAACGGACCGTGCACCGAAGACCGGATGCTTCCGGATCTTTCCGGGTTATTCGGGAAGCCTTATAATCCCCGCGCGGTTGCCGCGGTCCTGAAAGATTTTAAGAATTCGCAGACCGAAAAAGGCAATCTTTTATTTCATTATGATTCTTCTTCTTTTTCCGATGGGCGACTCCGTATATATGTTTGTACCGGTAAAATTGATTCGGTATTTTTATACGGGCTTGTGAAAACAAGAGAGGGCTTTTTACGAAATAATCTTTTGATTAAAGAGGGAGAATATTTTAATGCCGCGAAAGTCCGGCGTTCTGTTGAAGATATTTATTCCACAGGGCTTTTTGAGTACGTTTATGCCGATCCTTTTGAGTCTCACGGTAAAACAATCCTGCGGATCAAGATGAAAGAGAAAGGTACGTCAAATCTCAAGCTTGGGCTGAGATACGATGATACGAGACTCGCTGAAACATATGTCAGGTTTGAGTTTCCCAATATTCTCGGAAGAAACTATCAGCTTTCAACACATGTCCAGTATGGGCTGCGGCGACAGAAATATCTTCTCGGAATAAAGAGCGACAGGGTGTTTGGTACTTATTTAAACTTCAATACCAGGGGCTATTTTTACGAGAAATCGGTCTTTACACGCAAAGATACGGGCGGAGTTTCTTTTGAACTCAGAAAACTGCAGAAGACGGGGGCCGCTTTTTCGGCCGGGCATCAGATATCCCGGTTCGGCGCGCTTACTCTTAATACAAAGCATGAACTGTTCAGAGACATTGAAACCCGGGCAACCGGAAATATAACCGAGACATCAATAAGGAATTTTGATGACCGTATTACCGGAGTTTCGCTGAATCTTGATCTGGATACTTATGACAGGTATCCTTTCCCTGAAAACGGATTAAGTTCCCATATCTCCGTTTTTTACGGATATTACGGGAAAAGATTTGAGCCTGTTTCCTCGTTCTATGAGTATTCCGGGATTTTGGCAGGGGGCACGGCATTCAGGACCTTCCGGAATACTCACACATTTTCGGTGGAAGCCCATTCTGCTTTTTCTGACAAGAGCCTGCCGCTTGCCGAAAAGCACTCTATTGGCGGCGGTTCGCGCGTACTTGCCAACGACGAGATTGTCTATCATGACAACTTTCCTTTATACGGCTATATTGAAAGGGCTTTCAGCGGAGACCAGCTTCTGGTTCTCGCCGTTAAATACCGCTGGAAGGTCATTGAAAATGCTTATTTATCAGCTGTATATAATATGGGAGATGTTAATAATTTCAGTTCGGAAGATAAAATTGAGACCCGTTTCAAAGATTTCAAAAAAGGATATGCGTTTCTTTTTTCAATCAATACTCTCGCAGGCCCTCTGGAATTCGCCTATTCTGGTTTTATCGAGAATAAAAAAGAAGACAGGGCGCAGGCGCAGAAATATTATATTTCATTAGGTTATGATTTTTAGACGGGCGTTTTTCAATGACGATCGGTACCAGAATATTTCTCAGTTTCATAATACTTATTGCTCTTTGCGCAGGGGTGGTGATTTACTTCACCGCCGAAATGGCACTTACGGGCACTAATAATAATCTTATGTCTTCATATGATTCTTTGTCGGCCGAGGTCCTGAAAATCCGGAAACTTTCAGAAATCAGAACTGCCGTTTATAAATCGGGAAAAGAAAGGGGCTTTAAAGTCCCTGCAAAGGAATTGACAGGGTATGGATACCGGATATATAATACAGCCCTCGCTATCCATGATTCGGGGCCCGACCAAATTACCGCGGATCTGCTTGAGGATATCATGAAGGTCGAGAAAAAAATGTATGATAAAAAAACTTTCCGTCCCGAATCCGGTATATATGTCACCAAAAAGGCGGAAGATATACTGACGCACAGCAAAGAGAAATTCACCGCTGTTCATAATTCAAACAATGAATCGGTTCGCCGGGGGATGACCGCCGGTTTTATTTCTCTTTTTTGTCTTATCGCCGCGGCGGTTTTTTTCTCATATTTTAATTCCAGGACTATTATAGGGCCGCTCCGTAGAGTGGCCGCCTCGGCGCAGCTTATCGGGAAGGGGCAGTTTGGTGAGAGCGCGGGTACAGATATTTATTCCACTGACGAAATAGGTGAATTGGCCGCCTCTATAGACACCATGCGTCTGCAGCTCCGCGAATATGAGAAAAAACTATTAAAGGCCCAGAGGGCAAGTGCTGTCGGGGAGATAGTCAACAGCGTGAATCATGAGATTAATAATCCGCTGATGATCCTGACCGGGAATATCGAGATTTTGTATTCTGAGCGTACCAGAATGTCTGATGAACAGAAAGCCGCGCTTGATTCCGTTAAGGAGGAGGCGGCTCGCATAACAGAGATTGTGCAGAAATTAAGAGAAATCGATCTTGAGAACCTCGCTGTTCTAAATTATCTCGGAGAGCGGGGAAAGTACATAAATATTCATAAAACCGACGGAGGAGAGGCATGATTGCCGTAATTGATTATGGGGCCGGGAACCTTACCAGCGTCAAGAGGGCCCTGGATTATATCGGTGCGCCCTGTGTTGTGACAGATGATGTCTCGATTATAATGAATTCTGAAAAAGCGGTCTTCCCCGGTGTCGGTCATGCGCGGGATTCCATGAGAATTTTAAAACAGAAATCTCTGGATTCCGCCGTAAAGAACTTTGTCTCTTCCGGCAGGCCGTTTCTCGGTATATGTCTCGGTACGCAGATTATACTCGAATGCAGCGAGGAAGGCGATACGCCCTGTCTTGGACTTATGCCCGGAAAGACTGTTCATTTTCCTGAAGACTTGAAAAATAAAGGCTTGAAAATTCCCCATATGGGGTGGAACAGGATCAGGAAAACAAAAGACCACCCTCTTTTAAAAGGCGTGGAAGACGGCTCCTTCATGTATTTTGTTCATTCATATTATCCCGCTCCCGATGATAAATCCGCGGCAGTTGCCGATACGGAATACGGAATTGACTTTGTGTCAGGGATGGCTTCCCGGAATATCGCGGCGTTCCAGTTTCACCCTGAGAAAAGCGGAGAAGCCGGGCTCTCTATTCTGAGAAACTTCTGCGGCTGGGGAGGTACTGATGCTGAGTAAAAGATTGATTATATGTCTTGATGTCCGCGAGGGGAAAACTACAAAGGGTGTGAAATTTAAGGGAAATATTGATATCGGGGATCCGGTTGAAATGGCCGAAAAATATTATCGCGACGGTGTTGATGAAATTGTTTTTTATGATATAACCGCTTCTTCCGAGAAGCGCGGAATAATGATAGATGTGGTAAAAAGGGTCGCCGAAAGGATCTTTATTCCGTTTTCGGTCGGAGGCGGAATCAGGACGGCGGCGGAAATGAGAGATGTTCTGCTTGCTGGCGCGGAGAAGGTTTCTGTAAACAGCGCGGCGGTCAAGAACCCCGATATCATAAATGAGGGATCGGACCGTTTCGGAAGACAGTGCGTTGTACTCGGTATGGATGTGCTTAAAACCGGTAAGAGTACAGAAATTCCCTCCGGTTATGAGATAGTAATAAACGGGGGACGCCAGAGAACGGGAATCGATGCGCTTAAATGGGCACAGGAAGCCGAGAAGCGCGGTGCCGGCGAAATCTGTCTTAATTCGATAGACGCTGACGGCACCAAGGACGGCTATGAAAAAACGCTGACCAAAATGATATCGGAAAATGCGGGAATACCCGTGATTGCCTCGGGAGGGGCGGGAGAGCCTTCTCATATCTGCGAAATCCTGAAAGAGGGCAAAGCCGATGCCGCGCTTATAGCGTCTATGGTCCACTTCGGTGATTATACAGTCGAGGGAATTAAAAAAGCTATGCTTCTGTCGGGAATAGAAACAAGGCTATAGAGAGTTTTTATATGAAAAATATTATATCCTCGGCGGAAAGAATCGTCATTAAGCTCGGTACCAGAGTGGTGATAGATAAAGACGGACGTTTTTCTTCACGTAATGCCGAAAGGATAGCCGAGGCAGTAGAAATCGCAAGAGGCAGGAAAAAAGAAATTATTCTTGTGTCTTCGGGAGCTATCGGTGTGGCTCTTTCGGAATTGGGCATAAAGAACAAACCCGTTGATCTTCCCTCAAAACAGGCCCTGGCGGCCATCGGTCAGAAGTCTCTAATGCATTTTTATAAAAATATTTTTATGAAACGCGGGATAATTACCGGGCAGATGCTGGTTACACGGGCCGATTTCAGCAGCCGTCTTCCATTCATTAATATGAGGAATACTTTTAACGCCCTGCTTAAATACAAGGCTGTCCCGATTATTAATGAGAATGATTCATTGTCCACCGAGGAAATCAGAATGGGGGACAATGACAATCTGGCGGCACATATCGCCAACATCACCAATGCCGACCTTCTGATAATTCTTACCGATATTGACGGACTCTACGACAGAAATCCGTCGGCGAAAGACGCCGAAATTGTCAGAGTGGTTGATAAAATAAATAAAAATATCTTTGATATGGCTTCGGGGAAGGGCAGCAGCGTATCGGTCGGAGGAATGAAAACCAAAATAGAAGCGGCTCTGAATGTCACTTCAGCGGGATGCGCCGCCATTATCGCCAACGGCAACAGCGACGATATCACAGCCATGCTGGGCGGAGAGGCGCGTGGGACACTCTTTAGGCCTTCGGAAAAAAGAACATCCGGGAAAATACGCTGGATGCGTTTGTCTTCGCGGCCGCGGGGAACAATCAAAATTAATAAAGGCTGTTTTGAGGCTTTGCTAAAGGGCCGGAGTATATTACCTGTCGGGATAACCGGTATTGAAGGCAATTTTTCGCGTGGTGATACCGTAAAGATCTTTTTCAGGAAAAAAATCGGACGGGGTCTTGTGAATTATTCCTCATCGCAACTTCGGAAAATCAAAGGTAAACGAACCCCCGAGATTAAAAAATCTCTTGGAGAGAAACCCTATGACGAAGCAGTGCACAGGAACAATACATTTCTAATAAAATAGAAAAGGACGCGTTTTTATGGCAAAAGATCTTTCAAAGTATTCGGATAAAATAACACGGGCGGCCCTTGCCGCTTCTGAGGAACTTGTGACGGCGGGACCCGCCAAAAAAAACAAGGCACTGAGGAAAACGGCTTCTCTTTTATGGGAGAACCGGAATAAAATAAAAAAAGCGAATGAACGTGATCTTGCGGAGGCGAAGAAAAACGGATTATCGGAAAGCATGATCGACAGGCTCCGCGCGGATGAAAAAGTAATCAAGAAAATGATGAAGGGGCTTCGTGAGGTGGCTGCTCAGAAAGACCCGGTCGGTGAAAAGTTCGATTCCCGTAAAAGGCCTAACGGCCTGCGCATAGAGAAAATGCGTGTTCCGATCGGTGTGATTTTCATAATATTTGAGTCCCGTCCCAATGTAACCATAGACTCTGCCGCTCTTTGTCTGAAATCCGGTAATGCCACTATTCTGAGAGGCGGCAAAGAGGCCATAAACACCAATCTTGCCCTGGCTTCTGTCTTTTCGGAGGGTCTAAAGTCCTGCGGATTATCTCCTGACTGTGTTCAGATAGTCAATACCCCGGACAGGGCCGTTGTTCCGATGCTTCTCGGTAGGGCCGGAGAGATTGATCTTGTTATTCCGAGGGGCGGCGAGAAACTTATTGAAGCCGTTGTCAGGGATTCCAAAATTCCTGTATTGAAGCATTATAAAGGCGTATGCCACCTTTATTTGGCCGAAGACTGCAATAAAAAAATGGGGATCAATATGGCGGTAAATGCCAAAACCCAGCGGCCGGGAGTCTGCAATGCATTGGAGACGCTTCTTTTAGACGAAAAACTTTCCGCGGCTTATGTTCAAAAGGTGATATCGGTGCTTAAGGAAAACGGTGTTACGGTTTATG
>CAYNYI010000008.1:0-46064 GCA_964401455.1 uncultured Fibrobacterota bacterium
CGGCGCCGCATAAAGATATGAAAAAAAGAGGCAGCGGGAAAAACCAGAATTCAAGACCACCGGGCCGTCCAAACAGACCCGAATTGAAAAGCAACACCAGAAAGGGAACAATAGCTATCATTGATATTATGGTAACGGAATTTTTTCCATGTAAACGAAGCAGCAGCATATTGACGATAAGGAGTACAACTGTCGTAAAAAGCACCCCGGAAGCGTTGTTCATTCCCTTTAACTTATAATATCCGGACAAAATGATCAGAAAGCCCGACAATATAACGCTTATAATCATTGGCAACGTACTGTCAGAGAGCTTAGTTTTCTTTGACCTAATAAAAGGAAAAACAGTTATCAGTTCTTGCACTCCGACACTCATATATTTCCTGTATATAGAAGACTTTTTCTAATCAGCTTATCAATTTCGGGTTTTTCTTCCATAAACCGCAATGCATCTGCCAAAGGCATAGGCTTAGCGAATAGATATCCCTGAATACAGTCACAGAGATTGTATTCAAGGAATCGATAGACTTCCTCCGTCTCAACCCCTTCAGCAATAACTTTTTTATTAACGGCATGCACCATTTTAATAATAGCTTTAACTATCTGTGCATCATCAGACGGTATTTTTATTTCTTTTATCAGCGATTGGTCAATCTTGATATATGATGCAGGTATATTCTTAAGATATGAAAGGGAAGAATATCCCGTTCCAAAATCATCAAGCATTATTTCAATTCCAAATGAACTGAGTTTGTTCAATACCGACAAGACAAAATCCATCCTCTTCATGACGGTAGTTTCTGTTATTTCAATTCTTATATCCTCCGGCAAGACACCACTGCGGTCAATCACTGAAAATACCATTTGTGACAAATCCGTTACAGCAAATTGGCGGGCAGAGAAATTTACAGAGACCGGGATATGTACCGGCCTTTTATCATTCCAGACCGCACAGTCACGACAAGCCGTCTCAAAAACCTGCTGCCCGATTTCTTTAATAATACCCGTCTCTTCCGCTATATCCATGAAAGCCGCCGGAGACTGGAGGCCCTTCTCCGGGCTATTCCACCGCACAAGTGCTTCAAATTCTTCAATCTCTCCGCCGCTTACCGAAATAACAGGCTGATAATAAACCTCAAACTCTTTTAAAGCAACCGCTTTTTTTAGACGCGAAAAGGTCCTGATTCTTTCGCTTGAGCTCTTTCTTATTTCAGATGTAAAAATATCAACAAGCGGCCTGTCCGGCAGGCTGTTTTTTTCCGCGGCAATTGAAGCATTCTCAAGAATAACTTCGGGGCTGTCATTCTCTAAACGCATAAAGTCCGCACCTATGTTTATCGCGATAAAGAACTCCATATCAGCATAACGGACAGGTTTTTCGAGTTCTTTTTTTAAGATTGAGGAATACTCAAGGACCTGTTTTGCAGAGACAACATTTTCCAAAAATACCGCAAATTCTGACCCACCGATTCTTGCTGAGCAAACTGGCGACCCCGCGATATTTCTCAATCTTTCCGACGTTTTAAGGATTATTTCTTCGCCGGCAAGAAAACCAAAATTGTGATTATAGTTCCTGAGTCCTTTAATCTTAAGAAAAATTACCGCACACAGTCCGCTTTGTTTTGAAGCCCGCCTAGTGATTTCTTTTATGAAACAAAGCCTGTTTGGCATACCCGTTGATTTATCATAATGCAAATCACGAAAAAGTCCGGCTTCTATTTCCTTCAGCCTTGTTATGTCAGTCTGAGTTGACACAAATCCTTCTATTTTCTCCGCCTCGTTAAAAATGGGAGCAATAGATATTGAAGTTTTATATTTCACCCCATTTTTCTTTCTGTTTTCCATTTCTCCGCGCCATACTTCACCGGAGCTCAAAGTTTTCCATATTCGTTCCGAAAGCTCCCGGGAACTATCCCCGCTGCTGAAGAAGTCCGGCGTGGAACCAATCATTTCTCCAAGCGTATAGCCGGTAAGGGCGGTAAAAGCGGGGTTCACGTACTCGATTCTTCCGGAAGCATCAGTAATAACAACCGCTCCTCCTGCGGAGGCGACAGCCCTGCCGATCTTACGAAGTTGTCGATTTGCTTCGCCCTTGTCAATGTTATATCGGGTTACCCGCAAAAATAAATCTAAATCCATCTTGTCTTTTTTTATATAATCGAATCCATCCGCTATAAGAGGTATCAAGTCTTTCTCTGGCACCGAAGAATCCATTATTAAAACAACCGGCACTTCCCGTAATGCGGACCTAATATATTGTGGCATTTCCTGATGATACCCGTCAGAATAATAAAAAAGGATGTCAAAAATCTCCTGCAGATTATCCTTGTCTTTTTGAAAATCTCCCGGGGACAGCCTTACTATTTCACAACCGGTAGAAGGCAGTAGCTCAAAGTCAGGAAAAATCCTCCCGTATTCTTCTTTTTCATAGATAAATGCGGCTTTTATTTCAGGGTTAAAAATCTTGGGCATAATTAAGACCTATTAAAGCAAATTTTCCTGAAAATTTTTAATTTCATTTTTAATCTTATTGAAGATATCGGATATTTCAACAAGAATCAAGTCAGAATCGTTCTTCCCGGCTTCCAACAAACAGTCTTCCAGTTTCTTGGCGGCTTTTGCCATTGCCGGGGCTCCGAGGTTTAGACTTGCTCCTTTAAGCGAGTGCGCCTCTCGCGAGGCCTCCGTTATTTTCCCGGAAGCGAGCTGTGTTTTTATCCGCTCAATCCTGCGGCTGTTATCTTCAACATACATGGTCGTGAGCTCGCTTATAAGTTCGCTGTCACTACCCGTTAGTTCTATTATACGTTTCGGATTAAAAATCGCTGTGTCCGGCATCTTTATTCCCCTTTCTCATCGGGACTGATTTCCACAAGGACTTTTAATTCGTCCCCCTCTTCAGCCTCGAAAGAAATGAAATTAAAAGGATAGATATGGACATTGGAAACTTCCGGCAAAGAGCTTTCATCTTTAAGCCTTTCAGGAATGCCAAGTTCTGCAATGCTCTTATTGTTGTCTATCCGGTAGAAGATATTCCCGATAGTCATATTTACGAGTTCCTTAAGCGTATCATCAAGAACTTCTCCTGTCATCTCTTCTTCATCAAGACCAAGCATACTGGAGGTTGCTTCTTTCACAAAGGTCTCAGAGCAGTTTATCAGGTACTTGCCGCTGACATCTCCCGAAAATCCGATCAAAGCTGAACAGGGATTCATTATTTTAAAAGAATCTGACTCGTAAGGCTCCCCCATCTCTACATCCATAAACGTCATTCGTTCAAGCACCTCACTGACAGCCCCCCTGATAATGACTTCAAAATTCTCTATCTCTGTTATCATCAAGCCCCCCTTTTATTTATTATTTCCATTATATCCTCCGGACCAAAAGGCTTTTTTACATAACCGTTTGCGCCGGCTTTTATACATTCGATAACCTTCTCCCGGCTGCCTTCCGTAGAAACCATAACAATATAGATGTCGTCTTTTCCATATTTATCTCTGGCTTTCCGGACAAATTCCAGTCCATTCATAACAGGCATGTTAATATCGCTGAGAATAACATCAATTTTTACGCGTGAAAGGACAGAGAGAGCTTCTTCTCCGTTTGCGGCATTGTGCAGTTCCTCAATATCAAGTTCTGTCATTCCGAGTGTTTTCTTTATAAACGCCCTGATATTTGCAGAATCATCTACAACCAGTATTTTAAGACCCATTTATTACCTCCTGATACGGCAGCGGGTTTAATTTTTAATCATAGTCGAAAGACACATTAAGCCATTTCTCTATGTCATGAATATCGTCAAGCAGACCGGCGAAAATGCCTTGCAGCTGTGTTTCGTTTATATCATACATATCAAAAACCTCCTGCCTGGCGGAATAAGAAAGACCGCCGATATCAAGACCGAAACCTACCATCATACAAATTATATCACTGAGATAAATATGATAAGTCAGGTCCTTGCTTCCAGGCACATTCTGAGGTTCATGATGAAACCTCACAGCTTTGGAAATTTCTTCCGGAAAATTCCATTTCTCGAGCACCATACCGCCTATCTGAGGATGACTGCAACCTAGGACATCAATCTCCGCGCTTGTAAGCGTGGTTCCGGATCTGCTGAGAGCGCCCCTTATTTCTTTTCTTTTATCCTTTATGTATTCATCAAGAAAAGTCTTTCCAATATCATGAAGAACAGCCGTGGTAAACAAGAGGTTTTTCTGAGGAAAACCCGTGACTTCGACAAGGCGTTGAGAAGCCATCGCCGTTGCCAGAGAATGCTTCCAAAGCTCCCCTTTTTTATAATCATAGCCGCGGCCGGAAGATTGGATATCTCCAAAACTGTCGCTCACCGCGAAATTGATAATTGAATTTCTACCGATACTGACCACAGCTTCCTCAATACTGCTTAGCTTTCTGAGCCCTCCGAAAACAGGAGAATTAGCAAGTTTTATTACTTTGGCCGTAAGGGACTCGTCCATATTTAAAACACGGACAATTTCCCCTGTCTCCGACTCGGGATTATTAAGAAGCTCGATCAACTTTGCATTTACCGCCGGGAAAGGCTCTATTCTGTCTAATTTTTTGAGGATTTCCGAATTTATATCTGTCATAGAATCTTCTCCTGCGGATTACCGGAATATCTTATATTAACCGCCCCGCTATTCAGGTCGAGAGTCATATTTCTGCTCAAAGAAAGCCCGACATCCTCAGCCTTTATCATCAAATTGTATTTCCAAAGAATTTTTTTAAGAGCCAGGTAATTTCTTTTTCCTATATTAAAACGAGCGCCTGCGTCCAGTATATTAGATCCACCGGCGACTTTCACAATCAATCCCTTCTTTTTTACTCCTATTTTCTGCAATTCAACAAGTGTTGAATAAATACCGCTGTCGGCAAACATGAAAGGCTTGGCTTCGGCCTTTTCGGCGCTGAGTTTGGAGTTGGGAAGCATATAATGCAGAAGCGCTCCTGTTTTACTTTCAGGAGAATAAAAAGAAACGCCTATACAAGAGCCAAGAGCATATGTTACAAGCTTTCCGCCAGAGTTTGCGGTTTTCATATCCGCTATACCGACGATTGTTATTCCATTCATATTATATTCTCCGAAACAGTATTCAGCATGCCTTCGCCAAAAAGTTTTTCAAGCTCTATCACCATCGCGACACTGCCGTCACCCATAACAGCGCCACCAAGGAAAAAGTCCTTATCAATTTTAAGTCCGTCAACATTCTTAAGTACAACCTGCTGCACTCCGACAATACTGTCAACACAAAGCGCCGCTTTACCATGTTTTGTAAGAACCGTAATAGCGGCAGCCTTCTCAGCAGAAGAATCGTATTCATATCCGAATATCTTACTAAGCCTGAAAAGCGGAAGTACCTCTTCATGCCTTATAACACATTCCCCCCTGTTTTCTATGGTTCGCACCATTTCTCTCTCAAGTTTAAAAGATTCCTGAATTTTATCCATTGGAATTACAAAAAATTGCCCGTTCAGTCTTATAACAAATCCATCGAGAATCTGGGTTGTAACGCTGTTCGGCAGAATAACAGTAAATACCGAACCATTCTCCTTTTCCGTACTGACCGTAATTTTCCCTCCTCTTTTCTCTATCTCGGTTTTAACAACATCCATACCGACTCCACGACCGGAAACATCTGTTATTTTTTCAGCAGTCGAAACTCCGCTGGCAAAAAGCACATTCATTATTTCTTCTTCACCGGGTTCGGTGCCGTCTTGTATTATACCTTTTTCTATCCCCTTTTTTTTAATCTTATCCAGGGGAATCCCTTTGCCATCGTCCGAAACGGCAAGTATTATAGAATCTTTATCTTCAGAAACCGTTATTTTAATCAACCCTTCAGGGTTCTTCCCGAAATCTTCTCTCTCCTGAGCGGGTTCAATACCATGATCAGCCGCATTTCTCACAAGATGAGTTAAAGGAGCTTCCAGAGTTTCGATCAAGCTTTTATCGACCTGTATGTTTTCGCCCACTAAAGAAACCTTTATACGCTTGTTTGTCTTTGAAGCAATATCCCTGACTATTCTCGGAGCTTTATGTAGAAGAGACTTCACGGGGACTTTTCGTATGGACATTATGCTCTTCTGAAGTTTCTGGGAAAGCCCGCTGAAAAGATCATACGTTTGTCTGAATTCTCCCTGTATTTTATTTTCTTTATCTAAGGAGTAAAGTTTCTTGTATATATGACCGAACATCTCTCCCACAACGACAAGTTCCCCGACATAAGTAAGGAAATGGTCAATACTTTCTTCCGCTACCCTCATTGATCTTACCGAGGCTGCGTTTTGCTTCTTCACATCAGATTCTTCAACATTTCCTGATGGCAAAGCATATTCGCGAAGTTTTACCAGAGCCCCTTCTATGATATCCGCCAAAATAGGGTCGGGGCCGATAGAGTCAAGCACAACCGAAGTATCTTCTTCCAATGCCTCAAGAATTTTTCTAGCTTCACCTGAAGGAAATTTTTTTATAAGTTCATTGATTTCATCCTTGAGTTCCCGGCGGAAAGATTCTGATTCAATATCGCTCCAATCGTTGATCGAGGCTATTTTATCCAATACCGCGAAAAAATCGTTTTCATGGTTTATGGATTCGTTTTCCAAACTTTCGCGGACAGGTTTCTGGTCATGTTCTTCCCTTGAAATTTCACCAATCAGCTCCTGAATAATTTCTTTTATCTCAGTCTGTCCATTTTGTTCTGAGATAACAGCTGCCTTAGAAAGACCATCACGCATTTTTATAAAGAGCTTTTCAAGAGGGTTTCCGTTTTTATAGTCCTCAAGCCTTTCAAGGAGTACCGAAAGCGCTTTTTTGTCAGGATGCTCGTAGCTGCCCCCGCGGACACTTTTCATCATTGATCCGAGCATATCTGTTCCGGCCAGCAGTAGATCAATAACCGGCTTGTCGGTCTTTCGAATTTCTTTTCTTAAAAGATCAAGCACGTCCTCCATACTGTGCGCAAGCTTCTGAACGTCCATAAGCCCAAAAAAAGCGGAATTGCCCTTTATCGAATGAATCGGCCTAAATATACTTCCGATTATATCTGTATTATCAGGATCAGACTCCAACGAAACAAAAAGATCCTCGATTTCCGACAGGAACTCTTCTGATTCCGCAATAAACTCATTCAAGAGCTCGGGGTCTACGGAAAATTTTTTATCATCCGCCATCAGTCGTTCCCGTCTTTCATTGTTTTCAGTTGAAGCAGTTTATTCTGCCAGTTTTCAAGCTGGGAAAATGCATTCTCAACCGCTTCAGAAAGTTCATCAAAACTTTCTATCGGCTTAAAGATACATGTATCGGCTCCTCTGCGCATACATGCGAGTGCATTATCAAGTGATATATGCCCGGTAATCATAATAACATGTGTCATAGGATACTGTTCTTTTACCGTTCTTAATAAGTCAATACCTGAACCGCCCGGCATTTTAATATCCGAAATAAGAACTTCAAACCATTTTTCAGACATTTTGCTCAGAGCTTCGTCCGGACTTTCCGCGGTCTCGGTATAATAATCTTCGACGCTGAAAAAATCTGAAACCATTTCTCGTATCTCGGATTCATCGTCCACAATGAGGATTTTCCCTTTCATCAATAAACCTTTCCCGCCCGCCGTTCTTCCGAAGGCAGACTGATTGTAAACTTGGCCCCGTTTTCAATATTTTCCACTCTGATTTTTCCAGAATGGCTTTCAATAATACCATATATTATTGACAACCCGAGCCCTGTTCCTTTACCTTCGGCTTTAGTTGTAAAGAAGGGCTCCCATATATTTTCCAGCATTTCTTCAGGTATTCCTCCGCCATTATCTTCAGTTGTTATTTCTGTATAGTCGCCGCTTTTATATGCGCTGATCTTTAAAAGACCGTTCCCGACGGTTTCGGTCGCATCGGCACTGTTAATAAACAGGTTAACAAGCACCTGGTCTATCTGGCCGGCATCGGCGTAAACACGGGCCTCTGGATCAATATCAGTTTCTATTTTCACATGATATTTTAAACGGTTATGGCAAACCTCAAGAGCCTGATTTATGAGGTCACCGACGCTGTGCAATTTCTTGTCACCTGTGTCTTTTTTAGAAAAATATTTAAGACCTTTGACGATCCTGTTTATTTTTTTTATTCCATTATTAATTCCTTCAACTGCTTTTGGCATATTACGATAAACCCTGAGTGTTTTTTCCGTGAATTTATCTTTTTCACTAAAATATTCTTCCAGGGGAGAGTGCAGAATATCAAAATATTTCTGCAAAAGCTGAGCATTACCGGAAATATAAGAAGCCGGGTTGTTAATTTCGTGAACAACTCCGGCGGATAGCATGCCGAGAGTCGACAGTTTCTCGGCATGCAGCAGCTGCTTTGTCCTTTCGGCGACAAGCTGCTCCATATGGCGGTTTTTATGTTCCAGCTCCGCGTTTTTCTCTATAATCACCTGTTCGCTCCTAAGAATCCTTCTACCTACTTCGATATGACTTCTGAGAACGGTCTTATCAAAAGGTTTGGTAACAAATTCATCCGCTCCTGCCTCAAGAGCTTTGACTATATCATCCTGTTCTCCTTTTGTAGTCAAAACTATAATATAAAGATTCGGCCCCTTACGCTGCGCCCTCATCTTTTGGATAAGAGAAATCCCGTCCATGCCGGGCATCATCCAGTCAAGCATAGCCATGGAATGACCGTTTTTCCGAAATTCTTCCCAGGCATCATTGCCGTCACTGAAAAAATCGGCTTTATAGCCCCATTTTCCAAGAAGCATCCTCAATATGTCCTGCGTAAACCGGTCATCTTCCGCCACAAGAATCCGGTCGCAGACTTCCGCAGTATTTCTTTTCATTCTTGTTCTCCGCTAAAACCAAGCTTGGTAATCTCTTTGAGAATCTTTTCTCTGTCTATAGGCTTAACTACATAGCTCTCGCAGCCCTCATTAAAACCTTTCAGAATGTTCTTACGGTCATCAAGAGCCGTAACCATAATTATTTTTACTCCATCAAGCATATAAATTCCCATAGAACTCTCTATTTCCCGTATTTTATGAAGCGCCTCCTGCCCGTCCATTTTCGGCATCATTATGTCGAGACATATAAGATCATAAGGTTCACTATCATCGTGCGCCATTTTAAACATCTCGATGGCTTCCAGCCCGTTTACAGCAATATCGGCCGGGCCGTATTCCGATACAATTTTTTGCAACAGCCTGCGGCTCACAAAATCGTCTTCTACAATCAGGCTCTTCATTTATAACTCCTTTGCTGGGCTGATTTAAGGATTTTATCAGATATGTTCTGAAGCGGAACGAGCTCTGAGCAGGCGCCGGATTCGTATGCGGCTTTGGGCATACCGTAAACTATGCTCGTTTTTTCGTCCTGCGCGAATGTCTCCGCGCCGGCTTTTTTCATTTTCATCATTCCTCTTGCGCCATCGGAGCCCATTCCTGTTAGAATAACTCCGACGGAGTTCTTACCCGCATAATCGGCCACGCTTGAAAACAAAAGGTCTACCGCCGGCCTTACAAAGTTAACAGGCGGCTTTTGGTTTAAAACAACATGATAGCGCGCACCGCTGCGGCGTACTTCCATATGATAATTACCGGGCGCGATAAGGATAAGCCCCGGCCTGAGACCGTCACCGTCTTGAGCTTCTTTCACATCCATCGCAGAGGCGGCATTAAGCCCCTTGGCATATGAACGGGTAAAAATCGGAGGCATATGCTGCACCACCACCATAGGAGGACAGTCTGCCGGAAGAGAGCTGATAACCGCCCTGAAGGTTTGAGTCCCTCCGGTCGAAGCTCCGACAGCGACTATTTTATCAGTCGTTTCCAGCATAGCTTTAGAGGCTGAACGCCGGACCTTTGTGCCGCTTTTACTGCGGGCAATCGCGGCGACTCTTCTCCTTGCCTCCATGTTGGTTCTGGCGGCGCCCTTAATCTTTTCGGCTATCAGTGATATCTGCCTTGTGATGCTTTGCCCGAATGCCGAATCAGGTTTGGATATAACCTCAAGCGCCCCAAGATCCAGAGCACGAAAATATGACTCACTTCCTTCCGGAGCAAGAGAACTTAGAACGATCACCGGCATCGGATAATGTTCCATAAGTTTTTCCAGAAAAGTCAGTCCGTCCATTCTGGGCATTTCAATATCGAGAGTAATAACATCCGGTTTAAGCCTGACAATCTTATCACGCGCACTAAATGGATCAATAGCTGTTCCCACTACAGAGATTCCGGGAACCCTGTTCAGATTCTGAGACAGTACAGAACGCACTACGGCCGAGTCATCTACAATAAGGACTTTTATATCAGGCATAATTATATTATACTAAATTTTTCTGTATATAGAAGGTTTTACATACTGGAAATCATGATTTACTCCCGTGAGATTCTCAGAATGTCCAATCATAAGATAGCCCCCCGGATTAAGGTGTTTCGCGAATTTCCTAATCAATTCAGCCTGGGTTTTTTTATCAAAATAAATCATAACATTTCTGCAGAAAATTATATCGAGCATATTTTTAAAAGGAAACTCCTTCATCATTAAGTTCATTCTGCGAAAAAGAACCTTTGAACGTAAAAGCGACTTCACTCTGTAATTCTCCGGACCGGTATCAGGTTTTATCTTGTCAAAATACTTGAGCAAAATTCTTTTGGAGATATTTCTAACTTTATCTGTGCTGTAAACCCCCTCGTCAGCCATTTTTATCACTTTTGTGGAAATATCGGTACCCAGTACGGCAAAGTCCAGCTTCTTCATAAAAGTATCATCTTCAAGAAAAGTCATGCCGATCGTATAAGGTTCTTCCCCGCTGGAACTCGCGGTGCTCCACACCCGCACCTTATGCCCGGGACTATTTACATATTTTGAAAGCAGCCATGGCATAACTTCTTTTTTCATGAATTCAAAGTGGTCATTCTCCCTGAAAAAATGGGTAACATTAGTGGAAATCCTGTCAAGCAGATTCGTAATCTCATTGCCGGTTTTATCTTTCTGGACAAATTCATAGTAATCCTTAAAAGAAGAAAAATTTCCGCTTTTCATCAATCTCGCCAGGCGGTTCTCAACAAGAGATCTCTTATGTTCTGAGATATTTATTCCGCAAAGATTGTAAATCATCTGCCGGAACAGGACAAATTCCTGTTCCGACAGTCTTACTCCGCTCTGCCCCATAACGGGAAGAACATTATTATTCAAACGATCCTCAGACATCATCTTCACCGTCAGATGTCAACAGAGACTGAGCACTCTGTTGTCTTCCGCTGATCGCGCCAGCCGCATGCGAAAGAGTAAACATAGCGACCATTGCCTGCAGCTCCTGTGCCTGACTCGACATCTCCTCGGCTGCGCTGGCGGATTCCTCGGAATTGGAAGCGTTCTGCTGCGTAACCTGGTTCATCTGGTTTACAGCAGTATTGACCTGGTCTATTCCCTTGTTCTGTTCCTCGCTCGCGGCGGCTATCTCGGCAACAAGATCATTGACCTTGATGGCTTTGTCGTTTATTTCCTGAAGCGATTTAGCCACATCTTCGCTTATCGATACTCCGCCCTCAGCGTTCTTGACTGACTCATCAATCATCTGAGCGGTATTCTTGGCAGCCTCGGCGCTACGGACGGCAAGGTTTCTGACTTCTTCGGCCACAACAGCGAAACCCCGGCCTGCTTCTCCCGCTCTCGCGGCTTCGACTGCGGCATTAAGAGCAAGAAGGTTAGTCTGGAAAGCGATCTCATCGATCGTTTTGATTATATTGGATGTCTCTACAGATGATTTTTTGATATCACTCATGGCTTTGGACATGCGCCCCATGGCCTCATTACCGTCTTCGGAAGATTTACGCGTCTCTCCCGCAAGGTTTTTGGCCTGACCCGCGTTTTCGGTATTCTGTTTGGTCATGGAGGCCATTTCCTCGAGGCTTGAGGAAATTTCTTCTATAGAGCTGGCCTGTTCCTGGGCACCCTGAGAAAGCGTCTGGCTGCCGTTGCTGATCTGGGCGCTGCCGGAAGCCACCTGCTCAACAGAGCTCTGGACCTGGGTAAAAGAATCATCCAGTGCATCAAGAGCCTCGTTGATATTATTCTTGAACTCACCGAGATCTCCGGCATAATCTCCTTCGATTCGTTTCGAAAGGTCTTTCTGAGCGGCTTTAGCCATTACGGACATGGCCTCGTTTACAGGATTTATAACACCGTCGAGAGTCTCGTTTAAGCCTGTTATAATATCTTTGTAGCCGCCCATAAATTTGGCAGCGTCTCCGCGGGTTTTCAATTTACCGTCAGCAGCAGCCTGAGTAAGCATTTTTGTCTCGGAAACAAGGTCTTTAAGGGCCAATACGGTATCGTTAATAGCGGGAGTTATCTCATCAGCCGAGTCCTTGCTGTCAAGTTCAATATTGACATCTCCGACAGCTATTTTCTTCATGGAGCCGACAACAACATTTTGAAGATCATCGGCGAATTTGTTCAAAGTTTCCGCCATTTCTCCGATTTCGTCTTTGCTGTCATTATCAAGACGCATTCCGAGGTGGCCCTTACCCATTTCAACTACCATTTTCACCGCCCCAAGAACCGGCACTGTAATTGACCGGGTCAGATATACGGCAATGACAATACCTATAACAAGAGCTACTACCAATCCGATTATCATCGTTGTCGAGGCGCTTCTGAGAGCGCTGGTAGCTCTTTCGGCAATTTCCGTAGTATTATCTATACCGGCCTTAGCTGTAGCACTGGCACCCGCAAGAACTTTATCACCGGCCTGATTTCTTTTTTTGTTCAGTTCCTGGGCCGTAGTAAAGTTTGCGAGGAAATCATTCATAGCGTTTTTATATTGTTCCGCGGCATCCTCTGTCAGGTCAATCCTTCTGATGTCATCAGCCTGACGTGTAATCTTCCGCAAATCACTGAAAGTGCCATCAAGTTTTACAAAAAGCTTCATTGCATCCTTTATAACCGACGGCTCTCTAAGGGCCTGAGATCTCCATGCCGAAAGCCTTATGTTGTTGCCGATGTCAATAACATCGTTAATAAGCGTTATTTTGTCGAGGCGCTCCTTCAGTGCCGCGTCCGATGCGTTACGCTTCCAGTCGTTTTCAATCTTCCTGTTCTGACCTTCGAGGAAATCCAGGCAATTTTTCATATACACGGCCGCTGCCTCATCAAGACTACTGCGGTTTGCTGTCATGCGATCAAAAACACTTTTTGTCTCGTTCATGAGTTTTTCATATTCAGCGGCGCTGCTTTTGATATTTTCGACCTCCCCTTTAAGCTTCACAAGGTGTTTTGATTCTTCAGAAAGTTTTTCCGCTTTATTAAGCTCATCAACAAGATCAACATACATTTTTTCACCGGTTTTATAATATTTTTCTTCCTCGCTGTAACCGTATCCTCTCATCTCATACATAATTCCTCTAGATATACTCTCAATGTTATTTGCGAGCCTCACCTCCGGAACATATTCATTAGAAAGCATTGTCGAGTCCTCGCCCACTGAATTCATATTCCAGACAGACATCAGCCCAAGGAAAGCGGCAATCAGTATTAGCGCGCCGAAGCCACCTCCGATTTTTGCGCCGAGTTTAAGATTTTTTAAAGCATTCATTTTATACCCCTTATTTTATTGTTGTTTTTATTCAGAAATCTCCAAGATCTACTTTTTCCAGCGGTATCATATCTTCCGGATCATCTCCACTATCCGTCTTAACCGGTTTTTTTGCCGATTTTTCTGTTTTTTTCTTTTGGGCTGCAGATGGTTTTTTCGTTAGCTTTTTATGCTCAAGCACATTCTGCGCCCCGCCCGCGGAAGTGTGGGAAATAGCGGCATGCTTCTGCGAAAGAGTAAACATAGCGACCATTGCCTGCAGCTCCTGTGCCTGACTCGACATCTCCTCGGCTGCGCTGGCGGATTCCTCGGAATTGGAAGCGTTCTGCTGCGTAACCTGGTTCATCTGGTTTACAGCAGTATTGACCTGGTCTATTCCCTTGTTCTGTTCCTCGCTCGCGGCGGCTATCTCGGCAACAAGATCATTGACCTTGATGGCTTTGTCGTTTATTTCCTGAAGCGATTTAGCCACATCTTCGCTTATCGATACTCCGCCCTCAGCGTTCTTGACTGACTCATCAATCATCTGAGCGGTATTCTTGGCAGCCTCGGCGCTACGGACGGCAAGGTTTCTGACTTCTTCGGCCACAACAGCGAAACCCCGGCCTGCTTCTCCCGCTCTCGCGGCTTCGACTGCGGCATTAAGAGCAAGAAGGTTAGTCTGGAAAGCGATCTCATCGATCGTTTTGATTATATTGGATGTCTCTACAGATGATTTTTTGATATCACTCATGGCTTTGGACATGCGCCCCATGGCCTCATTACCGTCTTCGGAAGATTTACGCGTCTCTCCCGCAAGGTTTTTGGCCTGACCCGCGTTTTCGGTATTCTGTTTGGTCATGGAGGCCATTTCCTCGAGGCTTGAGGAAATTTCTTCTATAGAGCTGGCCTGTTCCTGGGCACCCTGAGAAAGCGTCTGGCTGCCGTTGCTGATCTGGGCGCTGCCGGAAGCCACCTGCTCAACAGAGCTCTGGACCTGGGTAAAAGAATCATCCAGTGCATCAAGAGCCTCGTTGATATTATTCTTGAACTCACCGAGATCTCCGGCATAATCTCCTTCGATTCGTTTCGAAAGGTCTTTCTGAGCGGCTTTAGCCATTACGGACATAGCCTCGTTTACAGGATTTATAACACCGTCGAGAGTATTATTTATTCCGGTTATGATGTCTTTGTACCCGCCCATAAATTTGGCCGCGTCACCCCGGGTTTTCAATTTACCGTCAGCAGCAGCCTGAGTAAGCATTTTAGTCTCGGAAACAAGATTCTGGAGGGCCGATACGGTATCTCTTATGGCCGGGCCTATCTCATCTTTATCGTCAACAACTTTTGCGTCTATATCGATATCACCTTCGGAAATCTTGTTCATGACCTTGATAACATTATTCTGGAGATCATCCGCAAATTTATCCATAGCACCGGCGAGTTCTCCAATTTCGTCTTTCCGGTCCATTTTAAGTCTGTCCTGAAGATGCCCTTTCGCCATTTCCTGCATCATCTTCACTCCCGCGGCCATAGGCTCGGTTATGCTTCTTGTAAGGAAATATCCGATTACAAAAGCCAGTATCACGCCTATGATAAGCACTGTTACAAGAAGGGTCTTGCTGCTTGAGGCTGCATTCGCAGCTTCAATTTTGGCATGATCGGCCACGTCATCATTAATTTCAATTATCTGCTCAAGGAGGTTTATAGCTATCTCCTGTTTTTCTCGTGCCTTATCAAGAGCCTGCATATTCATTTCAACATACATCTCCTGGGCTTCTCCGATTTCATCGCGTATTTTTTGAAGACCAGAGAAAACACCTTCTGCGGAATTAAAAAGTTCGCCTCTGTATAGTGCGGCGGCGGCACCGGTATTGCCTTGACTGACAAGCCTTTTTATACGGCCAACAAGTTCATGAAATCTCTTATGCGGCTCATGCATTTCGGAAATAGCCTGATTTAATTTTTTATTGTCCGTATCAAATTCCGCTGTCCATTTTCCGTAATTACAGGTTCTGTGGTTATCGCCTCCTTCAAATGTTTTTCCGGTATTTAACAAAAACGCGACATCGTTCATAACCTTATAGTGGTCACCCCTTATAAGCTCAACCACAGATTTCATTCTATCCGGGTTCAAGACTCCTTTTTTTTCAAGTTCATGGCTTTCTTCTGTAAAGATGAGGTTTTCTGTCTTCCATTCCGCAATTGCTTTTTCAAATTTCCCCCAAACTATCGCTTCTTTCTCTGTCTGAGGAAGAGGCGCATAAACGTCCCATGCTTTCTGATACGCTTCTCTCGCTTGTGCTATTATCTCATCCTGTGTCTTCCGGTCCTCAATGGTGAGCGCTGGATTCAGAAGCGTCCGCTGTGCCGCCTTAAGCTCTTCAAGGTTGCCTTTTATACGCAGGAGGCTCTCAATACTCGGCAAACGGACATCACCGATTTCTTTTATATGACCGTCCATATTATTCATTCCGTTAAAACCGAACAGTCCTATAACCGCCGCGATAACCGCTACAAAAGCGAATCCGCCTATAAGCTTTGTGCCCAGTTTCTGATTACTTAAAAAATTCATCCTTACCTCCAGATTTTTATTTTGCATTTTGAGCTATCTCTTCAAGATCAGCTTCGCTTAGTACTTTATTTATATCAAGCAGAATTTTAACACTACCCTTGACCTTTGCCACCCCCATTATAAACTTTGTGTCAACATTTGCTCCAAATTCAGGTGAGTCTTCTATATCATTCTCTGAAATTCCGAGAACATCCTGAACAGAGTCAACAAGTATGCCCATTTCAAGCATTTCCCCTTTTCTTTCTACCTCAACTACAATTATACAGGTCTTTTCGGTACTATCGACCTGGCCCATAGAGAATTTTATTCTGGTGTCAATAACAGGGATGACTTTTCCTCTCAGGTTTATTACACCTCTGACATATTCCGGAGCACGCGGGATATGGGTAATATCCATAAGACCGATAATTGTACGGACTTTAAGAATTTCAAGACCATACTCCTCATCTCCGAGAATAAAGGTAAGGTATTTATCCACCCTTCCAGTTACTGCTTCTCCTGCGTTTTTTTCGGCGACATTAACATTGTCAGACATATAAGCCCTCCTTTTTAAGATACTTCTTCTTCTATTTTCAGCTTTTCATTCTTATCATCAGAATTTTTATTGACCTCCCTGTCTGCCCCGGATTCTTCGAGTGCACCGGATAAATCGACCTTCTTGGCCAGATCGGCAATCTCCTTTATATCAAGAATAAGCCCTACACGTCCGTCACCGAGAATAGCGCATCCCGATGCTCCGGATGTTTTACCGAAATCTCCTTCCAAACTTTTAATAACCGCCTGCTGTTGTCCGAGAATCTCATCGACCATAAGTCCGTAATGCCTGCCGTTATGCTCAACAATAACTATTATCGCCTTTTCAGGATCATGAAAATCGGACTTCTCGCCAAACAAGCCGCTCAGTCTTATAAGCCTTATCATTTCACCGCGGAATCTCAGCATCTCACCTTTACCCTGCACCGTGGCGACATCATTCTCCTTCGGCCTGACCGACTGCACAATAGAAAGGATAGGAATAAGGTACCTCTGGGTTCCGAGCCGAATTATCATTCCATCCATAATAGCCATGGTAAGGGGAAGACTTATTGAGAAAACGGACCCCTGATTTTCTTTAGACTCAATGCGGACATTTCCGCCGAGCTTCTGGATATTTCTTTTAACGACGTCCATACCCACACCGCGGCCGGAAACGTCGGTTATTTTGTCGGCTGTCGAAAAGCCCGGTTCAAATATCAGATTAAACATCTCTGTATCATTAAGCTCATCACTTTCGCTTATAATTTCTCTATCTATCGCTTTTTGCCTTATCTTGGTAACATTCAGCCCTTTTCCGTCATCACGGATCTGAATTATTATATTGCCGCCCTCATGAAAAGCATTCAAAGTAACTGTTCCTTCGGAACTTTTTCCTATCTTTTCTCTTTCTTCGGTACTTTCAATGCCATGATCCACAGAATTTCTAATCATATGAACAAGGGGGTCATTTATCTGCTCTATGACGTTTTTATCGAGCTCCGTCTCCGCGCCCAATATCTGAAGATTGACCTTTTTTCCCGACTTATTAGCCAGGTCTCTAACGAGACGCCCCATCTTCTGGAATGTGGGTTTTACAGGAACCATTCTAAGCGACATGGCAACATACTGTATATCTCTTACGATTTTATTAAGGTGAAGAACATTTTTTGAGAGTTGCCGGTCGCTCTCAGATACAACCGTAGTATTCTGGGATATCATGGACTCGCTGATAACCAGCTCACCTACCATATCTATGAGATTATCAAGCTTACCGATATCAACTTTTATATTAGCGATTTCCTTAACAGGTTGTGATTTTCTGGCAACGGGAACTGAGGAGGAATCTTCTTTTTTTCGAACAATACTCTCTGCCTGTTTATCCGAGACATAAGTGTCATTTTCGCCCTTTAAGAAAGCCCCCACTTTTTCAGTAATCCCCGCTACTTCAGGATATTCGGAATCTTCAAAAGAATCTCCTTTCAATTGTATTTCGCAAAGAGTGATAAGCTTACGCAGGACATCTACAACTTCCAGAATTAAATCAATACCGTCTTTTTCTATAATGACCTTCTGCTGTCTCGCGGCATCAAGATAATTCTCGGCTGTATGAGATAATTTGTTAATGTGATTCAGAGAGAGAAATCCGGAAACCCCCTTTATTGTGTGGAGAGGACGGAATATCTCGTTAAGAATAGACATATTTTCCGGCTCATTCTCGAATTCCAGGACCTTTTCCTCAATAGAATCTAAATGCTCATTGCTTTCAGAAATAAAATCTATATAAATGGATTTATCTTCTATAGTATTCATTTCAATGCGTTCAACAGGTTGTTCCTCTTTATTCTTATCCTTGAGCTTTTCATTCTCCCGGCTATTATTTTTCTCGACGTCTTCCTTCTCTTTGCAAGAGGAAATCTTTTTTTCAACTTCTTCAATCATGGTACTGAAATCTTCAGCATATGCTTTATCAAAATCAGAAGAAAAAAGCCCGAAATTGTATTTAAGCTCATCGGAAACTTTTAAAAGAAGATCTATGACACTTCTATCGGCTTCGAGAGAACCTTTTCTAAGACGGTCTAAAAGAGTCTCAAGATGATGAAAAAACCTGTTAAGATTCGGAAGATTGGCAAAGCCGGTTTCTCCCTTAAGTGTGTGGATTTTCCCGAATATGTCATGGACTATCGAGTTTTCTCCGGGGGAGTTCTCAAGTTCCAGAATATCCTGTTCAAGATCCTCAAGCATTCCGGCGGCGTTGCCGATATATTCCAGAATTTCGTTTCTATCTTCTCCTTCGGGAATATTAATGACCTCTGCTTTCTCAGAAGTATCTTTCCCGGCCTTTTTTCGGAAATCTTTACTTTTGGAACCTTGGTCTGCTTTTTTACCTGTAGGTTTGCCTGTATTATCTATCTCCAATACAGCCTCCTGGATTTCAGAGCTGATTTCCCCAATCTTTTCGATATTCCTTTTCCGGGACCCAGAATCCAGAATAAACTCTTCAGTAACAGCCGTGAGATCTTCAGTCAGAGATTTCAGGAATTTATCGTATGGGGGCTCCAGAGAAGATTTTAATTCCTCTATTTTGTTAAGAAGATTGCCCGCGCTGGATAGGTCCGATTCATTAACCGATGCCGCCGCAAATGAAATATCGGCTACAATCTCTTTTATTTCCATAATACTGCCCCGATTTATGTTATTTTTTCTATTCCACAACAAAAAGACACAGCTTTTTTCAGAATATCTCCCGCTGATTTGTTATTATCAAAAGGAACAACCATTATAATCAAAGTCAACTCAGAGTAATTCGCGATACTGAAAAAGTGGGGAATTCCCGATCTGCCTGAAACTTCTTGGCCGGTCCCGGGTGACGGAATAAAAATTGTATTAATATTTTTTCTTGTAACCCCGGATCCGCCCACTACATGGTAGTACTCAATAATTTTATCCCGATAATCATCGTTTTCAATGAGATCCGAATTTTTAACGGACCTCAGCATAACCTTATTGGAGCCTTTTTTTACAATGAGACACCCCGCCGCTTTTACACCTTCTATTTCCATTATCTTAGATAGAAGGGCCTGCATTCTGTCAGTAATGTCTTTCATAAAAAATCTCCTTTATGCGAAAATTATACCGCAATCAACGTGCCGAAGCAAAACTGCATTATTTTATGATGAAAATAAGGGTTTCAGGTTTTATAACAGCAAAAACATTTCGCATGAGTGCGAATAAAAAATACACAGAAAAACAATACGTACTATATCTCATATAATACCAGCAAGTTAAGCTTGTTTCGCACAATGTAAATTATTTATGCCATTTTTTCGCGTCTTTGTGAAAAGGCTGAAAAAGTACATTTTTTTTATTGACAGGACTGCTGTTTTTCGCTATAATCTGAGATGAATATGAATATTGTTACTTATTACCATTTTCTTCTTCATGCAGCCGTATTCATTTTAGTTTATGCCGTTTTCGCTCTTTACAGAAAAGGCAAAACAGACGGCGATAATCGAGAATTACCGGGAAGTGTATATCAAAAAATCTTTTCCGATTCGGAATGCGGAATAGCGATTATAAATAACAAGGGCAGAGTTATAAAATGGAACAGGCAAATGGAGGAAATATATGATATTCCGGCAGATGAAGCAGAAACCGAATACATATGGAACCTTCGCAGACAAGCTTTTGGAATTCGTGAATATGACGAAAAACGCTTCGTTCAATTAAAAAATAAAATACTCAATTATTTGCAAAAACAGGAAGCCGGGTGGCTCAACATTCCTTTGGAACACAAAATCATCTCTCATGACGGCGATAAAAAAATCGCACAATCAATGATATTAAGAATCGATCATGACAAAGAATTCTATACCGCGTGTTTCAGCAGAGACATCACAGAGAAGAAAGCCGCGGAAACCAATGTAAGGGAAAGTCAAAGAAATTTTCTTCACCTGGCAGAATCTCTACCGGTAGGTATTTTCAAAACCGATAAAAAGGGTTGGATAAAATATGTAAATCCACAATTTAAGCAAGCTACCGGAATTGAGCTTTTGTCAGACAGAGATATTTCGTGGAGAGAAATTCTTCTCAGCGGAGAAATCGAACATCCTGTGCCTGATACGGAAGAGGGCTTATTCCTTGATTCAGAATTTAGACTGAGTAACGGCAAATGGATAAGATGTAAAATCATCAGCAATTACGCACATAGTAAATTTCAGGGCTTTATAGGCATAATAACAGATATTACCGATTATAAGACCGCTCTCAACAGCCTGCTGAACGAACGTAAAAAATTCAGCAGAACTTTCGAATATATCGGTGATGCTGTTTTAACAATAGACAATTCCGGTATCTGCGACCTTATTAACAGAAAGGCAGTCAATCTTCTGAAAATTTCACGGGACAGCTGCATTGGGCAGCATTATTCCACATTCTTTAAAGTTACTTCGGCAAACAAACAGGCCTTCTGCCCGGTGGAAAAATCTATTTCAGAGAAAACAAATACTCGTTTTCCATCCGGCACCTGCATCAACTCGGAAATTGAGAGCCCTCTTTATATTGATGGATCTTCATGCCCCATTATATTAAACGGCGAAATATGCGGAGCTGTAATCATTTTCAGAGATATCACAAATTCCGCCAGGATGACTGAGGCCCTGAACAGAACAGAAGAGCTTGAATCCATTGGTTTATTGACCGGCGGGTTGGCTCACGACTTCAATAATCTTCTTACATCCATAACCGGAAATATGTTTCTCGCTATCAGAAAACTGGATAGTTTTTCTCCCGCTTCACGTTTTATCGGCGAAGCGCAGAAAGCGGCGGAGATAGCAAAAAACATTACCGGACAGCTGCTTTCGTACGCAAAGAAAACCAAACCGGTCCTCAAACCAGAAAAGATTGAAAAAGTCGTATCCGACGCGGCCAGATTCGCGTTGACCGGTTCTAAAATCAGCTATTCCTTCAAGGCCGACCGGAATATACCCGCATGCGATATCGACCCCGGGCAAATAGCTCAGGTGATTAACAATCTGACTTTAAACGCCACCCAGGCCATGCCCGAAGGAGGAGAACTTGAAATAACCATTTCTGTGGCAGATTCGTCCCAAGAGTTTTTTTCTCTTCTAAAATACGGAAATAATTTTATTAAAATTTCCATAACCGATAACGGACCCGGAATTCCGCCGGAAAAACTGGATAAAATATTTAATCCTTATTTTACCACAAAAAAGGACGGAAGCGGCCTCGGGCTTGCAAATTCCCTAAGGGTGATAAAACAACATAACGGACATATCCTGGTTTCATCAGTACCTGGAAAAGAAACCTGTTTCAGTATCTTTCTTCCACCTTCAAAAAAGAAAATTCTCAAAAAAACTATCACGAAAGAAAGTAAAATATCCAATACCGGGGGAAAAGTACTGTTGATGGATGACGAACAGTATATTCTCGACACAACCAAAGAGCTATTAAAGTATTTCGGCTATGAAGTCGTAACCACATCGAGCGGTCCGGAGACGCTCATGAAATACCGGGAATCTCTTCCTCCCGGGAAAGAGAAAATCGATGCAGTAATTCTTGACCTTACACTACCGGGAGGCATGGGCGGCAAAGAAGTAATATCTAAATTGAAAAAGCTGGACCCCGAAGTTAAAGCGATTGTTTCCTCCGGATACCCGGAAGACCCGGCGATGACTAACTTCAGTGATTTCGGATTTATGGCAAAAATAAAAAAACCCTATGATGTCTATGAACTCAATAGTATATTGAGTGCTATTATAAATTGTAAAGTGGGAACATAAAACTTTATGAACAAAAAAGACCGCGGCATAAGCGTGCTGATTGTAGATGATGACGAAACCATTCTTAGCTTTATGTCCATTCTACTCGAAGAAGAGGGCTATGAGGTCGAGTCTGACTCATCCTCCGTTTCCGCTCTCCGAAAATTCAAGGCCCTTCGGCACGATATACTTATAACCGACCTTATGATGCCGGAACTTAACGGTATAGACCTTATAAAAAAAGCCCGACAAATAAGCCCTGACTCCGTTTTTCTTATACTTACCGGTAATGCCAGTGTTGAGACCGCAATATCCGCTATGAAACACGGAGCTTACGACTACCTCGCGAAACCTCCGAATCCGGAAGAGCTTCTGTTTCTTCTCGAAAGAGCCTCGGAAAAGGTTCAACTTGTAAAAAAAGTTGAAAACCTCCGGAGTATAGTAAACGAAAAGTATAATAAAAAAAACATTGTCGGAATGTCCGTACCAATGAAGAATGTTTTCAACTCACTGGAGAAAGCCGAGAAGTCCGATGCGACAGTACTGATCCAGGGAGAAAGCGGAACAGGCAAAGAACTTGTGGCAAAAGCGGTTTACTCTTTCGGTCTTCGGTCGGATATGCCTTTTATAACCGTAAACTGCTGCGATATCCAGGAATCGCTAATTGAAAGCGAGCTCTTCGGTCACAAAAAGGGCAGCTTCACCGGAACCGTCGAGCATAAAAAAGGACTCTTCGAAGAGGCAGACACGGGTACAATATTTCTGGATGAAATAGGTGAAATAACTTCCAATATGCAGAAAAAATTTCTGAGAGTAATTCAGGAAGGGGAAATTAAAAGGATTGGAGAAAATAAATATCGAAAGGTCAATATCAGGATTATCGCGGCCACCAATAAGGACCTCAAAGAAGAAGTTGAAAAAGGGTGTTTCCGTGAAGACCTTTACTACAGGTTAAATGTCATCTCCATAAAAATTCCTCCCTTAAGAGAGAGGAAAGAAGATATACCGCTTCTGATAAGCCATTTTTTAAAACGGCTGAATCAGAAATACCATACCGAAAAAAAGATTTCTCCGGAAACCGTAAATCTGCTTTGCTCTCATGATTATCCGGGTAATGTAAGAGAACTCGAAAACACAATTGAGCGTATGCTTCTTTATTCCGGAGGCGAAACAATAAAACCGGCTGATATTCCGGCTGATATTGTACCGGTAAAAGAAGAGAACACCGATTTTGCGCTTCATTCCGAAAGCCTTTTTGAACTGAATAAAAAATTTGAGCAAACAGAGCTCTCGATTCTAAAAAAAGCGCTAAACGAAAACAAAGACAAGAAAACAGCCGCTGCCTCGTTAGGAATTAACCTGGCTACGCTTTATCGCAAAATTAAAAAATATTCCCTCTGAAACTGAATTTTCCACCGTTTAATCTTTCGGATTGATTTGTTTATCTTATACATTGTATATTAAGTCTGCATTAAACCAATTTAATAAGGAGGGATTAAAATGAAAAAAGAAGACCTTAAAAGAATGCTTAAAACTGTTGGGATAGCCTCATGTATAACAGGCGCCGCACTTATGTCAACCGGATGTTCCGACGGAGGAAAGACATCCTGCGGCGATAAAAAAAGCGGCTCGGAAGAAAGCCAGACTTCCTGCGGTAAAGGCTCCTGCAGCAAGATGGAAAAAGCGGACTCTTCAAGCACCTCCTGCGGCAAGGGCGCAGAATCGAAAGAGGAAAAATCCGGTGAAGCGGAGACCTCATGCGGAAAAGGAAGCGACAGTAAAGAGTAATTATTTTCCGTTAAATAACAGGCCGTATAAAGGGGAGGGACACCTCCCCTTTATACTTTTAACATGAACTATCCATATCCAATTAATTTCTCCCTGAATCCGACAGTCCGCATTTTTCCTGAAGAAAACGGCTCAGGCTTTTTAATCAGCTTCCGACCTTACGGTTCTTCAAGAGAAGAGATAAGACCGGCTGATGACAAAGATCTTACCGCTCTTAAAATAATATCGGAAGATATTTCATTAGAAGAAGCCGCCCGTGCCGCCGGAGTTAGTCCCTCGCGCGTATTTCAGATTATGATGGACGTAAGAAAACGCGCAATTATAACAGGCCCCCGATCGGAAATTATCCGTGACAATTCGGTTTACTCGGATCCGGATTCCGTAAGAAGACACCTTCTGTCAGATGACACTTTTTCTCTGCAGTGGCATATAACAAACCGATGCGACCTGAACTGCAGACACTGCTATGACCGCGATACACCCGACAGTCTTAATATGGAAACCGCTGTAAAGGTTCTGGATAATCTTGAGGAACTGTGCTTCGAAAAAAAAACAAGAGGGCATATTTCATTCTCCGGAGGAAACCCTTATCTCTCGCCTCACTTTTTTGAAATATACAAAATGGCGGCAGACAGAGGCTTTTCATCTTCAATCCTGGGTAATCCGGTAAGCGATAAGGTAATAAAAAAAACAATCAATATCGCGAAACCGACTTTCTTCCAGGTAAGCTTGGAAGGTCTTTCCGAAACAAATGATTATATCCGGGGAGAAGGATTTTTCAATAAGGTAATGGACTTTCTGAAAGTACTTAGAGAAAACAATATCAGCTCTGCGGTAATGCTTACCCTTACTGAAAAAAATATTGACGAAGTAATACCTCTTGCGCGTTTCCTTAAAGGCCGCACCGATCATTTCACTTATAACAGACTTTCCCTTGAGGGTCACGGAAGCTCCCTCAGTGCCGCTTTGAAAGAAAAATACAGGGAATTCGCCGCGGATTATGTCGAATACGCAGAGAAAAATGAACACGCAGGCTATAAGGACAACCTTTTAAACATTGAGCTTGAAAAAAGAGGCAGGTTTTTCGACGGATGCACCGGAAGCGGATGCGGAGCAGCCTGGAACTTTTTCGCACTGCTGCCCGACAGCAGGGTATTTGCATGCAGAAAATTCACATCACCCATCGGAAATATCGAAAATAAGTCCTTAATCGATATTTACGAGTCCGAAAAAGCAAAAGCATACAGGCGTGGTGCCTTTGAATGCAGCGGATGCAGAATACGGCATATCTGCGGCGGATGCATGGCGGCAACCGCGGGAGAGGGAATGGATTTTTTAGTTAAAAAAGACCCTTATTGTTTTATTCAGCCTTGACACCGCTTTTATCTCTATTTTTCCAGATGCCCGCCTTTTTTTTCCGGGCGGTAGATTCCAGATAAACAAAATAATCTTTCTTTTCAAATTCCATCGCGGTATCAGCCCTCGCAAAACCTTTTTCAAGTATCTCATTTGATACATTAACAAGGGGAGCTGTCATTGTCAGAGTATTGGTACCGCCGCTCATATCATACGATGAACCGGCGCAGGTATCACAGATAAGATATGGATAAGCTTTTCTGAGGCTTCCGGTATTATCAGAAGATTTTGCCCCGTATCGAAGATCTATCCTTTTGTTAAGAAGAAGAGCTTTAGTAAAAGCAAAAGCCTCAGCGGCGGCGGGATCGCCTTTTTCGGGACATACAAGCCCGAGAAATTTAATTTCGATTCCTTCTTTGCTTTTTACCCGGCATGGCGACAATACTTCCGCAACCGTCATTTCTTCGGCGTATATAAAGCTGCAAAAAATAATGAAAACCGCAAAATACCTCATGAAATTAAAATACAATTATTCTCGGTCTGAAACAAAATTAATAGTATTTCCTTTTTCAAGCAGGACAATGCCCGTCCCTTTTGCTTTAACCATGTATCCCAGAGAGAGCGCCTCCTTCAATTTTCTGTTTATACACTCTCCTGCGCAGCCGTGATTATCGGGGATTTTTGTATCGACCGCCATAAAATCCGGCGCGGAATTAAAATACGGCCTTGGGAAAATGTAACAATACTTCCTGTCAACGAGTCTTACCGCCAGATTTGATGTTGCGGAAACCGGTACGCCTTCGGGTATAATTTCAAGCATACGCGAAACTGCTAAATCACGCCTGTCCGGAATATATTTATCTATCTCTCTCCAGAATCTGTGGCCTGCCGGCGTTGGGCCGTAAAAAAAGCAGGAAAGTATTATTGAAGCGGCAGCAGTATAAACCGGAAGGAGCCTATATCGCCCATGAATACTTTCGAGCTTTTTCAATCCATAGGCGAAAGATAATATTATAAACGGAAAAGCAGGCGCCGAGTGATGCGTACCTATATCCATACCCGCAAGAAGATCCTTTAATAAAACCGGAAAAGCACCAAGTAAAACAGATGGAGTAAAAAGAGGAATAAATGCCAGAGGGAAAAATAGGTAAAAAAGTGCCTCTGCATTTTTACCCGTAAATATTATCCCCAAAGTTTCCAAAGGGTGTGAAAAAATATAAAGCAATATATCTAACGCCGAATCCGCCCCGTTCATTTTCGAGAAATTAAGCGCGATTACTTCAGAATTGCCTCCACTGTTGAAGGCCGGAATTATAAAATACTGGACCGACAGAAAATATACCGCCGAAAATAATGCGATTATACCACCGCGCTTTTTGTCTTTGTGAAATAAAATAAGCATCATTCCGTATCCGAAAACCGCCATTGAAATATATTCTTTACATAAAAGCGAAAATAAAATGAGAAGATAAAATTTACCGTATTTTCCTTTAAGATAATAATAATAAGAAAATATTATAAAAGGCAGCGCGAACAATTCCCCGTGCACAGCGAAAGTGGCTGAAAAATGCAGTGGTGTGTATAAGAGCGCGGCCGCGAAGCAGAGTTTGGCCTTAGCGCTTGAACAAATCAGAGCCGCGGTCTTCCTGACACCGTATAAAAAAACAACAACGGCGGCTCCCTGTAGAAAAAAAACCGTGTGAGCAGAAGGAAATAAAGCGTATATCAAAGAAACCGGAATATATATCACCTCGAAGTGTATCCCCAGTCTGCTCATATTATTATAAGGCGGATGAAGTACCGTTGTTTCCAGGATTCGCCCTCTGGCAGTATTCCAGAGAGAATGAAGCATAGTTCCGAGATCGATAAAGTCGGAGCTGAAAGAGAGGTATTTCATTGAATTCATAAACTGAATTACGGCCGCGAAAATTATAAGCGAAAAAAATAAAGAAAAGCGGGCGCAAATGAATTTTTCAATCATCTTTTTTTCAGGATTAAGAGAAAACAGGATAAACCCTAAAAATAAAGCTGCGGCAGATAGAAAAAGAAAATAAAACAGATCCGCTTCCGCGTATTTATTCAAAATAAAAAAGCAGAGGGAAACAACAAAAAGGATTGAAATTTTATTTTTTTCTTCCCGCATACCTGAGAACACTTATTCCCCCGAAAAGAAGGTCAAGAATAATATTAAGGAACCTGTTAATAACAGCGGCAGCAAAAGCCGGCGGACCTCCGGTCAAGGGCTTAAGCAGAAAAACCAGTATCCCCTCTCTGACCCCCACACCCTTGGGGAAAATTATCGCCAGATTACCGGCGACCCAGGCGGTGGACCAGAAAACCGCAAATGCCGGCAGCTTTTCAAGAGCCGGACCGAAAACAGCACTGTAGGTAAAATAAAAAGAAACACCCATTAATAGCCGG
The DNA here is from genome assembly GCA_964401455.1 of uncultured Fibrobacterota bacterium. GTDB lineage: Bacteria > Fibrobacterota > OXYB2-FULL-49-7 > CAYNYI01 > CAYNYI01 > CAYNYI01. The sequence goes on from CAYNYI010000008.1 coordinate 28,015, forward strand.
GCAAATACGAATATAAGACTAAACATATAGTGGTCAGTTGTTTTTACGACAGGTTTAACCGGAATATTATGACCGGTTAACTTGCGAAAAATGTCTAGAAAAAACCTGAAGAGAAAGGGAGAAATAATAAAAAAAATAAGCGAGGCCGCCGGGATAAGATAATAAAGCCTGTTCAGTTTCATGAAAAAAACCGAACCCGAGGCGATAAGCCCGGCAATCATGACTCCGTAGAAAATTTCCATAAATGTTCCCGCAAGAACCTTTCCGGCCGGGACACCGTGATAATCTCCGAAATACACCCTCCCCGCTATGTGAATTCCTTTAAAGGGTATATAAAGACCGGGAACCGCAGCAAAAAAAATAAAAAAAGCCTCCAGATAACCGGTACGTACTCCCTGAAGAAGCAATGCTTTACGCCATCCGAGTACTTCAAAGATATATCCTGCAGCCATCATCAGTACCGCCGGCAAAAAAAGAACCGGGTTTACATCAATTTTCATTTCTCTGTATCTGTCCGCGTTTTCAAAAGCATAACGCAAGATAAAATAAAGCCCGGCTGCCCCGAAGATCAAACTAAGAAAAGGCCGAAGTTTTCTGAAATTCAAGCTCAAATTTCCTTATCCTTTTTTAAAACACTTTCCAGTATTTTTTCTGTTTCTCTGCCGCATAAATCATAAGAAAATACACTTCGCACATGGCGGGATGCTTTTTTGCCATATTCCAGACGCATCGACCCGTGCAATGCCAGTTCCTGCAGAGAGTCTGCCAGCGCTTTCCCGCTTCGGGGGCGGCAGAATATAATTCCTCCGTCTTCTCCGAAAACCCGCCTAACAGCTCTTGATTCACCGGTAATAACCGGTCTTCCCGACGCGGCGCATTGATAGATTTTATTTGGAATGACTTTTTCCGCCTTATCGCCTCCTCCAAAGACCCCGAGACAGATGTCCGAGGAGCAAATCTCACGGTAGAGCCCTTCCTCTCCGGTGAACCCGGACAATTTCACATTATCAATCGGATCTTTTTCCAGAATTTCCCGGATATAGCCAAATTCCTGTCCTCCGCCAATAATATGAAAAGTAAATCTTTTATTATTCTTTAAAATCCGTGCCGCTTCCACGATATACCTTACACCGTGCATCGGCGCAAAATAGCTGTAATGAAGGACTTTCATTCCGGTCCCGGAAGCACGCTTCTGTTCACAGAGTCTGAAAATATTTTCATCGAAACCGGCCGGTACGGCATGGGCACTCTTTATTCGGAATTTCTCCCGCGCATAGTCCGAGTTCTCAACGGTATCATATATAACCGCTTCCGGCAGCCGCAAAACGGCTTTTTCCATGATTTCAAGAAGATATGCTGAGAATGATTTTTTTCTTATTAATTTTCGGTCTTTAACAAATGTCTCTGAAATGTTTACAAATGCGTCAAAGACAAGCGGCTTTCTCTTGACAAATGATAACAATGCGGCTGCGGGGATATCGTGATGTCCGGGATAACCCACTATTAATACATCAAATTTACTGAAGATAGCTTTAAAAAAAAGAGCTGAATAAATAAAAAAAGCGCCCAGAGGCGCTAAAGCATACCAATTTTTTTTCTCGGCTGTTCTCGAGAAAAACGGACGGTGGATCTCTATGACATCATGCCCCCTCGTTCTTAAAGCGGATATCATAATCCGGTTACGGGAATAATAATCTCTGTATGTCCCAAAATAGCAGATCCGCATTTTCCCGAAGCCTCCCCAGGATGGACTGTTCACATGATGTATTCAGTATAATCAGCATGTTCTTTTTCGGAAATTATTACGCCGAGAAAACCGAAGAGAAAAGTCTGTACACCAATTATCATAAGCATTGCCCCGAAAAGAAGAAGAGCAAAATGGCCTATTCGGCCGGTAAAAAAAACGCCCCTTATCGTAAGAAAAGCGTCTATACAGAAACCACTAAAAAAAAGAAGTATCCCCGCGGCGCCGAAGAAATGCAGAGGACGGTCAAGATATCTCTTTATGAACAAAACATAAAAAAGGTCAAGAAATCCCTGGAAATAGCGCCTCATCCCGAATTTACTACTGCCGTATTTTCTCGGCATATTACTGACAGGCACTTCTACTACCCGGAAGCCTTTCTGACGAACAAGAAGAGGCAGAAAACGGAATAATTCCCCCTTCAGAAAAATGTTTTTAACACATTCCCTCTTAAAAAGCCTTAGCGGACAATTAATATCATGCAGTTTAAGTCCTGAAGCCAGAGATATAGAAAAATTAAAAAGACGGGAAAACATGCTCTTAAAAAAAGAGTTCTTACCGGCTTTTCTTCCTGAAATAAAATCGGAATTCTCATCAGAACAATCAAGCATTCTCAGAATATCTCCGGGATCATCCTGAAGGTCCCCGTCCATAGTGGCAATTATGCCGTTACGGGCATTACTGAAACCCACAGAATAGGCAGCGGATTTTCCGAGGTTCTTACGAAATCTTATAATCTTGAAATTTTCCAGATGGCCGGCGCATTCCCTTAGCTCGGATGCTGTAGAGTCTGTACTTCCGTCATCAATCAGAACAACTTCCCAGGGAATTTCGCGTCCGGCAAAAGCTTTATTCAGAGACTTAATAAGTTCGAAAACCGAATCAGATTCGTTATGGAGTGGGATCACAACAGAGATTCCGGCTTTTTTATCCATATTCTTATTACGGTTTGTCAGAGAATGAGTTTCATTTCATTTTAATGGCGACAAGCTCAAGCGGTTCCGGTCCGGTATTTTCAAGTGAATGCGAACCGCCTTTATTTGTCAGCATCGCATCTCCCTCAAATACCGGGGTTCGCCCGGTTCCTTCATCAAAAATACCGCTACCCTTGATAATAAAATAAATTTCCTCGTCATTTTCATGAGTATGAAGACCTATTGAAGCACCCGGTTCTATTGTTACCTTAGCGCAGAGCTGCATGGCCGGATTAAATTCTTTACCCTCAAAAAGATGTTTTATGGCTATACGGCCCTTACCGCCCATAGCGTTTTCCCGAATATCAATCTTCATCTGGTTGGACTTTTTTATCATATAAAATCTTTTACAAAAAGTAAAATCCGGCTATTTTTTTTCCAGACGCATAATTTTTCTGGAGAGAATTTTCAGGTTCCGCTGGAGGACTTTATCGTTTTTTCGGAGTATTAGCAAATCATCTTTGAAAGAAGCGCTCGCCAGAAAATAGCCGAGCAGAGCGGAAAATAAAACAGCCGCAAGAAGAGAAACAATGAATATCTGGCTCGAAACCGGTTTTGAAAGTGAGTCAGAAAACCCTGAAAACCTTCCCGAACCTGAGGAAAGAGATATTCCAGACAAAACTTTCCCGGACTTCCCGGTTTTTTCCGACCCCGCCGGGGCTTCCGAGGGATACCAGAAAAAACGGCCTTCTTTTTCTTTTTTTAAAACGAGCCCTTCGGATTCAAGACCGCGAAGCGATTGTTCAACCTGCCGGTCCTCCATTTTAAGAGAAAGAGCAATGTCAATCGGCTCCAGGTCGAACTGAGAGTTCTTTTTTACATGCTTAAGTATTTTTTTTGAAGTGGAGTCCATTCTACCTCCCGTATATGGCTCAAGTAAATATATGAAACAAGATAATAATTACTCCTTATGCAATCAAACTAAATGTTAAAAGCATTTATTATGGTTTTCGTGTCAACAGGAGGTAAATAAAAAAAGTCCCGCCAGTCATCGCGGTAATTATTCCCGCCGGGACTTCAGAAGGCATTATAATCAGCCTGGCCGCCGTATCGCAAAGGACAAGAAAGACAGCTCCCGCAAGAGAAGAAAGCGGCAGAAGGACTCTCTGATCACTTCCAAAGATCTTCCTGAGTATATGAGGAACAATAAGGCCCACAAAAGAAACAGGCCCCGCAAGAGAAACGGTAAAACCGATAAGAACCGACAGCAGGAAAAATGCGCGTTTCCTGAAGAAGGCGACATCCACTCCCCTGGTATGAGCAAGCTCGTCATCCACACTTATCTGGTTAAGAGAAGGCCCCATGGAAAAAAAATACAGCTGAACGGCGAATACAGCCGGCAGCGCGCCCGCCGCGAGAGGAAGAGACGTTATGTCAAGGCTGCCCATAGTCCATATCAGCATGCGGTGGGTCTGGGTAAAATCGGATACATAATGAATGAACATTGTAACAGCCGAAAAAACAAAACTGACAGTAACTCCCGCAAGGAGCATAGTGTTTCCTGAAAATTCCCGCCAGCGCCGGCCGACGCCGTACACAATAAGAAGCGAAAGAAGCGACCCGGTAAATGCGGCTATAGAAAGTGTGGAAAAAAATCCGAAGGTAAAATCAAGCCCGAGTTTTATGGCTATCACCGCGCCGAGAGATCCTCCGGAAGCTGTTCCGAGAGTATAAGGCGTAGCGAGGGGATTCCTGAATATTGACTGGAAGACCGCGCCGGAAAGTGCCAGAGAAGAACCGGCTGCAATCCCGAGAAGAAACCTGGGCAGCCTGACCATGAGCATAATGTTTCTGTCAAGACCGGCAGAGGATGCTTTTTGCCATAAGACACTCCAGCTTATAAATTCGCTTCCGAGCATGGGGCATACCCAAAGAACAACCGCCGAAAAACACGAAAGAATAAATATTTTCTTTTTCAGGTTATTCATTTTCATACTGCCGGTAAAACGAATTTTTTCCGGGGTTCTCCTGCCGCTACTACTTTGACGGATATTTTAAAGACTTCTTCGAGTATTTCCTCGCTGAAGACCTTTTCGGGAGACCCCTGATATTTTATAACTCCATCCGACAAAAGGGCTGCCTTTTCGCAGAATGCGGAAACCATATTTAAATCATGGGTTATTACAACGGCTGTTTTTTTCTTTTGCCGCGCTATATCCCTGATCAGAGAATATACCATACTCTTGTATTTGATATCTGTAAACGATGTCGGCTCGTCGAAAAGAATAACAGGAGTATCCTGGGCAAGCGCGGCGGCGATGTCGGCTCGCTGACGCTCTCCTCCGCTCAGGGTATCATAAGGCCGTTGCGCGAACTTTTCAAGGCCTACCATGGAAAGGGCGTCTATAGCAGCCTCACGGTCCGTTTCAGAATCAAAAAAGAAAGAAGCCCGGTATGGATGCCTTGCCATAAGGACCATCTGAATAACACTGAAAGAATAGCTTGTACGCCGGTTCTGAAAAACAGCGGCCACCATGCGTGCTCTCTCAGCCGGCGCTAATTCCCTGAGCGATTGTCCGTCCACGGTAATTTCTCCGGAAGCGGGCTTTAAAAGCCCCGTTATTATCCGGAAAAGCGTGGACTTACCTGCGCCGTTAGGCCCTGTAAGAGCGCATATACCGTTTTCCGGTACATGAAGCGAAAGGCCCCGTAGAAGAGGGCCGCCTTCAGGATAGGAAAACTTTATGTTTTCAAGATTCAGCATTAATGATTATGGACCTCAAAATATGAAAAGTTTTTGTTATTCTCGGGCCGGGTATGGTAATAAATTTTTTGTTTACAAAAAAAACATTTCCGCTTTTAACCGCCGGCACACCTTCAAGCCTTTCCCAGGTCTTTTTCTGTCCGGGGGCCTGCTCCATACCCGAGGTCTCGATAATTATATCCGGGGAACGCCTGATTATTTCTTCTACCGAAATTTTGGGATAATTGCCTTTCATGTTTCCGAATAGCGGCTTTCCCCCCGCCTTTTCTATTAGTTCATACAGAAAAGAGCTTTTTCCAACAGTAAAAACATTTTGTAGAGTGCCCGGATTACGCCCCACTACAAAAAGGACCTTTTTTTTTGTGCTTTCTGAAGAGCCTGAATTAAGGGTATCCCTCATAAGGCTTATAAGACTGTCTGCTTCTTTTTCGGCGCCAAGCTCAATACCGATAGTTTTTATTGAGCTGTAGATTTCTTCTATGTTGTTCTGAGAAACACTTACTGTCTTTATCCGAAGATCGCCGAGTTTTTTGGCCGCAGAACTCTGCATCTCACCGAGAAAAACAACATCCGGCCGAAGACGCATAATATTTTCGAGGCCCGGATTCAGGCATCCGCCTACTTTTGTTTTTCCGTTTACTGCCAGCGGGGGATATTTACAAAAATCGGACACACCGACAAGCAGCTCTTCCCTGCCCAGAGCGCAGATTATCTCTGTTATACTCGGAAGAACGGAAACCACCCTTACTGAGTTATGGGAATTATTCTCGGGGGAAGTCTTCCCGCAACCGCAAAGAAGGGTTGAAAATATAATTACATATAGGATATAACGCATATCGGTAATATAATTATTACTGCAATGATACCAGCTTAATATCTCCCGCTCCGTAAAGAGTCAGATACGCCGTTTCAGAATCTATCTTGTCTATATCAGAAGCATTTACTCCGGCTCCAAGAGCTGTCTGCGAAGCAATGCCGTCCAGAGTGGAATTTAAAACCGTGAGGTTGTCAGCGTCGGTACGCTCAAAAATAAAGACTGTGCCGTCAACCGCTTTGACCTTGCTGTCCTGTGAAATGGAAATATCCGTATCTGATACACTGAGGTCTGTAAGATCAATAACATTAAGATCTCCGCTTACATAATCGCTGCAGGTTACAATGAGCCAGCTTTCGCATATATCCATTGAATTCGGCGGAAGTGAAGCCGTATTTACGGTGGTAATATAAGAATTGTCAGAGGCGTCAAAGACATCGATTGTTGTAAGATTTTCCCCGTATCCTCCCCGGTCGGCGACAAAAACCCTGTTCTTTTCAGAATCATAGACTCCTGCCGCGGCATTTGTAATACTGTCGAGTTTTACCCCGCTGCCGTTGCTGATATCAATTGCCCATACTTCCGTATTGTATGTTGATGCATTATAAATACCCGCATATAGGGTCCCGGAAGGACCTGCTACTACCGAACCGACCGCGCCGAGATTCGCGTCAAGGTCCGCTACATCGGCAAGCTCCGTCACATTTCCGGATGCCGGGTCTATTTTTTCTATGGCGCCGTCTCCCGCGGTATATCCTCCGGTGCCGACATACAGATAGGAACCGGAAACAACCATATCCTGCGGGTTTCTACCGGAAAGGCGTATTGTGTCTTCAATAAGGTCATCGGTTACATCAATTACAATAACAAGCCCGACCGAGTCTGCCGTCCACCAGTCAGAGGAAGTGTTCTGGCGCTGCAAAGCGGTATAGGCTTTTCCGCCTTCAAAGACTGTCACGGCCGCCTGCGGCACTCCGTCCGTGGCGGCAGGATTGGCGAATCCGGAAATATCTATGGAATCAACGATATCAATGGAATTAACGGTATTGCACATTACAGTACCGTTGTCATCGTCTGGATTACTGTCCCCATCGCTGTCGAATAGACATCCTGAGTAAACTATAAGCATGAGGGCCGCGAGAAGCGCGGCAAGTGTTTTGATGTGTTTCATAAGAAACCTCCTTTTGTTTGTATTCTACTTTCACCCCCGCGCTTGATGCGGGGCCTTCTTGTTTTTTAACGTTCAATTCCGGGAAAAATTATAAAAAGCCTTAACAAAAAACATGCGCCCGGGAACAGGCATACCAAAGGTATCAAAACGCTTCTCATCCGTAAAATTCTCGAAAACGGCATTCGCTTCAAATTCTCTAAAATTAAGCGACAATCCCGCATCCCATATATGAGAAGCCGGAACAAGATGCAAAACATCGTTCACGGGAGCGGTATAGTAATCCGAACGGTTCGCGTGTTTCATAAATACGGACACACCGGGCAGCGGCTTCTTTTCACGGACAGCAATCAGCCGGAGCTCATCCTCATAACTGAAACGGCTTTCCAGAGGAAGCAGCTTTCCGTTATAAATACCCTCCCCGGTATTCAGAGGCTCCTGCAATGTCCATGCCTGACGGTAAGACAATCTGCCTTTTATATCAGCATTCCATTCTATTTCAAGCCCCTTGATAAGCGCGCTTTCATTATTGATATATCTTGAAGTGTAAACCTTCCGGGCTAAAACAATATTGTCCTCCATCCGGTTCCGGAAAAAGGCGAAAGAACCGTCTAAAGAGACAGAATTAAAGATAATACGCGAATGCCTCGCCCCGGCTTCTATATTGAGCGCCTTTTCAGGACGCAGTTCGTCGTTCCCCTCCATAAACCCTCTGTTTCCGAACAGCTGGAAAAGGGAGGGATAATTATAAAGCCTGCTTAAAGAAGCGAAAAATGATAAAGAAACATGCGGAGAAGACTCTATGCTAAATCTGAAAGAATTCCATTTATCGGAAACAGTTCCGCCGGACAGGGTATCCCCCGACCATTTTTTTACTCCGCCTTCGAAACGGCTGTTTACAGCATCATGCCTGAATTGACAGTTAAATTTCAGGAACTCAAAGGAAGAAATTCTAAGACCGGCACCTATCCCGCCCGACTCACGGAGATTGCTGTATGCTTCCAGATCTCCGGGATTTTCTCTGTCTCCGGGCATATATTCCTCGGTTCTGTATTCCCCGAAAATTCTAAACTCGCCTGTCCCTTTATAAAAACGGAAGTCCAATTTCGGATTCAGGCTTATAGAAGTATCAATTCTGTGAATCTTCTTGCCGGTTATATAACCGTATTCATCCTCCAGAAAAAGAGTTTCATATTCTCTGGCGCTTACAACCGCGGTCATTTTTATATCAAGCGGTAAAAACGGGGAGAACATATAGTCAGTCTGAGAATTAATAGTATTAATGGAAGTACGGCCTGTATGCACAGGATAGTTCGGTTTACCGGGCAGTCCTTTTTTTTCTTTTCCGGCAGAAAAACTCTGTCTTAACATTGAGGTATTTCCGGTTTTTAATTTTCCCCCGGCTGTGATGGAAAAATTTCTGTAATAATCGTTCTTCCTTATATCACTGAAGTCATCAGACAAATTATATTGCGTACCGTTATTATTAAGAAATTCGAAATTATTCTCAGCTTCGCTGTAATTTATGCCGGCCCTGAGCGAGTAGCGCCCGGCCCTTTTTCCAAAACCGGCGGATATTTCTCCATATCCGTATGAACCAGACCCTCCGCTCAGCATATACTCTGTGCCTGAAGAAGTTTCAGAAGTCACGAGACGCACAACTCCTCCGGTTCCGCTTCCTCCGTATTCCAGGGGAACATTACCCTTGTAAATTTCAATTTTTTCAATTGAAGTCAATGAGATTCCGTCAATGTTAACTTCTGTCCCCGAAGCAGAGTTAAGAGGAATATCATTCAGGTAATACCGTATTCGTCCACCGCCGACGCCCCTGATAGAGAGATTGAGAGCAGAACCGATTCCTCCGCTCCGCTTTACGGAAACTCCGGGGACCTCCTCAAGGACGGCGGAAACCAAAACAGAATTTCCGGCATTTTTTTTAATTTCTATTACTTCCTTTGAAAACCCTGAACGGGAGAAAAAGGATGCGTGAGGAACCGCGGAGCTGTCTGTTTTTTCTGTAAGTATATCAACCGACGCAGGGAAAACCGCGCCGCGAAGAAAAAACAGGAAAATAAAAAACCCGGCTGCATTTAGAGCACCGGGCAAAGAAATCAGCTTAACATTATTAATGTTGCAGCCTCCCTTTGACCCGAAGGTGAGTTACTGTTATTTGGCCGCGGGCAGGTCTCCTGGCTTATTTCTCGATTTAAGATGAGAAAATTACAGTGGCGGGACCGCTCCGGATTTAAACCGGATTCCCTATTCTCCTCTGCTTAATAACAGAGGCACCCTCAGCGACAGACAATATAATCTTTAAAATTAACTCTGGCAAGTTTCTTATTTTACCTGCCCGGATTTTTTTTATGAAAACCTGTAACAACGAAACACAAGAGCTTAGGCTCCGGTTAAGAATTAAAACTCAATTCCACGCCTTGCGGACGTTTTCCCGGAGTTATAATAATGTTTAATTTCTTTCATTTCGGTAACAAGATCGGCCTCTTCGATTAATTCAGGCGCCGCGCCGCGCCCGGTAACCGCTACTTCACATTGTCCGGTTCTTTTGCGAACAGCGTCAATAAGATCTCTCGTATCGAACAGACCGTATTTTAAAGCGCAGCAGCCTTCATCCAGAATGACCAAGCCGTATTTACCGCTGCTCATTGCCTCTGCCGATTCACAAAGCCCTTTTTGCGCGGCTGCTGATTCTTTGTCCGAAGGCGCTCCTTCTATAAAAGGGCCGTTTCCGTATTGTCTGACATCAATCATGTCATTAAATTTTTCTAGACCTTTAATTTCGGAAAAACGACCCTTCTTCAAAAACTGAGCGAAAAAAACCCTTCTTCCGGCAGCAGCGGCCCTGACCGAAAGGCCCACCGCCGCCGTGGTTTTTCCCTTGCCGTTTCCCGTATATACATGAAGAAAACTTTTCATGGTATTCAATATACAAAGCTGCGGGAAACTGCGCAATTTTTTTATTCAGCGCTTCGGCTCCGCAGGTTCGGACACTCCCTGAAGAATTTCTCCCGACAATGCGGTTTCAGAATTGACAGCGATGTCCCCGAGTGAGAGGATGCCGCTGATCAAACCGCTATCATCCTTAACCAGTAATCTTCTGATTTTGGATTCTTCCATCCTGACAGCAGCATCCGCAAGCGAATCGTATTCATTGCAGAAAAAAACATGTTTAGACATTATCTCACCGACCGAAGTTTTGGAAGGATTAAGTTCTTCACCTACCGCTCTTATTACTATGTCTCGGTCTGTTATAACTCCCTGAATATCATTTTCATCATATACAGGCAGAATTCCTGTGTTAAGTTCCTTCATTTTCTGCGCGGCATGCAATACGGACACTTTAGACTGGATACCTTCAGCATTCGGAGTCATTACTTCTTTAACTAACATTTTGAGACCTCCTTTATATGTTGATTAAAAGCGTTATGAAAGGTCCCATAACCAAAGAACCTTCCGAACTCCTCCCTGCAAAGATAATACCGGGCGCTGTAAGGCCCGCTATGTATAATTTTACGGCTTTATTTTTTCAAAATTGAGATCCGCTTTTTCAAAATCATAATTATCGATACTGGAAACCTCAATTGGATTTATTGTATTTCATTTAATGCGGGTAGACTCCATACGGGGATTAAACAAATGCATGCCCTCTGAGGAATTGACCGAAATAACACTTTTGGAGAATATCAGGGTCTAAAAGGACCGGCTTTTTTTTTGACATATGCTAAATCATATAGTATCTTACTATACAATGGGGTACTGGCAACTAAAAGGAGCATGAAACTATATGGAATGGCTTAAAAAATTTAAATCCGGTATTGAATGGGGCAAGAAAAAAGAAACACCTGACAACCTCTGGGTTAAATGCGACACATGCAAAGAAATACTTTTCCGCAAACAGCTCGAAAGGCAGATGTGGGTCTGCCCCAACTGCAGCCACCATTTTCGGGTCAATGCCGACTTCTATAAAGACCTTGTAATAGACACCGACACATTCAGCGAAACCGACGCGGATATAGGATCCGTTGATACACTCGGATTCAAAGACAAGATTTCATATTCTGACAGAATAAAAAAAGCCGAAGCTAAAACAGGCCGCAAGAGCGCGGTAATAACCGGCACAGGAACCATTTTCGGCAGAGAAATCACTGCCGGTTTCATGAATTTCGCATATATGGGCGGCAGCATGGGTTCCGCGGTAGGTGAAAAAATAAGCCGCGCCGCAGAATTGTCCATGGATACACAGAAACCCTTTGTTTTGTTCTGTGCCTCGGGAGGCGCCAGAATGCAGGAAGGGATACTCTCTCTTATGCAGATGTCTAAAATAAGCGCAGTACTCGCGCTTCTCGGAAAAATGGGGATACCTTATGTTCCGGTTTTGACCCACCCTACTACCGGTGGAGTTACAGCGAGTTTTGCTATGCTCGGGGATGTAATTGTAGCCGAACCCAAAGCCCTTATAGGATTCGCCGGGCCAAGAGTCATAAAGGAAACCATCCGTCAGGAACTTCCCGAAGGTTTCCAGCGTTCGGAATTCTGTCTTGAGCACGGTTTTATCGATGTAATTTCAGACAGACGGGATCTCAAAGAAACTCTGGGAAAGATCCTCAACCATCTCTGCCCTGAAAACTCAAAGGTCAGAAGAGTCAATGAGTCAGAAGACGGCGCCAGCGATGTTTTCGTTGACGAAAAAGGCTCTCTCAAAAAAATACGTACCGAATACTGAAGAAACTTCCGTAATGTCTGACGCTGTAAAATCGCTTACGGCCCATGTAGATATGGACGCGTTTTTCGCTTCCGTCGAACAGCTTGACGATCCCTCTCTTAAAGGCACTCCCGTAATTGTCGGCGCCGATCCCTCCCTCGGAAGGGGCGTGGTTTCCGCCGCATCTTATGAAGCCCGCAAATTCGGTATACATTCCGCAATGCCCATATCAGAAGCCTTTAGAAGATGCCCGGCTGCCCGTTTTATAAAACCGAGGCTCTCACGTTATTCTGAAATTTCCCATGAAATAATGCTTATTCTCGGAGAATTCAGCCCCCTCGTTGAGCAAATAAGCGTTGATGAAGCGTTCCTGGACCTGACTGGATCTGAAAAGCTTTTCGGTTCCCCGGAAGATACCGGTAAACTCATAAAGCAAACTATAAAAAGCAGGACCGGGCTTACCGCCTCGGTGGGTATAGCACCGGTAATGCACCTCGCGAAGATTTGTTCGGACTTTGAAAAACCCGACGGCCTTACCGTGATCCGCCCGCATGAAGTAAAAGAATTTCTAAAAAATCTCGACATCGGAAAAATCTGGGGTGTCGGACCTAAATGCCGTTTTGCGCTTGTCCGTGCCGGAATTCACACCGCAGGAGATTATCTGCAGACCGACCCTGAAAAAACGGCCGCTATTCTTGGCAGGGCTACTGCATCGCATATATTGAAACTGGCCTCCGGAGAAGACCCTAGAAAGGTAAACCCGGATAAAGCCCCTGTCAAATCAATCAGCCACGACAAAACTTTCCTTAAAGACACTTCAGACAAAAAATTTCTTGTAAACACTCTGTTTTTCCTGTCCGAAAAAGTCGGTGTCCGTATAAGGGAAAAGGGATTATCAGGAAGGACTGTTTCCATAACCATCAGGGACAATCTTTTTCGGAACATTGTAAGAAGCGAGACTCTGCCGCGCAGTCTCTCATCTACAAAAGATATCTATGAAACCGCGCTTAAACTGTTCAACGCCAACTACGAAGGAAAAAAAATCAGGCTTCTCTCGGTAAAGGTAAGCGGATTTCAGAACAATTCAATGCAGATCGACCTTTTTGATTCATACGATGAAAGAAAGGAAATAAAAAACAGACCTGAGGATATAGACTTTCTTATGGATTCGGTAAACCGTAAGTTCGGAAAAGGAAAGATAAAACGGGGACGCCTTCTTTAGTCATGACTTTTACCGGGGTATAAAAGCGATTTCCTCAGCAGATCTTTAAAGCGGTACGGCTGTATTTTTGAAAAACGGACAAAATCTCCGGGAGAAGCCGAAAGATTTTTATGCAAAGGGGCATCGGAAGAGACATCCTCGATGCTGACTTCATTAATAAGTGATAAATCAAAACCGTTTGCTTCCAGAAAAATTTTACCTATTTCGACACGGTTCATCGAGTACCCGCCGGAACCAATCAGTATTCCGGTAAAGTTATCTGAAGCCAGACGTATTATGGCGGCAGCCAAACCTTCGGCTGTTATAGGCGTGCGGTTCTGATCACGAAAAAGCCCTATTCTCTCTTTATTTATCGCTTTTTCGTGCATCCAGTCGGCAAAGCCGCCTCTTCTGAACAGACCTCTGCCAAGCACCAGGCAGCTTCTTATAATAACATTATTTTCATGAGACCGTTTTGTATATTCTTCAGACTGCAGTTTGTATTTCGCGTAAACATTTAAAGGATTTTCACGGTCTTCAAGAGTATAAAACCCCTCTTTGAGTCCGTCATAAACCATATCGGTCGAAAGATGAATGTATCTTATACTATTCGAAAGACCGGAAACAATATTTGCCGTGCCTTTAAATATTAAATCCCCGGCCCTTTTTGGATGCGCCTCACATACCGACACCGGCAGAGCGGTCAGATTTACGACACAGTCCGGCGAAATTTCTTTTATCAGAAAAGCCGCTTCTGATTCTTTTGTGATATCAGCCTTCAGGCACTGTTTTTGTTTATAGGCCGTCGGCACAAATTCATGGAACACAGGCAGCGCATCTATACCCTCACGGCGAGCTGCTTCAAGGAGATGGCCTCCGACAAGACCTCCGGCGCCAAAAATAAGAATTCTCAAGATTTGTAAATTTCCTCATATTCTCTTATTACAGATCCCCGGGAGAATCTATTTACGGCCTTCTCTATTCCATTTTCTATTATTTTTGATCTAAGCGCCGCGTCTTCTATAATTCTCAGCCCATGCGTTACAGCTTTTGGAACATCCCCGCATTCCACAAGAAAGCCGTCTCTCCCGCTTTCTATCACCTCGGGAATGCCTCCGACGTTGGAAGCGATAACCGGGGTCCCGCATGCCATTGCCTCAAGCGCCGCCAGCCCGAAGCTTTCTTCCTTGCTCGGTAATAAAAACAAGTCGCAGCATGCGAGCGAAGCGCCTATATCCGACTGTATCCCCATAAAGCGGACTTTATCTTTCAATCCGTATTCACTGATTTTCTCATTCATTTCCCGGTGCATCGGGCCATCGCCTATTATCCAAAGGACGCATCGCCGATTTGAACTTTCAGATATCCCCCGGAATATTTCAATAACCTCCAAAGGAGATTTAACAGGACGAAGATTTGAGGCATGCCCTATAATAAAGGCATCCGGCGGACAACCGCATCTCTCCGAAGTCCTTTTTCCGGGGTTAAAATTCTCCGGATTTATAAAATTGTAAACGCGTCTTATTTTTGATGAATCAACGCCAAAAATTTCAACTGTTTTTTCTTTAAGATACTCTGAGACAGCTGTAACAGCATCGGATTCCATAATCGCGTATCTTGTAATATTTTTAAAACCGGGCTGTTTCCCGATCAAAGTAATATCAGTTCCATGAAGCGTCGTTACGGTTTTGATATTTCTTCCTGAAATACTCTTGGCAAGAATTGCGGCAACCGCATGCGGTATCGCATAATGACTGTGCACAACATCTATGTTATATTCTGTTATTATATCAGCAAGCTGCGAAGCGAGTGAATGAGTATAGGGCGGAAAAATAAATACCGGATAATTGGCCAACTCCACTTTATGAAAAAACAAGTTCGGCCTGTACCGCTCAGGATGTCTGAACGGAGGCTCAAGCCCCACGAAATGGATATTATGCCCGTTTTCTGCGAGAGCCATTCCCATTTCATGGGCAAGGATACCGGAACCGCCCAGTCTGTGATAACAAAGGATAGCTATATTCATTTGTTCTCCTACTTTTTCACCGTTGTCCGCGGTATTATACTGAAGATATCGTTTATACCCGGCGGTACAGTGCAGTAAAAAGGCTCACCGTATTTAACGCGGATCATACCTCCCGCCATTTTACCCCTCGCTTCTATAAGTTTCCACAGATCATGGGTCCTGATAAAAGTTTTATTCCCGCTGTCGTCTTCTCCATCGGCGGTAACCTGGCTTTCATAGGCCATTATCGACTTTATTTTTTTCTCCCACACAAGGCTTACATCAAAAATAAAATCAGGCGCCGAAAAAGATAGCTCGGGATATCTGAAAAGAGAATCCGGTCTGTAGGGCTGGTTCCCGTCTTCTATTTTTTCAAGACCGGCCAGAAAGGCACACTCCTTAACAATAATCCCGCATTGCGCATGATCCGGATGCCGGGTCTCTGATACAGGAGCAAATACCGCCGATGGCCGGTATTTTCTAATTACTTCTATAATCATGGCCCTGTTTTTTTCGGTATTCCGGACATTTCCATCGGGGATATCCAATGTTTCTCTTGCATCCAGCCCCAAAATTTCTGCGGCGGAGGCGGCCTCCCTTGCTCGGATTTCAGGAGATCCGTATGTTCCGGACTCTCCGCGCGTAAGATCACAAATCCCAATCTTTGCGCCCTTTTCCTTCATTGCTGCGAGGGTACCGCCCATCGAAATTTCACAATCATCGGGATGCGCTCCGAAAGCGAGTATATCAAGCATTTTTTAGTAATACCTTTCCTTAAATATCAAATGTCTTCTCATTCCACTCATAACCATCATAAATAAGATTAAGAAACTCTTTTGTTCCCAATATTGAGGCATATTCGAAAAAAGTAAAAACCCTTTCCTGTTTAATATCAAAAGGATAAAACGAATCATAAAGATATCCGGCATCGTTTCCAAGTTCTCCAGCTGCGGCTTTTGCGGCCGCCCGTGCTTTTCCTCTCAGTTCGGCGGAGGCTGAATACAGTTCCTTTTTAAACTTTCTGCCCTGTTTACTGAGTTCAGACGTAAGCGCGCGCTCGACAGTTTTTTCTGCTATCCGTTTTATCTCATCAAGATTATTATCCAACAAATCAAAATCAAAAGGACTGCCGCTTTCAACGGCACGCTTAATAAATTTTTCACGCTGCGCAGATCCCGGAGGAGGCATCTCTGTGCCTGTCCGTTTTCTGATCCTCCTTGTTTTCCCCGTAACAATAGCGGCGCTCATTCTTTTTTTTATATGAGGTTTTTTGACCTTATGTCTTTGATATAAGTCATCCAGTTCTCCAAGATACTTTTCCTCTGAGGGACCGACCACGAAAGTGTGCGTACTGAAATACGCGTCCTGACAGACCGGCCTTGTCCGAAAATTAGGAACAAGTTCTCCTTTTTCCGGGTCAGCTTCCAAACCATCCCTGAATACCCATCCGTTATTTTTTTTAAACACCGCTTTACGGACACCTTCTTCTCGTATAAAAAAATTGCCCTGTTCTCCTTCTTTGGTGAGCCGGGCTTCTTTTAGAAGCATAGGGCGGCAATACTCAATAAACCCTTTTTTGGAAGGATCAAAAATTTCTATATTCAAATCTTTGAATATCTCGGAATAAAGGGCCGCCGAGGCTTCTTTATACAGGGTCCCCTCCTTATAAATATCGAGAATCATCTCTCTTATTTCCTTGGAGTACCTTGTTTTCCTGGCAGAATTGAAAAATGTTTCAAGAAGCTCTGTAAGTGAAGAATCGACCTTAAGAAAAGAGAAGCTGAGGTTCGCGTCTCCGGGAGGGGACCAGCTTAGCCGGCGCAGATTATTTTCTTTATCAAAAAAAGAAAGAGAACTGATTTCATCAAAATCAGAATCATTCGTCTCCATCCATAAAACGGCCCTTCCGTTTTCGGCCTCATTTGCAAGCCGGGCTGCCCCAACAGCTTTGTATGTTACGTAAAGCGGGCCTCCGAGCAGACCGGGCTGCTGCCCGGCTATAAAAACATTTTCACTTTTTTCCGGCCGCAATTATTATCCTTTCGGAATTTTCTGTATAAGGGGTACCGCTGTAGTCCCCGAAAACCGCAAAGTCATTAAATGACGCTTTTTTAATCATTTTCCGAAGCTCTTTGAGACTGTACATCCTCACCGATTCGGTATATCTGGTTTCAGGATCGAAATAAATATTTTTTATTACCCGGCCGTCCGAGATTTTTCTTTCGACATCCACGGTCCGACCATCTGCCAATTGAATGACCTCCTTTTCCCGCAGATTTGATGCTACTAATTTGGGGTTCAAAAAATCAAGCCAGAAAACGCCTCCTGTTTCCAGACTATCTCTGACAGAGTATAAAGCATCCATATTTTGACTATCTGTATTAAAATAACCGAAGCTTGTAAAAAGAGAAAATACGGCGGAAAATTTTCCGGGTATTGCGCGCATATCGGCGCAGAATATCCGGGAACCGAAACCCTTTTTAACAGCCTCCCTTAAAAGAGGCATAGAAAGATCAAGCCCATAAACGTCGTATCCGGCTTTATTGAGGGCACAGAGATGCCTGCCGTTTCCGCAGCAAAGATCCAGAACCGGACCCAGCCCCTCCGGGGGAATGTTTTTCTTTATTAACTCTATCTGAGAAGAAGCGTCCTCATCGTTACGGTGCCCGTATAGTAGAAGATAATTCTCATCAAACCATTCTCTGTACCATCCCATTAAGCCT
>CAYNYI010000009.1:0-36425 GCA_964401455.1 uncultured Fibrobacterota bacterium
CTTGATACAAACTTTTAAAATCAACTGATTGTCCAATTCCATCTGAAGCAAAACACTGTCTCCTATCATAACAACGGCTTCAACTGTTACTCCAACGGTAACGATTACCTCTATAACTATTTCAATCGTAAGACCCATATCTGTCAAATAGGTCATTGACAAATTAACCGTCACCCGGGTTATCAGGGCTGAAGACCATTTTTTTTCTGTAGCCTACGGTTATGGATTCTTTTAGAACCCCGTTTCCGTTCCAATAAACATCGATATATTTAATCAGACTGTCATTTTTATCATAAGCGGCAACGAAAAAATTCATAGTGGTATCAGTGGTAACATCAAGAGATGAAACGCCCGAGATTTCTCCGGATCCGTCAAGGCTGACTTCTTTTATTGTATCCGCGTCGGCGGTTGTATCAGTAAGGACGCGGATTTTTGCTATGCTTGAAAATCCCGATACCGAGTAATCTCCGGTGGAGATATTCGTGTCAAGAGCGCTTATTGATATGCTACCGTCCATTCCGTTTGCGTCCGGAAGGAACTTTACGGTAGAACCTTTGGTACCTTCTATGAACTGTCCGGGAGTTCCCGTTGTATTCCACTCGGCTTCTACAGGTCCTGTAATATTTCCGTTTTTATCTACGCCCATGGCGGCAAGAATCATGGTATCCGACATAGTTGATGTCATCTCATCCATGCTGAAATATTCGCCGTTTATATAGACATAAATTCTCGCCTCTACTGCTACATCTGTTATAATTCTAAATGCAACCGTACAGTTTTCAATTTCTTTCTCAAAAGTTTCTCCCGGTGTGTTGGGTACACTTACTGTTACGGGTAACGGCGCTTCGGGGCAATTGTGTACAGGGTTCCCGTTTTTATTATGCGGAATAAGCTTTTTGGGGTCACCCGCTGTAATCTGATCGCATGCCGGCGCACCATTGTTTTCTCCGGAGCCTCCTTCTTCGGAACATCCTTCGGGCTTCCAGGTGTCAGGCTCGATGTCCTGATCAGCCATCATTATGATTTTCTCAATTTCAGGATTATCGCAGCCTGTTTCGGTTAGAAAAGCCCTTATAGTCAAAAGGCCGCCGCCTTTAGAAAAGTTTTCTATATACGCGTTAATTTCCTCTGCAGTATTTGCTGAATCGAGTCCGGTTCCGGAAACCTCAGTCCATTCGCCTTCCTTAACGCAGTACCATTTTGTCCCGCCGTCCGGGCTTAGCACATAGCGGGCATTAAAACAATTTGTGTCCGGTATTTCGGTGAATGTCTTTATTTTAACAAAAGGGATCCCGTAAGCGGTCTTAACTGTAATCGAGGCAAAATCACACGTTGCGCCCGAAGGGTTGAGAATTGCTGAGGATGCCCCGAAAGAGATACTGTCTGTGCTGTAGTCAAAAAATGTTGAATTGGAGCTGTTGAAATCAATCTCCACAAAATTGTCCGTAAGAGCAGAGTAACCGCAGCTTGACAGTGCCGCTAAAATCAGTAAAAGCTTAGTCATGACATCCCCCCGATTATAAATAATTTTGATCTTACTGGATTTGAATGTAAACATGGTACATTAAGATTATATCAAAAGAAAAAAGAAAATACCAGGTTCTACATGAGAAACCACAGACAGTTTTATGCCTCTTCTTTTTAGGGACAGAAATGTCAGCCGGTGACGGAAGACACAGAAATAGGAAAGGACCATTATATGGTTCGGATACGGATAAAATTCCTTTTACCCGCTTTAATAATCAATCCGTCTGTAGGATTAATTGTGAGCGCAGGGTCGGAAATTTTTTTGTCATCCATACTGACGCCGTTGTTTTTGATTAGGCGCTTTGCCTCGCCGCGGCTCGCCGTAAGTCCGCAGTCGCATAAAAGATCAATTATTTTGACCGGCGACCCGCCGTGTTTGAATTCGGGTATATTCTCCCCGGCTGTTTTACCCGCATGAATGGCTTTTTCGGTTTGCTCTGCTTTTTCCGCTTCCACTTCCGAGTAATACTGGGATATTATGTCTTTGGCAAGCCGGGATTTAGCATCGGGATAATTTAGAGATCCTTTTTCGACATCCTTTCGCATTGCGGAGAGATTTTCGGGGGTTATATCCGTAAGAAGTTCGTACCAGTCAAACAATATGCTGTCAGGTATGTTGAATATTTTATGATACATTACCTGAGGGGGTTCGTCTATGCCCACATAATTCCCGATGCTTTTACTCATTTTTTTCTCACCGCAAGTGCCCAGAAGTATAGGCATAAAAAGCCCGGCTTGAGGTTCCTGGCCTTCCGCTTTCTGAAGGTCTCTTCCGACCAGAACATTGAACTTCTGGTCTGTGCCTCCAATTTCGAAATCAGATTTTACAACCACCGAATCCCATCCTTGCATCAGGGGATAAAGAAACTCATGAATGCATATCGGTGTACCGTCGCGGTAGCGGTTTTGAAAGTCTTCCCGTTCAAGCATCTGGGCTACGGTCATTGAAGAGGTAAGTTTGAGAATATCTCTGAAATTCATTTTGCCGAACCAATCGCCGTTATAAACGACTTCGGTTTTTTCTTTGTCAACAATCTTAAAAAACTGTTTCTGATAATGTTCCGCATTTGTCAGAACTTCTTCATGGGTGATCTGAGGGCGAGTTTTATTTCTTCCGCTCGGATCTCCCACTGTGGCGGTATAATCACCTATTATAAGCACCACGCTGTGACCGAGTTCCTGAAACTGGGCAAGTTTTCGCATTACGACGGTGAAACCAAGGTGAATATCCGGGGCTGTCGGATCAACTCCAAGCTTAACCCGGAGAGGTTTCCCCGTTTCGACGGATTTGGTGATTTTCTTTTTTATATCACCTTCGGGAACGGACTCAACAATACCGCGTTTTATTAATTTTATCTGTCTTTCCGGGTCGGACATTCAGTCTCCTTTTTTGCATTAAGAATGGATCTAAAATAATTAATCATAGCTTAAATATGAGATACTTTTTTATATTCTAACTTACATGCAAGAAGGAATAGTCGTTAAAAAAAATAAAGATACGGTTATAATAGCTACAGATGCCGCGGGTGAAGTTTGTGTCTCGTGTACACTTAAGCACGGTTGTCATGCTATAGCCGGAGAGCCTTCTAAACGCAGTATCAGGGCGGCCAATCCGGCAGGAGCCGATAAGGGCGACAAGGTGCGGTTTGAAATGGCTGAAGGTACCAGAATATTAATTTTTGCTCTTATTTTTATTTTACCTGTACTTGTAATGTTTGGCGCCTATTATGTTTCTTGTACATTTTTTGACAAAGAGTCTGTTTCAGCTATCATCTCAATCTTATCTCTTCCTGTTACTGTAATGTTTTTGAAAATTTTTGAGAAACAGGTAAATCGCAGAAAACCGTCCGTCACGGTTGTCGAGATAATTTCAAAGGGAGCCTCATGAGTCTTTTTTACATATTGACTTAAGACTCATACTGGACTTATTTTTAGCTATGCAGAAATTTCTGACTTTCCTACTTATTATATTTATCCTTGGTTTTATCGGTGTGCGCTATTCTGTCTTCTCAGAATTTTTCGGTGCAGACGATTCTCTTAGCAAACAGACCATACAGGGTACCGGGGATACAGTGGATGATTTCCGCGATGAGGCTTATAACAATCTTCTTGAATACAGGGGACGACTCTTAAAAGAAATCAGCGAGATAGAGCTCATAATCAGGCAGGAAATGCGAATCGGTAATAATGCCGAAGAAGAAAAAGAGACACTGCGTCAACTGAAAAATAAGCTTTCAAAAATAAAAAAACAGATCTCCGCAAAAATACCCGCTGATTATTCTCCTCCCGATATATCGAAAAAGAAAACTGTTGTCCGTGATCTGTCCGTAAAGCTTGATTCAGAAAGGTTTTCTTCGGTAAATACAATACTGCAAAGCGCAATCGGCGTACTTATAATCTTTATTTTAATTCTCATGATCCGTCTGAAAATTCAGTCCGGCAAATCAGTAAAAAGAAAAAAATCAGGTGAAAATTTTGCCGACGACCGTTTTGTTTCGGATAAAGTCTCTTCTCCCGGAGACAATATGGATCTTGTCGGAACAAAAGGTCTTCCGGATATTTCCGTGGCCGGTACGCCTGATCCTTTTAAAAATACTGCCCGGAAATCAGCCGGCGGTGTAAAAATAACAAAGGAAAAGCAGCAGCTTGAGTCTATACTCTCTAAAATACGCGGAATAGCCGAGGAATCAGAGAAAAAATTTCAGAGCAGCAGGCATTCTGAAGATGAAAAGCCGACTCCTGATTCCGGGATAAATCTGGAAAAGATAAAGAGCAGCTTGAATTCAGATTCGTCATTTGAGAGACCGTCTCTAAAAAGCAATAATCTGGCTGATGAACTTCTTGATCCGGTACGGCCAAAGACTTATACCCCTGAAAAAAACATCACCGGAGAAGAGGAGCAAATCCGAAATAAAGAAAAGTCCTCTAAAGGAGCCGATATAGTTAACAAAGTGTACAGTTTGGCAGACGAAGGGCTAAACAACGAAGAAATAGCCGGGAAAATGCGTATATCTCTGAATCAGGTTAGTCTGATAATGAAATTTCGCAAGACACGCTGAAAAACAAATTTTTAGAAGTCATAATCGGTGCCCATTGCCGTTTTTACCTCTGATATGGTTTCGGCTGCTGTTTCATGGCACTTTTCAGCGCTTTCTGAAAGAAATGATCTGACTTCCCGTAATTTGTCTTTTTTGAGTTCGATGTAGCGCTCCCGTATTCCCTTTAGAGCAGAATTAATATTATCGGCGAGGATCTGTTTACACTGGACGCAGCCTATTTCTGCATTCCTGCAGGATTTGTCTATTTCCGAACACTTATTTTCATCTGTGAAACTTCCGTGCAGGCTGTATATATTGCAGATCTCCGGATTTCCGGGATCTTTTCTTCTCATTCTTCCGGGATCGGTCACCGCTGTTTTAATTTTAGAGGCTGTTTCCTCATCAGAATCGGTAAGGAAAATACAGCCTTCAGGCATTGTCTTTGACATTTTTTTCGAAGGGTCGGTAAGCGACATTATTCTCGCGTCTTTGCCTATTATTTCTTCCGCATCCGGGAAAACCTCAGAATAGCGGTTATTGAATTTTCTGCTCAGCTCTCTGCAAAGTTCAATATGCTGGACCTGGTCCTCGCCAACCGGAACTTTTTCGGCTTTATAAAGAATAATGTCGGCAGCCTGAAGTACCGGATAGCTTAAAAGCCCCAGGTTAATATTGTTTGAATGCTGACCGCTTTTATCTTTAAACTGAGTCATTCTCTCAAGATGTCCAAGAGGGGTAACAGTACTTAGAATCCAGGATAATTCTGTATGGAGCGGTACCGAAGACTGAACAAAAAGCCGGCATTTTCCCTTCTCGAGGCCGCAGGCCATTAAGACCGCCGCAGTTTCGAGCACAGCGTCCCGAAGCCCTGCGGGATCATATTCTATCGTCATGGCATGGTAGTCCACCACAGAGAAAATCGCATCGTAGTCTTCCTGCAGTCTGACCCAGGATTTTACAGCTCCGAGGTAGTTTCCAAGATGTATGCGCCCTGTCGGCTGAATGCCGCTGAAAAGTCTTTTTCTCATAAGTAAAAACTCCTTTTAAACAGGTCAAATTATAAAACAATTCCTGTTTATGCTTCAATAAAAAAGAAAATATCCTTAGAGGATTTTATTATCTTATATCTGAAATATTCGGGTAGTATGTTTTACCTTTTAAACTGGAGATGTTAATAAAATGAGGAATTTCAGTATTATTTCGATGTTGTTATTGTCTCTTGTTTTTTTTGCGTCAGCAGAGGATTCAACAGAGAACTTTTGGAAACATAAAAATAATTATGGTTTTGCAGCCGGAATTACAAGCGGATACGGGTTAAGCTACAGAAGGCATATTACCGGACTGAGTTCGGTCCAGATAAATTTCTTTCCGTATTTCACAAAAGAAATATATGATACTACTGAAACCATGTCCGATTATTATTATGATCAAAGGCAGGGATGGGAAAGAAGCGGTATAATCTCTTTAGGTGCTATGTATAACCGTTATTTTGACAATGAAGGAGAGATTGCCGTTATAGGGGCTGCGGGCGGCAATATCCACCTTGAACTTAACGAAGAAGACTACAAAGAATATATCGATACATACATTATGGACGGTGACACTGAAATCTCGAAAATCCAGACTATTCACCGTAAACGCAAATTTTCTAAAACCACATTTACAACAGGCGCCTCGGTTGGCGGGGAATTAAGAATATGGCGCATATATGTGAATCTCCTTGCCGGGGCTCGGGTTTATTATACTCTCGAGACAAAAGAGTATGGTACTACTCTTTCTGTAGAAACAGCAGGCTATGTCGGGTTTTAAATTCAGAAGAACACCCGGTCAAAAAAGTGTTGAGAAGACCCTCGATAATGTTCTTTCTTCGGGCAAAATACATCACGCTTTTCTGTTTACAGGCCCTGAGGGCTGTGGGAAACTGTCGGCGGCCCTGGAATTTGCGGCGGCTTTATTGTGCAGAGAAAAACAAGGAGAAATCCCGTGCGGTGTCTGTCATTCTTGCAAAAAGTCCGAAAAAGGCTCCCATCCGGATCTTTCGGTTTTTTTCCCGTTTATTACAAAAGGCAATACAGCTTCATCTGATAGAGACCGTGTCAGTAAATTCATAGAATCAACTGGTATAGAGCCCCCCATAGGGGAAAAATCATATGAAGGGCTTGAAGCGACGGTTAGAGATATGCTTTTAAAAAATCCCTATTCAGATATTTTCCGTTCATCGGGTCTTTCTATTCATACTGCGGAGGTAAAAGAAGCGATAGACAAAATTATAAGTAAGCCATTCGAGTCCGATTCATCGGTTACAATAATTACCGAATGTGAACGAATGAATAATATCGCCGCAAATAAATTTCTAAAAACACTCGAAGAACCGCCCCCCTCTTCAAGAATAATTCTTGTTACCTCAAAACCGGACCTCCTCCTCCCGACTATAAGATCAAGAACAAGCATTGTGAGATTTAGGCCGCTTTTGCCGGGAGAAGTCAAGGATATTCTAATATCCAGGTTCGGAGTTTTGGAAGAAGACGCTTCTAAAGCTTCGGAAGATTCGCTCGGTAATGTAAAAAGAGCAGCTTCTCTCGTAGGGATGGATTCTGAAGAAATCCGCGCCGATGCTTCCGAGTTGCTTGAATCAATATTATCCGGACGTTCGAAAGCTCTTTCCTGTTACGAATCGCTTATAAAAAACGATAAATCTCACATACAGAATGTCCTGGAACATGTATTGATTATTCTGTATGATATTTTTATATTTCATAATGTAAAGAAAGAGGAAAATAATTTTATATCTAATAAAATCAAACACTTCTTGGAGGAGTTAGACAACACGGATTTAGAAGTATTTAAGAATTCCACAGAGAAAGCGCTGTATGCTCTCAAGAAAAACGCAGCTCCATCCCCCCTTCTTTACTCATACTTTTTATTTTTGACCTCTGAAGAGAAAGCCTGAAAATGAGTCAGACAGATAAAACAGAAAAAAACACATCAGACAGCCCTGACAAGAAAAACGATATTGTTGAAGTTCAGTTCAAGGGAAACCGGAAACATTATTATCTCAAGCCGTCTAGTATAAAGCTTTTCCCGGGAGAATACGTTAAAGTTGAGGTTGACCGCGGGATAGATATAGGAAGGGTCTCTTTAACCGGCCATCTTGTCGGTTTGAAAAAGGTCAGCGTGGAGGACTTTAAAATAATAACAAAGGCCTCGCGTTCTGAAATCTCAGAATTGATGAAGATAAGAGAAGAAGAATTGAAAATGGCCTCAACCTGCAGAGGAAAAATAAAAAGCCATGGTCTGAAAATGAAACTTGTTGATGCGGAAATGAGATTTGATAAAAGTAAACTGACATTTTATTTTACCGCGGACCAGAGAGTTGATTTCCGACAGCTTGTCAAAGATCTTGCTTCAGAATACCGTACGAGAATAGAATTGAGACAAATCGGTGTGCGTGACGAGGCTAGAAGAATGGGCGGTGTGGGTATATGCGGCTGCGATTTATGCTGTACTACGCATATTAAAGATTTTGCTCATATAAATACACAGATGGCAAAGGAGCAGAATCTTTCTCTGAATCCACAGAAAATATCAGGCAATTGCGGGCGTCTTTTATGCTGTCTAAAATATGAACTTCCTTTCTATAAAAAAGCGTATGGGGCAATGCCTGCTCCCGGCTCAAGATACAAAACCGAAAGCGGAACCGGGACGGTAAAAAATGTAGATATTTTTAAGAACATGATTACCGTCAGACACCAGGACGGATTAGAGGAAAAAGTCACACCGTCAAAAGGCAATAAAAATAATGAATAAGAAATTATTAGTAACCTCAGCTCTTCCCTATGCGAACGGCCCGATTCATTTCGGTCATATAGCCGGAGCATATTTGCCCGCGGATATTTTTGTCCGTTTCAGCCGTATGTGTTCAGAAGATGTGGTTTATATATGCGGGTCCGATGAGCACGGCGTGGCCATAACTGTTTCCGCGCAGCTCGCAGGGGTTGCTCCTATTGAGCATGTTAACAAATACCACAGGATCATTAAAGGTATTTTCGATAAATTCAATATCCGGTTTGATAATTTCAGCAGAACTACAAAGAAACAGCATTATGAACTTTCCCAAAAGTTTTTTCTAGAAAATCTCAAAAACGGGTATATTGAAAAAAAATCATCAAAACAGCTGTATTGCGGAAAGTGTTCCAAATTTCTTGCAGATCGCTACATTGTGGGAACATGCCCGGAATGCGGATTTGAGGAAGCCCGGGGCGATGAGTGCGGTAAGTGCGGAAAATGGCTTGATGCTCTTGAAATAAAAGAACCTCGTTGCCGTGTTTGCGGAAGCAGCCCGGAAGTAAAAGAAACCGAACACTGGTACCTTCAAATGCAGAAAATGAGCGGTCGTCTTGAGAAATGGCTGGATTCAAAAAAAGACTGGAAAGACAGTGTCGTGAATTTTGTAAAGAAGGACCTCGCTGAATTGCGCGAAAGACCGATTACAAGAGACATGGACTGGGGAGTTCCGGTTCCGCTGGAAGGCGCGGAGGGGAAAGTGCTATATGTATGGTTTGATGCACCGATCGGATATATTTCATCTACTGTTGAGTGGGCTGAAAGAACAGGCAATCCTGATAAGTGGAAAGATTACTGGATGAATCCCGATTGCAGGGTTATACATTTTATAGGAAAAGATAATATCCCGTTTCATTGCATCGTCTGGCCTGCCATGATAATGGGACAGGATATGGAAATAAACCTTCCCGACAATGTACCCGCCAATGAGTTCTTTCATCTTGAAGGAAAACAGTTTTCAAAAAGCAACGGCTGGTATATTGAGCTTGATGACTTCTTCCAAAAGTATCCAGCCGACGCAATAAGATATACATTGGCGGTTAACGCGCCCGAGACCAGAGATTCTGAATTTACATGGAAGGGATTTCAACGATATGTTAATGCCGACCTCGCAAATACATTCGGAAATTTTATAAACCGCTCAATAAAGTTTACTCTCAAAAATTTTGGTGATAAGATACCTGAAAAAAAGTCCCTTACCGGGAAAGACCGGGAAACAATAAAAAATATCGATATTAAACTTGGCGAAGCACGTGAAAGTTATTCCAGGTTTGAGGTGAGAAACGCATGTTTCTGTTTTATGGAACTCGCGAGAGAAGGTAACAGATATTTTGATGAAAATGCGCCATGGAAGCTCATTAAAGAAGATCGTGAAAGATGCGCCACGGTTCTTTCAGTTTGCCTGGATATAATAAATGCTTTATCGATTATGTCTCATCCCGTTATTCCGGAAACTTCCGCGGTGATCCAAAATAGCCTCGGTTTCACTATTGATGCCGCTAAAGGCCCGGTTTGGCCTGTTGACGCTGATTCTATCCCGGAGATAAAATCCCTTAAGGACTGTGGTATAATTATGAGCAGAATTGAAGATAAAACAGTAAATGAGGAAATCGAAAAGCTTAAAAAAATGTCTGAAAAAGCTTCCGCAGGCTCAAAGAAAAAGTCTTCGAAAAAAAATAAAGAACCGGAAAATATAAGCTTCAAGAAGTTTATGGACACCGAGTTGCGTGTCGGCACTATCTTAGAAGCCTCTCCCGTTGAAGGTTCTGAAAAGCTTCTTAAAATGGTAGTCTCTCTGGGTGAATTTGGACAGAGGCAAATTGTCGGCGGTCTCGCGAAAGATTATTCTGCTTCCGAGCTTAAGGGTAAAAAAGTTATTGTAGTCGCAAATCTTGAACCGGCAATGCTTATGAGAAACATATCAGAGGGAATGCTTCTTGCCGCAGAGCATCACGACGGGCTTGAACTTATTTCTGTCGGAGAAAATGTACCCGAGGGCTCACGCATAAGATGAAAATAACATGGATGAAATAATAATAGAAAAACCGGTTAAAGCTTCTCCCGAAACAATCGGACAGCTTCGGAAAGCGGTTGAACTGCCCGAAGCTTTGCTTGAAGTTCTTGTTAAACGAGGAGTAGAGACACCGGAAGGCGCCAGGAAATTTATTCGCCCCGATACAGCTGATATGCATGATCCTTTCCTGCTTACTTCTATGGATAAAGCCGTGGAAAGGATAATTAAATCTCTTCAGAAAAAAGAGATTATCACCGTATTTGGGGATTACGATGTGGACGGGATAACAGCCACGGCATTATTGATGAAGGGTCTGGACGGACTCGGAGCAGATGTTAATTATTTTCTTCCTGACCGGTTATCCGAAGGATACGGGTTGTCTGAGGAGTGTATTGATAATATCGCCAAGCGCGGCACAAAGCTGATTATCACCGTTGATTGCGGTATATCAAGTGCAGCGGAGGTTGAGTATGCCGCTAAAATCGGAATAGACATAATTATAACCGATCATCATGAAAAGAACGGGCCTCTCCCCGGAGCCTCTGCAGTAATTAATCCTAAAACCGATGAGAACGGGTATCCTTTTAAGGAGCTTGCCGGTGTCGGTGTTGCTTTAAAGCTCTTTCAGGCTTTGATGTCGGGAATCGGAGATATGGAATTCGATTTTTCTGAATTGCTCGCTCTTGCCGCTATTGGAAGCGCCGCTGATATTGTACCATTAAAAGATGAAAACAGAATTATTGTAAGGAAAGGCTTCGAGGTCATAAAAAACAAAAGTTTTACAGGGCTTGAGGCATTACTCAAAAAGCTTCATGTGCCTCTGAAGGAAATATCGACATCAACGGTTATTTTTAAAATAGCTCCGTTTATTAATTCCGCTGGAAGAATGGAGACGCCGGACTGCTGTGTAGAGCTGCTTACAACCGGAAACAGCGAAATGGCGGGCAAAATTTCCGGAACTCTGCTTACATTGAATAATAAAAGAAAAGAAACTGACCATGCGATTACCAAAGAGGCTGTATCTTATGTCGATAATAATATAGATTTAAAAGAAACTTCGGTAATAGTTTTAGCCTCAAAAGAATGGCATTCCGGAGTAATAGGGATAGTGGCTTCACGTCTCGCGGAAAAATATAACCGTCCGACAATAATTATTTCTGTAAACGAGGAAGGGACAGGAACAGGATCCGGGCGGAGTATTGAGAATTTTCATCTTTATGACGCTGTTTCCTGTTGTTCAGATTTGCTTGTTAAATATGGAGGCCATAAATATGCCTCCGGTCTGACAATACTTTCGGAAAATATCACTGAATTCAGAAAAAGAATAAATGAGTCGGCTTCTTCCTACATTGCATCCGGAGGTTTCAATAAAACAGTCAAACCCGATTCTGAACTTACTCTGTCTTATGTTAACGATGACTTTTTCAGAAAAATATCTCTTCTTGAACCTTTCGGTCCTGATAATACCAACCCGGTTTTTCTGTTTAAAAGTCTCAGACTCACGGCGGAACCGGAAATAATCGGGCAAAGACATTTGAAATTCGAAGTTTCCGACGGTAAAAATTACATTTTCTGCATGGCCTTCAATAAGATTCATCTGAGGGAAAAAATATTGCAGAAATCATCCGGAATGGACATAGCAGCCACTATACTCAGAAACGGCTGGAAGGGCAAATACACATATCAGTTGAAAGTAAAGGGGATATCGTGAAACTCTGGGAAGGTAGATTCAAGGAAGGAACAGACGCCCTGATGGAGGAATTTAACAATTCCCTCCCGTTTGACAGGGAGCTTTTTCATGAAGACATAGAAGCGTCAACGGCATGGGCTTCTGCTCTTGCCCGCGCCGGTATCTTAAAAAAAGAAGAAGCCGCCTCAATAAAAAAAGCTCTCAAAGACGCTTGTATAAAGATGGAAAAAGGCGTCTTCAGATTTCATAAATCAGATGAGGATATTCATACCGCACTAGAAAGATATGTAACGGAACAAACCAAAGGCACCGGGGCGAAACTTCATACCGGAAGAAGCCGAAACGATCAGGTATCGGTCGATATTCGTATTTATGTGAAAAAAGCCTGCCTTCAAACAATAAAAAATATAACCGCGCTTCAGAAAGTCCTGGTAGAAAAGGCATCAAAACACATAGACACTATTATGCCCGGCTATACTCATCTCCAGCAGGCACAGCCTGTTTTGTTCTCACATTATTTAATGTCTCTTTTTTTTATGCTGAAGCGTGATGCCGCGAGATTTTCGAACTGCATGGATAATTGTGATGAAATGCCTTTAGGATCAGCAGCTTTTGCCGGGAGTGCGTATCCGGTTGACCGCGAGTTCCTGCGAAAAGAATTGGGATTCAGAAGTATATCCGACAATTCAATAGATGCTGTCAGCGACAGAGACTTTATTATTGAATATCTTTCTTCTTCCGCGATTTTGATCACACATTTAAGCAGGTTTGCCGAGGACTTCACTATCTGGTCATCTTCAGAATTCGGTTATATCGAGTTAAGTGACGCCTATTCCACCGGAAGCAGTATAATGCCACAGAAAAAGAATCCCGATTCTCTTGAGCTCCTTCGCGGTAAATGCGGGAGAATATTCGGGTCTTTATTTTCACTTTTGACGGTAATGAAGGGCCTTCCTCTCACCTACTCCAAGGATATGCAGGAAGACAAGGAACCTCTTTTTGATACCATAAAAACTGTAAATATATCATTGAAGATCTTTGCCGGACTTCTGGAAACCGCTGAAATAAGAAAAGACAAAATGGAACAGAACCTGACAGGAATGCTTCTGGCTACTGAGATTGCTGATTATATGGCAAAACGAGGAATACCTTTTCGGGAAAGTCACGCCGTTACCGGAAAAATCGTACGAAAATCTGTCGAAACCGGCAAAGATCTGCGGGATTTTTCATTAGAGGACTTCAAAAAAGTCGACAACCGGTTTAGTGATGATATAAAAAGCGCCGTCGATTTTAAAAACGCTTTAAAAAATCGCTCTCTGCCGGGCGGAACCGCTAAATCTTCGGTACGTAATCAAATTAGGCTGGCAAAGGCCGTAATCAGAAAATCCGAAAAAAAATATGGATAAATTTCCATCGAACTGTCTGCCTGCGACATTTACTTTTATTCTCTTTCTTTTTGTTTCGGCCTCATACTCCTCTTCTGAGGGATTCCCTGATGACAGTCTTTTCTATTCGTCTAAATTTTATCAGGGATTAATGCAGTCCTCCGAGATAAATCAGAAAGGTCTCGAGGCTCTTGATACCGGAAATTATGAAGAGGCCGAAAGACTTTTCAGAAAGTCAATAGATATATCTGGCTTTCTTCCAGAAGCGCTTAATAATCTTGGATTGTTGTATATAAAGAAAAACCGCCTGGATTCAGCCAAAAAAATACTGAATTCATTATTAAAGGATTTCCCTAAGTACAGACAGGTCTATTTTAACCTCGGTCTTATCGAATATAATTCTGAGGACTATAAAGAGGCGGCTGCTTATTTTGAAAAGGGACTCGCTCTACAGGGAGGTCCTGCCGAACTATACCGTGATCTCGGTGTTTTGTATCTTAAATCCGGGGAGTATCAGAGAGCGCTTCTTACCCTTGAACACGCTGTTTCCTTATCTGGTGATGAAAACTGCTGCGCAGTGCTTACCGCTTCCGCATTATACGGTCTGGGTAATGAAAAAAAAGCATTAAAAAAGGCTTTGAATGTATTAAAAGAGGACAGTACGGCGATTGACGCTTTGCAGCTTTGCGGTCGTATTAAATTTGACCGGGGCCGATACGACAGCGCTCTTAATTATTTTTCATTGGCACACAGATTAGAACCGCAAAGACCTGAATTCCTTTTTAATCTCGGACTTCTTTACGCAATTCAGGGGGAATATGATTCCAGCCTTCAAAAACTGATATTATTTTCTGAAACCGCAGACAGCTGCAAGTCTTTTCTTGAAGCCGCGAAAGTGCTCGGTACACTGAGAAAATACGAGGGGGCAAGAGAAATCCTCTCCGGATCCCCTGATAAATGCGATTCTCTGCCGGAGTTCCTCTCTGAGAAACTGACAGCTGAAGCCACTGTCCTGTATGAATCGGGAGATTTTAACGGTGTTCTCGCGGCAATAGATACTATCGATGGTCTGGATCTGACTATGATGATTTTAAAGGCAAAGGCACTTATAAGAAAAGGGATGATTGAGGAAGCAGGTGATATTTTAAAGAAGGCCGCGGAATTGTCTCCTTCTGATACCGAAGTCCTGCTTTTGTTGTCTTATGTCTCCCCTGCTTTTTATTCAAAAGAATCGGCGGACAATATCGCCGATAGTCTTCAGAAAAGTCCTAATGAAT
This sequence comes from uncultured Fibrobacterota bacterium, assembly GCA_964401455.1. Lineage (GTDB taxonomy): Bacteria > Fibrobacterota > OXYB2-FULL-49-7 > CAYNYI01 > CAYNYI01 > CAYNYI01. The sequence goes on from CAYNYI010000009.1 coordinate 14,775, forward strand.
ATGAAGCTTTGGTACCTGCTCTTTCTTCTCTCGCGAGAGCCGGATTCCCGGAACTGGCTTCAAGGGTTACACGGCGCAAATACGGACAGAAAAAAGAATGTCCCGGTATCAGAGAAGCGGCATATTATTATATCAGCGATGAAAAAGAACAGGCGCTCAATAAGTACAGAAGTATTTATTATGGAAGGCTTTGCGATGACTCCGTGAAAGTAATGATGAGAATAGGAGAACTTTATTCCGCGCTTTCTGAACACAAAATATCTCTGTATTGGTTTGATAAAATACCCGAGAGAAAAAGAGGACCTTCCTATTATTATAAACGCGGGCTGTCCGCTTTCTATTCAGGCAAATACAGAAAAGCGGAAAGAGATTTTAGAAAATCCTCCGTTTTAACAGCCGGATTCAACCCGGAAGCCTCATTAATGCTTGCCTATACACTTGCTTTTCTTGGTGAAAATACTGTCTCCGTTAAAAATCTGATAAAAAGAACTGTAAGAATGTCTGGGAACGAATTTAACGTATTGCTCAGGGCATCGGAAATAGCCGCTGATATTGAAGAACTCGATTTTGCAGTATCTCTTTCTGAAAAGGCCTTTTCTTTATATGAGAATGCAGAGGCTGCGCTGAGTGCCGCCTCTTTTATGCGCAAGTATGGAAATCTTTCCGCTGCAATTTCCTACTATACCAAGGTAATAACCAATGACTCAACTAATGTAGAGGCTGTTTCCGGAAAGGCGCTATGTCTTCTTGAATTAAAAGGTCCGGAAGAAGCTATGGATTTTATAAGCAGTTTTAATAATTTAACAGAAATCCCGGATATACTGAGAGTCAGGGCTGAAGTATTTTCGGAAATGAATAAAAATAGAAAGGCCGGAGAAATCTCTTTAATTCTTTACGGCATGAATAAAAAACCCGAAGATCTTATGGCCTCGGCAAACTACTTTTATGGTGCCGGGAAGACAAAAAAAGCCTTGTTTATTACAGATTCAGTAGAAGCCGTTGCCCCTGAAAATCCGGAGCTGAGAATGAAGGCGGCGGCACTCAGATTTGCTTTTGAAAACAGTCTTTCTCCTGAGGAAGCAAGGTCAGGAATTGCTAAGATGTTCTACAACAGGGCTGTTGACGCTTATGAAGCAGGAGTTAAAGACTCGGCTGAACTCTTTTACCGCGCCGCTATTTTTGCAGATCCGGCTTATGAGCAGCCATATATTAATCTTTCGGCATTTTTGCTTGAGCAAAACCGCATTTTTGAGTCTACTCTTGTGGTTAAAAGAGGGCTCAGGATGACGGACGGCTCAACTGATCTTTATGAGGCGCTCGCTGTATCTTTGTACAGCGGCGGCGCAACTGATGAAGCCCTTAAAATACTTAACCGTGTCATTAAAGAAAACCCTGAGTCCGATTCAGCCAAGAAAATGAGGCGGATGATATTGGACAAAGTTTTATTCGAGCGGCTTTATAAATAAATTGTCGAGATCAAGGTATATTTTTATTTTGAATATAATCTTATGATGTATTTTTTTATTGAAGCCATACGGGGAATACTCTCCAATAAAGTACTGAATTTTTCATCAATGGTAGTTATTGCCATCGCGGTTTCTTTTATATCGGGATTTTATAATACATCAAGAACCCTGAATAATATGCTCCGTAAAAGCGGTGCCGACAGAATTACGATCGAGGCATTTCTTGCACCGGGACATAACCCCGATATTGATCCTGATTCAATTGCACGCGCATTCTCAGAATTAAAAGGTGTAAAAAAAACTGAATATGTGTCTAGCTCTGATGCATATCTTGAATTTGTGATGGAGTTTGGTCAGGAAATGGTTAACGCAGTGGACACCAACCCTTTTCCCCCTTCCGTTAAACTTTATCCGGAGAACTCTTATTACAGCCCGGAAAGTCTGCAGGTAATAGTCTCCGGCGTTTATTCATTCGCTGAAGTCGAAAGCGTTACTCATATAGGTAAATGGGTTGATACTTTTCTGAAAATCCGTAATATATTCAATGTGTTCTCCATTGTACTTTCGCTTATAATTATTTCTTCTATGTTTTACATAGTTACCAGCACAATAAGACAGTCCATACATAACCGCAGAGAATATATCAAGACTTTACAGCTTATCGGAGCTTCTCCGGGTTGGATAAAGACCCCGTTTCTTATAGAAGGAGCTGTGAAAGGCGCTTTCGGGGGGCTGATTTCCGTTTTTATACTTAATGCCGGAGTATTTCTGATTGAATCTTATATTCCCGAGTCATCCATATCTTTGAGTGATGATCTTTTGTGGATACAATCCGCTGCGGGACTTTTGATAGGTTTTATTTGCAGCATTTACGCAATGGGCTCAGAAATACAGACCTCATGATTCTTACCCTGATGAAAAAAAATATCTTTTTAATCTTTCTAATCTTTTTTCTCTGTATCAGGATAACAGCCGAGTCTGCCGCTGAATATGATGTTGAGATTTCTTCTAAAAAAAGCCGCCTTCATACTATAAGAGATGAAATAGAACAAAAAAGAAATAAGCTTCGGGAACTGGTAGAAGAAGAACATGGTGTTCTCGCGAAACTGGAGAATTTGGAGAGCGAGATTGAAATAACAAACCAGTATATTGATACTCTGGCCGATATGGAAGCGGACCTGCGGGGCGAAATCAAGGGTGTCATGGGTAATATTAATGAGCTGTCTTCCTCTTTAAAAAAAAGGCGAAAGATACTTATAAAGCGGCTTTCAGAGATATACAGATTCGGACGTATAAATGAAATGGAAGTTATTTTCGGTGCTGAATCTTTTTCGGATATTGCCGGTAGATATACTCATTTCAATAAATTAAAACAATATGATATGGATATTATAAACAGAATACAGGCCGAAAAGAAGATTAAAGAAAATAAAGAAAAGGAACTTTCAGTCAGATTGTCGGATATACAGGCGGTTATCTCCGAAAAGGAGTCTGAAAAGAGTCTGCTTGTATCTCAAAGAGAAGAGAAAAACAGTATTCTGGAAAAAGTACATGAACAAAAATCGGAATATAATATAATGGTGCGGGCACTTGAGCGAGAATACAGAAAGCTGAATAAAATACTTGCCTCGCTTGAGCTAAAAAGGAAGAGGGCTAAAAAGGCGGATTTTGGAGATTTTTCCAGAATGAAGGGGGTACTGCAGTGGCCGGTAAAAGGTGGTGATGTAATCAAGAAATACGGAAAAAATGTACATCCTGAATTCCGCACCGCTACTTTTAATCCGGGTATAGATATTAAAACAACACGGGGGCATAGTGTGCGCGCTGTTTTTGACGGCAGTGTTGTATATACAGGACATCTCAGGGGGATGGGGAATTTTATCATACTGGACCACGGAAACGGGTATTATACTATGTACGGCAATCTTGATAAAGTCCTTGTGAAAGACAAAGATAGAATAAAATCAGGTACACCGGTAGGGCTTGCCGGCGACAGCGGCTCTTTTGACGGTGTGAAACTCCATTTTGAGATAAGACATAAGAAGACTACCCTGGACCCGGAAAGTTGGCTTGGAACCTGATTAGGCTGGTCATTTACTGATAAATGTTCTTATAAAATCAAAATTATATTATATTTTTTTTCATGTCTGATAATTTAAAAACATATCCTCCTCTTTTCATAGGCGGTGCCGGCCGTTCGGGTACTACACTGCTGCGGGTAATGATAGATTCGCATCCTGAAATAGCCTGTGGGCCAGAGATTAAAATTTTTGGACAGACGGCTTCTCTATGGAAAATGGCTGTTAATTCTCAGGTTAAAAATATTCTTGGAGAATATGGGCTTTCTAAAGACGAAATTGATGCAAATTTCCGGAATTTTTGTTTTTCTTTCATTGAGAAATTCAGGAAGTCAAAAGGCGCTTCCATGTGGGCTGAAAAAACCCCCACGAATATCAGTCACCTCCCCTTTTTCATGGAAGTGTTTCCTGGATCACGTTTTATTCACATGATAAGGGACGGGCGTGATGTTGTGTCTTCTCTTATCAAACAGGAATGGACAACATTGACTCCAAGTGGAAAATCTGAGAAAATATGGTATACCAAAGATATAGTACATGCTTCAATATACTGGAAGAAAGTTAATATTGATGCTATAAAATTTATATCGGATAATCCTTCATATCAAAGCAGATATATGCGTGTTTTCTATGAGGACCTTGTGAATAACCCGGAAAAAATTCTTAATAATATATGTGATTTTCTCAATATTGATTTTTCTGAAGAAATGCTTAATTACCATGATCAGGAACACAGCTTCAATGCCCATGAATCCAGTACCGCTCAGGTAAGAAAGCCGCTAAATACCTCCTCTATAGGAAGGTGGAAGAAAGAAATGAGCCAAAAAGACAAGGAAGATTTCTACAGTACCGCCGGCGGTCTTCTGAAGCTTTTGAAATATGATTAGCTTACTGTAACTTACGGTTTCGGAGCTTCTCAGACCTTTTTTTCTTCTCCCCGATTCTCTTTTCTACAGAAGACCTTGTAGGCCTGGTCCGCTTTCTTTTCTTTCTTTTTTTTGACGCTTTTTCAAGGAGACCCTGTAATCGTCTGAGGGAATCTTTTTTATTCATGTCCCGGCTTTTATATCTTGACGCATCTATGATTATACGGCCGTTGGATATTCTTGAATCAGATATTGAATCAAGTCTGTTTTTTAAATAATCTGAAATTGTTCCGGATTCGCGGAAATTAAAACGAAGCTGTACAGCGGTTGAATTTCTGTTTACATGCTGGCCGCCAGGTCCGCCTGAAGAAGTGAATTTGAATTTAATTTCATTTTCCGGAATAATCGGCATTATTAATTCCTGAGAAGACTTTTGCCTCTGAAAAACCCGGAGTATTTTGTAAAAACTTCCTCATCCAGAAGCAGATCCAGGAATGTGGGGGCCACATCGGAAAGATTACCTTCCGGTCTTAACTCTTTAACACCTTTACCAAGGATAATAAATGGTACTTTATTGGCAGTGTGGAAGGTATTCGGTTCATCGTCATCCGTAATAAGTTCCTCAAGGTTTCCATGATCGGCCGTAATTATACAGAATCCTCCTTTCGCTACAGTATGTAAAGCTACGCGCTCAAGTGATTTGTCAACTTCTTCCATCGCCAGAATGCCTGAACTAACATTCGCGGTATGCCCCACCATATCCGGGTTACAGAAATTCGCCAGAAAACAGCCAGCAGGTTCATCGTTTATTAATTCAATAAATTTCCCTGTAAGGTCCGGAAGTTCAATTTGAGGATAATTTTCATATGGCTGCAGCTTATATCCGCTTCCCCCTTTTTCACGGTCATAATTTATTATATATTTCATGGTATCTTCGGGCAGAGGGACCGTGATTCGCTTCTCCCCTTTGAATATTTTATCTGTTTTGCCTCCGCTCAAAAGAGCTACCGCTTTTGCCTTGTCGACTCCCGATATTCGGAATTGTTTAAGACCCAGATCCGATAAAACCCTGCCGAGGCTCCATTTGTTGTCCGGCTCTCTTAAAATAACGGGACATCCTATACCGGAATAATATTCCGCAAGCGCGCAGAAGTTTATTTTACTGTAATCACTGCAAACTCCGGAAGTTTCCCGCCTGAATATAAAATCAGGACCATATGAAGTATCTTCCGAATCCCTCAGAATAGAAGATATTTCGTCCTCATGCATCAGAAACATTCTTGCTAGAAATTCCATACGGTCTTTCCTGAAGTTCCAGAAAATTACCGAGTCGTTTTCTTTCAGCCCCTTGTAGTCTCCCAATATTCTTACAGAGATGTATTGATCATTCAGGCCGCGGTCATAATCTTTTTTAAGTGCTGAAGTAAGATCTTTTTCTTTTTTACCTCTGCCTTCGGCAATGGCGCGATATGTTTCCTCGGTTTTATTCCATGAATGAGCCGCGCGGTTCATGGCGGTATCTCTTCCAACAACAGTTGCTATTGAAATCCGGCACTCTGTATCTTTTACGGTTTCCCCGATAAACTCCTCAAGGTCCTCCGCGAAGCTTGGAGCTGAATGAGGCGGAGTTCCTCTGCCGTCTGTTATAAAATGGATTTTAATATCCTTAACTTTTTTGTCCACAGCCCTTCTGATGAGAGAGTAGAGGTGTTTTATATGTGAATGCTCGCGGTTATTCGAGACAAGTCCGACAAAATGCAAAGAACCCTTTTTCAAGGCGGCTTTGTCTATTGCTTTGTCGGAAGCTTCATTAATTAGCCGCCTGCCTTTGACCATTTTTTCCAGAGCAAGCATTGGATGCTTATAATCCACTCCGCTTATTACCTCATGCCCAACAGCCGTGCTTCCTTTTGCTCCTTCAGGCATGCCGACGGCCGGGCCGACAGCAGTTATTTCTGTGTAAAAAGGAACGCCGGCTTTTTCCTTATAATTATCTCTAAGACATTTTTTACCTTTCCCTTTAAGGAAGTCTAAAAATGGGGTCTCGGCGAGTTCTACACAATTATATCTACGGTCTTTTCTGATGCCGCATCCGTCAAGAATAATAAGAACTCCAGGTGTATTAAAGGCCACGGGCTACTCCTCGTATTTATCGATAATATATTCTACTATCCGGTTACAGGTCTCATGCGAATTTTCATTTTTAAATACAGGAAGTTTTTTTTGGCGTGCGTCATCAAGCAGAAGGTCCTGTATTTTTAGGATATTGTCAATATTTTCTATATATTTTCCGGCAAGCCGTTCGGGCGCTTCGGATTGCCTGAAATAAAACCTTTTGCGAAGTTCCTCCCGGTTACTGATTGAAAGCGTCAGAATAAAAGCGTTTATATCATATGATTTTATTATTTCGGATATTTCACCGGGAATAAGGTGAACTCCTTCAATAATCATGCTGATATTCTCTACAACGCATCTGCCGATTAAATTGTCCACGGACCTCATGACATTTTCCGCCTGGTTTCTGAAAGATTTAAGGAGAGGTTTACCGTTATAGGAGCTTTTATGAAGATAAGGGTTTTCTGATTCATCGATAACGCTTCGGAGTATCTGCCTTATGCTGTCGGTAGAGATAAGCCGTTTTATATCCAGTCTGTAGGCCAGTTCAGAGGCAATAGTTGATTTTCCGGTTCCCGTTGCACCGGCTGTCAAAATTATAAGGGGTTTGGCGGGACGCCTTATTGAATGAAGACTTATGTACCTGTCAGCTGTTTCCTCTCCGAGATTTTTGGTTAGAGTGCGGTGAACTTCTTTCTGGAGTTCTTTGCGTTTTATTATTGAGCTGCCTCTGGAAAGAAAGGTAAATTCCACTTCAGCTGCTATACCGAATGCCGCATAGTGATCTACACCCGCTGCTACTATTGATTTCGCAAGCTTGCTCCTGATAAAAGGGATTTCAGTGTCTCTGAATTTAACATAAAGAACAGGATGGTAGTCTCTTATATACCTCCTGCTGTAAGATTCCGCCGCGTTATAACCGTACTTCTCCCGGATTTTTTGTTCGACAATGTTTTCCAGAACACTGCTTTCTATAACAGAATTGTCCTCATATACTGTTTTCAGCCGGGCTTTAATTTCGCGAGAGATATTCACGGCTTCTCTAAGAGGGATACCGAGTTTAACAAGCGAATTAGCGAGAATTCCGCCGGAAAAAGGAAATATCCAATCCGCGCTGCCTTTTATCCTGAAACTCATATTAGCCTTCCACAAAAAGTCGACAGGCGTCAGTTGAAGTGATTATGCCCTTTAGTTTACCGGATTCGGTTACCGGGAGACGGTGTATGTGTTTTTCGACCATTATTCTAAAGGCCTCTCTGATGTCCGTTTCCTCAGAGACGGTTATGACATTTTTAGTCATTATACCTTCAACCCAATTCGAATCTCCGTGATGTTCAGCGTCTTCACTCAGGCTCACAAATACCTTAATCAGGTATTCCGCCGCTTTCATCACATCAATACCGGAGACGATTCCAACAAGCTCTTTGTTTTCGTTGACAACCGGAGCACCGGAAATCCGTTTCTCCATCAGAAGTCTTATCAGCTTTTTTACCGGCATTTCCGGAGGCACCGTAATTATATCGGTGCGCATTATTTCTTTTACTAACATATAGCACCCTTCCTTAAAAAATTTACTACCTTAATAAACTTCAATTTTCATTAGGCATTTGGCAAGAAAAATTTCATTTTGCCTGTTAATAAGGATTTATATTAGTTTATACACCTATGAATACAGACAGATTAAAATCAATACTCAGGAGCGTAGCTCCCGATACTCCGGAATTTACCGTTATATTTACCGGAAAAAAATCAAAAAAAGTGGATGGCCTGTATAATATCGGAGCCATGGAAATCATTATTCATAACCATAATGATTTCAACAATTCCGAGAACGGTATAATTTATACCGGTATTCATGAGCTTGCTCACCATATACAATGTACCGAAACCGAATTGCCGCCATCTCCCCGGTCTCATAATTCACGGTTCTATACGATATTCAACAATTTACTTTGTAAAGCGGAGGAAATGGGTTTTTATTCTCCTCCTTTTAAAAACTCTGAATTCGAGGAGCTTACGGCAAGAATTAAAACTCACTTTCTTGAAAAAAGCGGCGATCTGATGCGTGAATTCGGAAGAACGCTTATTGAAGCTAAAAATTTATGTGCTAAACACGGCGCCTCCTTCGAGGACTACATAAACAGAATTTTAAATCTTCCGAGAAATTCGGTGCCGGGTTATATAAAGTCTTACAGCATGAATGTGAACACACGGCTCGGGCATGACAATATGAAAATAGTATCATCGATAGAAGATGAGCTAAAAAGAAAAGAAGCCGAAAAGGAACTCCTGAGCGGGAATAATGTAGATGCGGTAAAATCGAAGTATAAAATGAAACCGCCCGAGAAAGACCCGGTCAAGGAACTGGAAAATGAGAAAAGAAGGATAGAAAGAGCTATAATGAGAATGCAGGATAACCTGCTGAAAATTCAGTCTAAGTTAGATGAAGTCAAAAAATCGGCCACTATCTCCTGATAAATCGCTGTTCGTCAGCCCCTGTCTGATGGGAGTAAAATGCAGATACAATTCTGCGTCTAAAAAGTCCTCTGCTGTACTTGATTTCACTAAAGACTGCCGGACTTTTTCAGTATGCCCGGAAACAGACAGCGGACTTACTGTTCCCCGCCCTCCCTCCGAAATACAAGGCGGAGATGGATATAATGTAATTAACGGGAAAAGCCGTATTACCGATGACACCGGAAAAGACCTGACGGAATACTTTATTCGGGGAGCGCGCAAAGCCCTTGATATTTGCCTTTTGAACGGGGTTACGACCGCTATACTTAAAGACAAATCCGCGGCATGTGGTGTTAATGTTGTTTATGACGGTACTTTCAGCGGAAAACTTGTTGAAGGATGCGGGGTATTAACTGCACTTTTGAGAAAACACGGAATCAATATTATATGCGGGGACACTCTTGAATAAAAAAGAAATCCTTTCTCTCCGTTATAAAAAATACAGAAAAAAATACGGGCTTTTTCTTCTTGAAGGAGATAAGTTTATAAGAGATGCGATCCGTAAAGGTTTTAAACCTTTGGTATTGATCAGCATAAATTCTGATACACAATTCAGGGACGCCGCTGATGGGTTTCATCTTTTCAATAAAAAAGATTTTTCTCTTTTGTCTTCTACAATCACCCCTCAGAAGAATATTGCCGTTTTTAAAATTCCAGACCCGGCTCAGACGAATAAAATAGACAAAAGCCCCTTGAATCTTTATCTTGACGGGATTTCTGATCCCGGCAATCTTGGAACTATACTAAGAAGCGCAGCTGCTTTTAACACAGGAGCGGTTTATATAGGTAAGGAATGTGCCGAGGTTTATTCTCCGAAAACTGTAAGATCTTCTGCGGGAGCCTTGCTTGATATTAACATAATACCCGGAAGCCCGGAAACTGTTCTGGAAGCGAGTAAAAAGGGTCGATCTGTTTTGGCTGCGTCGGCTACCGGGAAAATAACGCTGAATGAAGACCTGCGTAAGGATATAAAAAGACTTATAATTATCGGAAGTGAAGGAAAGGGCGTGACAAAGGCGCTTACTGATTTATCAGACGGGGAAATTAAAATACCCCATGAGAAAAACACAGAATCACTGAATGCGGCTGCCGCGGCTTCGGTTATAATGGCGCATTATTATTTTAACGGCCTGTCCTGAATAAGGTGTTATGCGCATTCAATATTTTCGCCAACATTTTTTGCTTTCATTTCTTTCTCTATTGATTCGGGCGCTACACCGAAATCCAAAGCTCTGCGCGCGTAAAGATAATTGAAATTTATGACTGCCGCAAAAACAAAAAGCGTGTCCATCTTAATGAACACGCTTTATTTCCGGGCATGAAGTAATAACCGGTTTTATTTCTTTAGCTTTTCATTTGCCTTGTTGAAAGAATTTTTAAGGTTATTCATAGCTTTTTCCACGCCTGTTTTCATGGTTTCCCAGGCTTCATCACCTGATTTTTTCAGTTCGCTGAAACGATGAGACAGCTGTTCTCTTCTTTTTTTCAGATCCTCCATGGTTTCCTTGTAATCAACTTCTGCCTCGGCATTAGACTCTTCATAGAATTTTTTTAGAGATTCTATTTTCCGGTCAATTTCTCCGAGCTGTTCTTCAATTTTACCTGAATATTTTTCTTTGAGACCCATAATTAAACTCCTTTTTTAAAGTGACTGCTCTTTCATCCAGTAGCCGTGTACATTGCAGTTCTCAACAATAGAAACTTTTGTACCCTCGGTTTTTAAATGAAAACAGCCGGCAGCATATACAGCCGGAGACAAGCTAACTCTTTCTACGTACTTGTCATCAACATAGCAGTCTATGAAAGTAATATGATGCTTCTCCTCCATAGGATGGACTACTTCACCTATCCGGACGATTACATCAACACATCCGACATCAGGTACAAGCCCGCATTCTTTATTGACTGTAACCGCAGGCACGTGTTTGGCTGAGGCTTCAGGGCTGTTTTCTTCGGATTCTTTGAATACATTGTCGTTCTGAGTAAACTTTGAAGCAAAACATACCGGGCATTTTTCGGGTTGAGAATTAAATTCGATGTGTCCGCAAACGTTGCAGATAAAAATGGACATAATAGTCTCCTTTTAATTTTATGTTAATAAATTTAATACTTCAAGTATTTAAACAGTTCTCCGTCTGTTGATAACAGCAGCAGACTGTTTGAATCAAGAGTACTACCATATGTTTCCATAGTTTTCATAAAAGCATAAAAATCAGGATCACGTCTGTGAGCCGCAGAATATATTTCGGCTGCCACTGCGTCGGCTTCTCCTTTTATTTCCTGGGATTTACGGTATGCCTCAGATCTTATCTTTTTCAGCATCCTCTCCTTTTTACCCCTGATTTCCTCGCTCTTCCCGCTTCCTTCGCTACGGTATCGCTGTGCTATTCTCTGTCTTTCGGAAATCATCCGGTCATAGACTTTCGATCTTACTTTTTCTGAATAATTTATGCGTTTTACACGTATATCGACTATTTCTATCCCGTATTCTTCCGCTCCTACTGCTGACTTTCTCAATATTTCCTTGATTATAGCTTCTCTTCCGAATTTAACCTCTTCATCTATTTTACTGGTATCAACAACATTAGTATTTATCTTTTCAAGATTAAGTTCTTTATTCGATGTACGCACAATCTCTATCAGGTGATAATTAGCCACGGCATTTCTGGTTTCTCCGTCTATGATGTCGTCAAGTCGTGTCTGTGCTCCCATTTCATCCCTGACTGTCTGAAAAAACATAAGCGGATCTTTTATACGCCATCTGGCATACGAATTTACCCAAATATATTTTTTATCCCTTGTAGGAATCTGATTCGCGTCTCCGTCCCATTCCAGCCAGCGCTTATCGAAGTAATTCACCTTCTGAATGAAAGGTGTTTTAACCTTGAGACCAGGCTCTTTTACCGCTTCTCCGACCGGTTTCCCGAATTGAGTGATAACCGCCTGCTCTGTTTCCCTCACGATATACAATGAGGAAAAGGCCGTAATCAGAAAAAGGATTATCACCACTGCCGATATTGTTTTTTTTGTATTACTGTCCATTTTATTTATATCTCCGTTTCTATTTTTTCAAATCCAAAAAAGGAATCATATTCTGTTGTTTTTCATCAATGATTATTTTCTGTTTAATCCGGGGCAGTATTTCCTTCATCGTTTCAAGAAAAATCCGTTTTTTCACAACACGACCGCCTTTGCGGTATTCATTATAAACTGCCGAAAACCTTTTAACATCTCCCTGCGCCTCGTTTATTCTTGCAAGTTTATAACCCTCTGCCTCCTGTAGAATCGCTTTAGCCTCGCCTTCGGCTTTCGGTATCTCACGGTTGTATGTTCCATATGCCTCGTTTATCATCTTTTCCTTTTCCTGTAGGGACTGGTTTACATCATTGTAAGAAGGCTTTACAGGATCCGGGGGGTTAACATCCTGCAAGACAACCAGCTTTACATCTATGCCTGTGTCATATTGCCTGCACAATTCCTGGAGTCTTTGTTTTGCTTTTACAGAAATTTTTTCTCTTCCCACCGTCAATACGTCTGAGACACTGTGATCTCCCACAACCTCCCTCATAGCCGCTTCAGACATATTGCGGAAAGTTTCTTCGACATTTCTTACCTGGAATAAGTATTTAAACGGGTCGCTGATTTTGTATTGGACTATCCATTCTACAACGGCACAATTAAGGTCGCCTGTGAGCATAAGGGCCTCAGACTCGGCTTGTCGGCTTTCATCTGCGTATTTTGTCTGTACTCCGGCTCTCATCGTCTTGAATCCGAATTCCTGTTTCAGCCGCCGTTCCACAGGTACTTTAATTACTTCTTCAACACCCAGAGGGAGTTTGAAATTAAGTCCGGGCCCAGAAGTGCGCACATATTTTCCGAAACGGAGCACAATGGCAACCTGTTCCGGATCCACAGTATAGAAAGAAGTGAAAATAAATGAAAGTAGAACTATTCCAACTATTACAAACAGGGCATTTTTGCCTGTTACACTGTTTAGGTTTTTAAACTTTTCAAACTCTGTCGCCATCAGGCCTCCTGTAAAAGGATTGAGTTAATTGATTAATTGTCCGCAATATATGTACCGAATAAATGACTCGGCTCAAAAGATGTGATTTAAGCCATTTGATCTCTGTGGCTAATATAAGTAATTACTGATTTTGAGAATATGTTTTTCATTTGTGGAAAGGTGTCATCAGCCAATGTTATTAATTTTCAATAATTATTGATATTTTCTATGGCAGGGTATTTGCTTACCTTTAAATGATTTTAAATACCATGGAGATGCTTTGGCGTTAAAAAAAATTCTGATTGTTGAAAATGAAATAACCCTTCTTTTTGCTTACCGAAAACTCATAGATTTCAATAATCTTGAAACCTATAATACCGGTTCCCTTGAAGATGCGCGGCTTTTAATAAAAAAAAATGAATTTGATGCGGTTATCACCGATTTAAATCTCGACGGCACCGGTAATATGGATGGATTCGAAGTTGTGAAAGCTGTGAAAAAGACTAATCCTGATGCCATCTGTATTGTTATTTCCGCTTACAATGAAGATTACCTTGTTGAAAAGTCCATGGATGTCGGAGCGGAAATTTTTCTTGAAAAACCTGTATCATTTATCGACCTGAAAAAGCTGTTGGCTGAAAAGATGGGGCTTCAAAACAATGTGCCTTAGTCTTAATCGCTTTCTTCAGATGGTATAACAACCTCCATAACAAGCCCGTTACCATCTTTTCTGTTGAACGCTCTTATCCTGCCCCCATGAAGTTCAATTATGTGTTTGACAATGCTAAGGCCAAGCCCGGTACCTTCTTTTCTTGTGGTAAAGAAGGGGTCAAAAATCTTTCCTATATTCTCTTCCTCAACGCCGGGCCCCATGTCTGAAACTCTTATTACAGTCTGAATTCCGTTTATTACATTACATTCAAGTACGACCAGGCCTTTCTCCGGACTATGCTGGCAGGCATTCTCAAGAAGGTTCAAGAATACCTGCTGCATCTTCATCTCATTTACTTTAATCGAAATCCGGTCGCTGAAAACACCATTTATAAATTCTGTTCTGCAATTTCTGTTGTTTACACCCGGGCTACTCCATTCCGAATGAAGGTTCTGTACAAATTTTTTGAGATTCATTTTTTTCAGGCTGTTTTTGTCTATAGGCTTACCCATATTCAGCAGATCTTTCATTAGGTTGGAAAGTCTGTTGATCTGGCTGTGTATGTGGTCTATATATTCGGAGTATCGGTCATAAATTCCGTCATCCGAAAGTTCCGCAAAAAGAGCGTCATTCAATGATAATATCGAATTAAGAGGGTTCCGTACTTCGTGCGCAACCCCGGAAACCATTCTGCTAAGCATCCTGATCCTTTTATTTCTGTGGATTTCCCTTTCCAGTTTTTCCCGGTAATATTCAGCTGAAAGGTATTTTGAGGTAACTTCAATAAGCGCTTTTTCCGAGGTTCCAAAGCCCTCTTTTTTTGCGAGACCAACACAGATTGCCCCGGCGGCTTCTTTTTTGAATGTGACTATCGGAAAAACAGCGGTGTATTTATGGCTTATGCCGTCTTTGGAACAAGGCGAGTCTTTATCTGAAAAAACCGGAATTTTTTGTTTCATCGCCTCTTTAAAAAGACCGCATTCATTGAAGTCTTCTTTGTCGCGTGAATGTTCCTCCCCTTCGAATACCCGGGCGGCTGTCATAAGACTGCCGTCTTTTTTTATAAGAATACACACATAACAGGCACCGAGGCGATCATAAATAGAAAATGCGGCGGATTTGCATAGGTCCTCGATACTTTCACGGTAACCCGTTGCCATTTTATAAATATCCTCAAGTACTTTATCACGGTCAACAAGCTTTTTCCGCACTTCTTCTTTTTCTTTTTTCTGTACGCTGAGTTCTATATTTTTTTCTTTTAGAAAAGTTTCTCTGTCAACAATTTCTCCTTCAAGCTTTTTACTTTTGCTTAGGAGCTGTTCTTTCGCGGCAGAAAGATTCCTGAAATAAATGGTGGCCGGCTTAACAAGGCCGTTTTCTATAACGGCCTTGTACATAAAAAAATAAGAAAAGATTTTTATAATATGACCAAACATGTTGTAGAGTGAATATGGTCCTTTATAAAAGGTGAAAATAATTTCTGCTGAAGCAGCGAGAAGTATTGAGAATTGCAAAAAAACATATATTTTACCCTCGAAAAGTTTCCTCTTACTGTAAAGCCCCCAAGCCCCTGCAAAAAGCATCAAACATATAAGGTATTCGGAGTAAATTTTAAAAGGAGTAAGGCCTGATTCTACGGTGAAGCAATCGGGAAAATTGCCATAGTAAAAAAGGCCGGTTATAATCAAGGAGTAGGCTGCCCCTGCGGAAAAAATATAATAGATATTTGTTTTTCTGTCAGTAAAATAAGCTGCCGAAACAAACGCCGCAGCCTGAAGAAACCTACCCGCTATCCACAGGAAGGCAGCGGCGTTTGTTCCGGAATAAGCGGAAGACTTCATTCCTTTGTATAGAAGAGTATGTAAAAGATCTATATTCGCTACGAATAACAAAAGCACACCAAGTATAAGAAAATATCCGTTATCGAGTATTTTCCTCATGTTCCAGACATTCAAAAATATCGAAGCGGCTATTATTATGCTGAATATTTCCGCATAAGCATGAAACAGCAGGTAGTCTACACGGCTTAATCCGAAAAGCGCCGCAAAGATAAAAAAAGTGGTTGCAAAAGACGAAATCTTTATCTGATTAAATATATTCATAGTACCAGAATATAATTAATTTTAGCGGCCGGAGAAAAGAAAGGTACACTTTTTGCGGCGTTCCTGACGTAATGACTTTTTAAGCATATAATTTTAAATTTTGAGAATATATTCTTCGGAGGCGAAAAATGAAAACCAGAATAGCGTTTTTTGATACAAAACCTTATGACAAAGAGTTTTTTGAGAAAGAAAATCAAAATTACGGGTTTGAGATTAAATTTCTTCCGGGACATCTTAACCCGGATACCGCTGAGCTCTGCAGAGGTGCCGACACAGTCTGTGCTTTTGTCAACGATGATGTAGGCGCGGAAGTGATAAAGAAAATGCATTCTGAATTCGGAGTTAAGCTTGTAGCCATGAGATGCGCCGGATACAATAATGTGGACCTTAAAGAGGCCTATGAGAAAGTACATGTAGTTAGAGTTCCATCATACTCTCCACCGGCTGTAGCTGAACATACCATGGCCCTGATACTGGGTTTGAACCGTAAAACACACAAAGCATACAGCCGCGTACGTGACAATAACTTCAGTATTAACGGGCTTCTCGGCTTTGATCTCGCAGGTAAAAAAGCGGGCGTGATAGGTACAGGGCAAATAGGACGTGAAGTAATAAAAAGGATGAAGGGTTTTGATCTTGAAGTCCTGGCTTATGACCCAAAGCCGGATGCAGATTATGCAAAAAAAACCGGAATAGAATACACGGATATTGATAAAGTCTTCCGGGAATCAGATATATTGAGTCTTCATTGCCCGCTTACCCCGGAGAATGTCCATCTGATAAATTCGGAAAGCATATCAAAAATGAAGGACGGTGTGATGTTAATAAACACCGGACGCGGAAAACTTATTAACTCCAAGGACTTGATCGAGGGTCTTAAATCCGGTAAAATCGGATATGCGGGTCTTGATGTTTATGAAGAAGAAGACAGGTACTTCTTCGAGGATTTTTCCGGAAGCGTTATACAGGACGATATCCTTGCAAGGCTCATAACATTTCCAAATGTACTCATAACCTCTCATCAGGGCTTTTTTACAAAGGAAGCTCTCCAGAATATCGCATCGACGACATTAAAGAACATTCAGGACTTTGTCGAAGACCGGTTTCTGGAAAACGAAATCTGCTACAGGTGCAACCGAAAGGAATGTCGGAGGGAAAAAGAAGGTAAATGCTTCTAAAAAGGTTTAAAAAATAAAAAAAGGCGACATCCAGATTCGAACTGGAGAATAGAGCTTTTGCAGAGCCCCGCCTTACCACTTGGCTATGTCGCCTTTTTCTGCCCAAAAAGATATATCTTTTTTATCTTTCAAGTCAATCTTTATTACTAAAAATTACCTCATATTGAACCTTTGACCTCGAAAAAGGCTCTTAATTCATAATCCATCCTTTTAAGCAGTCATCTTTTTTATTTGCTTTATATAATTCAGAATAGTTATTTATTCAGCTATATGCCTTATTCCTATGCCTGAAAAACTCGAATTATTAAAAGGAGACATATTAGATGAGGACTGTCTTAATCCTGACTCTTATGATTTTTCTGCCTGTTTTCTCAGACACCGCGGAAAACGTCGAAAAGCCGTCGCAGAGGCGTGAAAATATCGCTATTATAGATATGGATGCCAGAGCGGTATCCGAAAATGAGGCTCTTTCAATTACCGATGAACTCAGAACCCAGGTACACAAAACAAGAAAATTCAAGGTTATTGAAAGAAACCGTATGCAGGAAATTCTGAAAGAACAGGGCTTTCAGCAAAGCGGGGCCTGCACTTCCAATGAATGCATGGTTGAAATGGGGCAGCTTATCGGTGTAGAAAAGATAATAACAGGAAGTATAGGAAAAGTCGGGACACTCTTTATACTTTCCGTAAGGCTTATAGATGTAGGTACAGGTGAGATAATAAAAGATGTTACCGAAAAGCATAAAGGAGCTGTTGAGGATCTGGTATTAACAGCGGTACAGTCTATAGCTGAAAAACTTGCCGGGAATCCCGGAGCCGTAAAAACAAAAACCGCGGAAAGTAAAGGCGGGGGAATAAAAAAATGGTCGGCTTTTCTTGTTTCGGCTGCTGCGGGAGGGGCCGCATTTTATTTTAATACTTCAGCCGATAAATATTATCAGGAATATAATGACCTTAACTATGGCGATAATTTCAAAGCAAAAAAAGATGAAATTAAAAGTGCTGAGAATATGAGGAATATTTCAATAGGTATTTGTGTTACAGCTCTTTTCCCCGCTGTTTATTTATCATTAAGGGAGTAAATGATGAGAATTTTACTGAGCGGCGTACTTTTTTTTATAATTCTTATTTCATGTACCGAATATGAATACACTAATCCTGCAGATCCTGAATCTTCGGAATTTATTCCGGATAATGAGCCTCCCCTGTTCCTGACCGAACCCGGAGATATTCTCGATTCTGTTACATTCAATCATGAATATATTGATTCTGTTATGGCTGAAGACCCGGAAGAAGAAGATATCAGCTACAATCTTGTGAAAAAGCCTTCCGGTATGGAGAATTACGGCGGGAAGGTCCGCTGGACACCCGGAGGGTCCGATACCGGCACTCATAAAATCATTTTAGAAGCTGATGACGGAGATAAAAAAGATTCAATAGAATGGGAAATCACAGTATTTAATATTTCTCCTGTTATTTTGACTGATAAGTCAGTCGCTGATACTGTAACTATAAACAGTCAATACCGGGATACCCTTTCCGCCTATGACACAAACGCTACTGAACTTTCATGGTCTCTAAACGATGGCCCTTCCGAGGCTCTTATGTCCGATTCTGTTCTTTTCTGGATACCCGGAGCGAGTGATACAGGAAGCCATGCTTTTAGTATTGCCGTAGAAGACGGGTACGGAGGAATTGACTCTGTATCTTTTGATATTATTGTTATAAACAGGACAATTCCGAAAATAACGGATATAAAACTGGATCATGGCAACCTTCAGTATGAACCCGCTTTTAATCCGGGAGTTTTTTCTTATAATCTTGAAGTTCAGAATACCAGAACTTCCGTAATAGTCACTCCGTACAGTAATGTAAGCAATCATGACATAATGATTAACTCTCAGATAATACCTGCCGGCAACAACTCTAATCCGATAGCTCTGAATACCGGAGTAAACAAAATTTATATAAGGTTTATATCTCCGGATGGCGATACTCTCGATACCTACGATATGAATATCATGAGAAGGGAACCTGTCTCTTCGGACAATGCGGACCTTTTAAGTATGAATATCGCAAGTGACATTATCCTGACCCCGTCATTTGATCCGGATTCTCTTAATTACGCGGCTTCCGTTCCTAATAGTCGAGAAAGCATATCCGTTCATTTTACCCCTGAGAATTCAGGTGCCTCGATACAGGCTGATCTGGACGGCGCTGCTTTGCAAATTTCAAACGGCAGTACTTCAGCCTTCGTTATTCAGGAAGGTCAAAATACCATTACAATTTCGGTTACTTCCGAAGATGGAACAGTAAACAAAGATTATGAAATAATTGTCAGCAGGGCGCTTCCCCCTTCCGATGATGATGCCGGGCTTTTCGCATTGAATATTTCTGCAGGGGCTTTGGAACCGCAATTCAATCCTGAAACTACCGATTATGTAGATTCTGTTTCCTATTCTGTTGAATCAGTGGATATCCGTCCTGTACTAAACGACAATGAAGCCTCACTGACAATAAACGGTTCTCCCAACGAAGGAGACGGGAATGACTCATACATAATGAATCTGAACACCGGCAGTAACGAGGTTACCATAATAGTAACCGCCCTGGACGAGGTCACAAAACGGACTTATACAATTGATGTAATCAGACTTCAGAATACAGAATCTACACTTTCAGCATTATCTGTACTTGACGGTCTTCAACTAAGCCCCTCCTTTTCTCCCTCGGTTACGGAATACACTGTGGCTCTTGAGGAAAACACAGACTCTTTAAGGATACAGGCTTCTCCAAAGTCCGATCTTGCTTCTTTGAAAATCGATGGAAACCCGGCTATTGAAGGGGAAACATATACCGTTAGAAACCTCACGGACGGGCAGGAAGTTAAAATAAAGGCAACGGCTCAGGATACATCGGTATCTACAACATATACAATTACTGTAAATTATCTCGCCGCGGATGAGGCCCGTCTTGCCTCATGTGATATCAGCGGAGTAATAGATTCTGTTGAGGGAAACGACACCTCTGCCCTCTCATTTAATCCGGACACTACCGAATACAACATAGTTGTTCCTTATTCTGAGGATTCTCTCGTTTTTACTTTATCCCCAATGGATGTGGATAATGCCTCAATAGAATACGGTTCAAATACATATAACGGTACTTCGGAAATACATGCAGGGCCTCTTTTAGTCGGCTCAAATGAAGTTGTCTTTACCGTGACAGCTGCCGATAATCAGACTACGGTATCATATGTATTCAACATTAAAAGACAGGCTGCAAGTAATAACGCTTATCTTTTGAGTCTTGATGCCGTGAACCCGGAAACCGGAACAAATCTGGCTGTTTCTCCGGTTTTCTCTCCGGAAAGTTTGTCTTATACTGTTGAATTGACGGAAGAAATCGACAGCGTTGAGGTATTTCCCACATCAGAAAACGAAAATTCAACTATAATAATAAACGGTAACGATACCGCTGTTTCAGGTGAGAAGACCGCAGTTCAGATTACTTCCGGGACTTCTTCCACAATTCAGATAGAGGTTATTTCTGAAAGCGCAAATAATGTAAATCTCTATGAGCTTACGGTAATGCCTCCTCCATCAAGTAATGCGACACTTTCCGATCTTTTGCTGGAAGGTTACACGATAAATTTTTCTTCTTCAGCCACGGCATACAATATTGATCTTCTTTCCGACAGTTCTCAGGTTACGCTTACTCCCACAGTATCCGACCCATCCGCCTCTCTCAGTGTTGACGGAAGCATCGCCCAGAGCGGATCACCTGTATCGGTGTCTATACCTCTCAGTACAGGAGAGCCGTATGACATTTTTATAGAGGTTGAGACTGAAGACGGTACTGTCAACAGCTATAAAATAACTGTTATTCCTCCATCTGATAATTCTTATTTAAATTCTTTGGTTATTGAAGGCTATACGATTAATTTTGATTCAGCTGCATTGAACTATGCGATTGATCTTCTGCCAGGGAGCACTTCAGTTACCATAACCGCTGAACCGAGCCACGGGGCCGCCACCATGACAATAGACGGACAAGACGCACAAAGCGGAACTCCGACCGAAGTAAATCTGGACATCTCCTCTGCGGTATCTATTCCGATTGTTGTGACAGCGGAGGACGGATCTACTGAAAAAACCTATACTGTAAATGTTTCGCCTCTCTCAGCGAATGCTTATCTGCATTCGCTACCAATCCAGGGACACACTATTTCTTTTGATTCATCAGATATGTCATATACAATCGACCTTGGTGCCAACGAGACCTCTGTAATTATCTCACCCGAGCTTTCAGACACAAATGCCTCTATGACTGTCGGAGGTACGGCGGCGGAAAATAATACTCCCGTTGACTTAAGTGTAAGTTCTACTTCGGTTACAAATGTAGATATTGTAATAACCGCGGAAAATCAAATTACACAGAATACTTATACTCTGACCTTCAATCCTCCTTCGGATAACGATACCCTAAGTTCTCTGTCTATTTCCGGTTATACGATTAATCCCGCATTCGAGCCGCATTTATTTGAATACAGTATAGATCGGAATTCATATTCTGAGAACAGTCTTTCTTTAACAGCGCAAACTTCCGATTCGGAAGCATCTTTTACCGTAAACGGCGGTGCAGGTACAAGCGGACAGGCCATGAATGTCA
>CAYNYI010000009.1:36435-42484 GCA_964401455.1 uncultured Fibrobacterota bacterium
GTCACCGTCGATAGCTATGATCCCGATACTGTCGAGATAATAGTAACTGCAGAAAACCTTACCGATACCGAGACCTATAAGGTTTATGTGGAGGCGCCTCCGTATGATTCAATACTTAATAGCCTTTCGTTTTCTTCCGGGACTCTCTCGCCTTCATTTGCAGCAGGTACTTTTGATTATGAGCTGGATGTTACCTCCTCGACCGGTTCTGTTTACCTGACACCGTCTATTATTCATGATGGTTCCGCAATGATAATAGTTAATGCTGCTTCATTGTCAACTCCTGACACTATAGATTCGGATTCTTCTACCGGTCCCATACCAATCGTCCCCGGTGAAACCTCAATAACGGTAAAGGTTGAACCGTATAATTCGGAGGCATCTTCGGCATCCTCCACATATAATATTACAGTCAGCAGGCCCGGCTGGATGATTGTCGGAGAAAATACAACAATTTCCCAGGGCGGAGTACGGTATATTGATATGGCTTTTGATACCGATCGGGAAATTCCCTATGTGGCTTTTACAGACAGCGGTTATAACGGATCAGACCATCAGCTTGCGGTATTATATTACGATTCGGCAGCAAAAGAATGGAAAAATTCGGTTGATGCTACTCAGCCGGCGGTAAGCGGCGATTTTTCTTCCGTAGCTCTCGCCTATAACAGTTTCAGGCAGGAATTCCTTCTGGCGGGTTACAATAAAATCAGCGATGAAATAAGATCTTATTCTCATTCGACATCAAATAATTCATGGAACGCTCATTCGCTGATAACAACCGGGATTGACGGATGTACCAATATAGATATGCAGGTTGCTCCCAGTTCTAACACACCGGTGGTAGCTTATGAAGATCCGAAATATAGCAGAAGGCTGACCGTTAAAAAATATATGACCGGCTGGACTGTTGCAGGCGGTTCTGAAGGGTTTACAAATGGACGAGTCAAGGATATAAGTTTAAGCATTAATTCTCTGGATTCATTTTTTGTCGGATATGTAGAGATGACCGATAACAAGCCGTATGCGATTAAATACAACCCTCTTCAGCAAAGATGGGAAAGCTTAACAGGTAATTCTGATATATCAACCGCTGAGGTCGGGATAGGGTTGGCTTCCAATAATTCAATGCTTCATGATTCTAACAATAATTTGTTTTCATATGTGATTAATGACCAGAAAACAGTATTAGAGACTAATGAATGGTCCGGCTCAAGCTGGGTTGAAATGCCCGGAACTTTCAGCGGTTCTGCTTTTAATGATGTAAAAGGCGCGGCGGACAGCCAGGGAAATCAGTATATGGCTTATATAGGCTCCAGTGATTTTATTTTTGTTTACAAGAAATCGACTTCAGGCTGGACTCAGATAGGCGGAACGCATACAGGTTATAAAATCAATCCGGTTTCTGACGCTCATATTCTTTCAATGGCGGTGGACAAGTCCACAGATGAGGTCTATGTTGCCTTCCGGCATTCTGCAGACGGAAAATTATCTGTTATAAAATGGCATGAGTAATGAACTCAGGGGGAGCATAGCTCCCCTTTTATTCTTAAAAATTCTTCTTCGGCAGCCTGCATTACAGAGAGCCGGTCCGGCAGTCCCCGCCATCTTTTTTTGTTAATAAAAAAAGTGGGAGTAGCTAAGACACGGTTCCTGAAACCTTCTTTTTTTATCTCGACCAGCTTTTCCATGGTCTTCGCGGAATTGAAGCTTTTTTTGAATTCCGGAATATTAAGCCCGAATTCAGAGGCCGTTTTAATAAAGGAATTGTCGTTTATATTATCATATTTTTTATAAAGCGAAAAAAAGTAATCCCAGAACTTATCCTGTTCTCCGGCAGCGATTAAAGCCTTTGCTCCTTTTATTGAATATTCATGGTCCTTCAAGGCGAATATCCGTATCCGTAAAGAGGCTTTACCCTTTAGATCCCCGTCTGTTACCGCATCAAATAAAATCGGAATTATTTTTCTGCAGTAAGGACATCTCGTACATACGTAAGCAGTTATTTCAACCGGTGTCGAAGTATCCCCCGCTGATGGGAAAAGGCGTTCCCCGAATTCAGCCCTTTCATCGGACAGAGCCATACTATACCCTCTTTGTTCCAGAGCGTCTTTAATCTCAGCTTCAGTTTTGTCGGCAGAAAATCTGCATACATATTCTTTAAGCATTTTAGCCAGTACAGGAGGATTCCCGGAATTAAGGGCTTCCATAACAGTTTTATCAGAGCATTCATACATATGGAAGGACTTAAGTATTTTTGAGGTCTTTTCAGGCACTTCAGTTCCGGTAGAGAACGCATTTACTATACAGATAAGATTAAAAAAAAGAATAAATTTCATCACATTTCTCCTTTTTAATTATATGAATGCAGTCCGCCGAAAATCATACTGCTGAAAATTGTGAGAAGTGTTAGGACAAAAGCCGCGATGTTTATGAGGGCTGCCTTTTGACCCTTTATGTTATGGTTTTTCCACGCGTGCAGATAAAAAGTATAAGAGAGCCAGACGATGAATGCGGATGTTTCTTTCGGGTCCCAACCCCAGAATCTGCCCCAGGCCTGAAAAGCCCATACCGCTCCTGCAAAAAGAGCTCCTATTGTAAAAAGAGGATAGCCTGCCGCGGCGAATTTATAAGCCAGACTGTCGGCGGCCTGACTGTTTATTCCCGATTCGCTGTTGGAGCCGGCTTTCGAAAACAAGACGATAAGAGAGAACACGAAAGAGACAAGGAAGCACCCTTCCGCTGCCGCCGCCATAGAGACATGAATAATAAGCCAGTAGGATTTCAGGGCGGGCATCATAGCGCCTGTGGAAGGAGAATATAAAAGTTCGGACGCAGCCATAATCATAAAGGCGAAAGGCGAAATATACTCTATGGAAAGCTTTTTAGTTTCCGCTGGAATAAAGAAAATAAATACACCCGAAGCGAACCAGGCAAGAACACTCAAATACTCATGGAGTCCGGTAAGAGGCGGCTGTCCTGTAGAAACAGAATATGAGACCAGTGCCGCCGAGTGGACGGTGAATGCTGTGATAAATGAGTTGATTCCAAATTTTGAGGGTATCCGAACCCAGATTTTGCGTGCGGCAGAAAAAACTACGGCAAAAAGATAAAGCCAGAGTGAAAAGAGAAAAAGATTCTGGTAGAAATTATTAATCATATTTTTTTATTTCTTTCTCAGTATGGGATGAATATAATAAAAGAAAATAAGTGACAGTCCGGTAATAATCATTCCCAAATATTTTAAGAATTTACCCGGGTCATAAACAGCCTTTATTCCCGGAAACAGGACCGGCTTATAAGAAGCGAAAACAATAAATTCTGAATTATCTATTTTTTGCGGAACATTCATAAAAAGCCATTTTCTATAATATATTTCTCCCCGGTCGTTAAAAAAAGCGATCAGAATTGCAGGGTTTGTATTTTTTTTTGGACCCGATGATATATTTCCCGAATTTGGGTCTATTTGCGGAGATTCTAAAAATTTGAGCGCTGTAATCTTTATATTTGGGGAAATTTTCACAGTATCTCCAGGATTCATTATAAAATCCTCAGTTTCATCCTTATATTTTCCTGTACTGATTCTGTAGTATTGTGCGGTGTCTTTTAGCCTGCCATAAGAATGCTGAATAAAGGTAATACCGTTATATGTGAAAGGTTTGTTTACCTTTAAAGAACAGGCTATCTCCGTATTTTCATCCGAACGAAAAGAAGCGTATGTACTGTAATTAAGTATATTTCCCGAAGAATCTCTTAGAATCTTGAAATCGTTCACACTCAACTCAACATCCCGCATTTTATATTTAATACCGGGCACCGCGCTTATAATAAATTCCTCTCCCAGCTTCCCCCCTGTAAAAAAACCGGCTAGAATTAAAATTACTCCAATATGAATAAAAATAGAGGAAAATAAGCGTGGTCCTAATGGGCCTTTTATTATTCTTTTAATAATACAAGCTGACATGGAAACTGCCAGGATAAGCAGAAGCATAATGAAAAAAGGAGAATAAAACATGCCGTTCAACTGCGGAAATACCACTCCGGCTATTGAAATCGCAATAAGAACGGCAATGAGTATCAGGGCAAATCGCATACCGGTAATAAAAAGAATAAACCTGCGCATTTATCAGGGCTCTACACGGTTTCTCAGGTTTATTGAATAGTCGTAGAATTCATCGAGGTTCATTTCACGTATGAATGCAAGGGCATGAGTAGCCCTGATTCTCGGATGAGGGTTTTCATAGAAAAAAGAGCTTCCGAGACAGGTCTGGACAAGTTCATACTGTTCGGTCATTATTTTACTCGCAAGGCCTGAAAAAGGTCCGTCGTATAGCGGGCTTGGTATAGAGGCCTCTTTCTGAGAACCGAAGCAGTTTAAGAAAGTATTATTGAGAGTTGCGAGAGAATTAAGTGAAACGGGAACAAAAATATCTGCTTCAAAAGGCTGAAAGCGATACCAGACATTCCTGTATCCCCATATTTTAATATCATTTCTGTTATATTCAGATGAATATTTTTTGAGAGCCATAGCAACTATCTGCATGACTTTATAATGTGTATCAGGTCCGCTGCCTTCGGGGTCAAGTGCCACTGTGACTATATCGGGTTTAAACTTGTCAAGCAGGTTTAGGACAGGTTCCACATCTCTTTGTTTGTCAACATCTTTCCTGAATATTCCACCACTGTAGAATTTGAGACGGCAATGTGTAACTGAGTCTGTACCAAATCCAAGATATCCCCATGCAAGTTCGGCTTCCCATTCCCGAATACGGCCTTTCAGCGTCATTAAATCCCGCATTACGGGATTATCATCCGGAAACTCTCTTGTTATCGCCTCACGACAGGTTTTTAAGAATTCAACAATTTTTTCTTTATTTCTAACCCCGCAAATTTCCGAAGCGGAACGAACAAGCCGCCGGGCATCAGCTTCCAAAAGTCTGTATTCATCAAAAGAGGCAACCGCGTCGAGGAAGTAATAGATATCATCATCGCGGGCTCTTTTATTTTTCGGATTAAAATAGTCTTCTTCAAAAAGGTTGTCGAATCTTGAGCTTTTTAATATTTCAAGTGTCTTACCTGCTTGTTTTTTTATATATGAATCGGAAACTGAGCTGTATCCGCTTGTCATATAGGAAAAATGATGAATATTTTCCGGTTTTCGTACAAGGTGAAGAATAAAAGGGAAATATCCGAGTATTTCGTCATCATGATGCGGCGAGGTATGGAGAATACGGCTGTTTGAGACACCCTCTATGCCCTTTTGTATTTTTTCTTTAAGAGAGGCCGAAACATTGTCTTTGAGCGCGCGGGAAGTTTGTCCGCAGGCCTCAATTATTTTACTCATGAATCTGTTGTTTTTGCAGTCGGCATCTGTCAGATTACTGACCGGTTTTCCGGTATTTTTCGAGAGCTGTACCATATATTTCTGAATGGTTCTTTCGTCAGGTTCGCGGATATTGGAAAGGTCAAGGTAATTTCTTTCAGTAAGCTCTGAAGCGGCGCCGCTTGTAAGATAAAATCGGGCGTTTCTAATTCTATGAAGGGCGGTTCCCGGGTATTTTATTCCCGGACAGCTTTGTATTGTTTTTTTTACGATTCCGGCGGAGGATTCTCCGGCTGCTGTTATAATGATTGTGGCGTTTTCATTAAAAGTGATTGTGCTTAGCCCAATTGTAATAACAAGACGACCTCTGGAATTTTCTATTCCACCTAAATCCGGAGCGGCAGCGGCTGCCGTTTCATAATTTATGGGAGTAAGTCTTGTAGTTGAATAAAAATCGGAACCGCTTACATTGAACCCGATATGGCCGTCAGGCCCGAGCCCCTCAAAGAAAAACCCGATTCCACCCATTTTACGTATACGCTCTTCATATTTCATACAGTATTCATCTACGCGGAATATTACGTCCTTCTGTATTTTTTCCAGTTTATTAGACGGATATCTTGTTCTTAAGCCAAGGTCAACCGAAAAGCCCGGAAAAACATCCTCAAGCCTCATTCCATCCGGAATTCCAGTAGAGGACGTATCTATAAGTACGGCTTTTTTAATATC
>CAYNYI010000010.1:0-39426 GCA_964401455.1 uncultured Fibrobacterota bacterium
TATTTTGGTTTTGCCCAGAGTGTGGGAAAGGATATGCAAAACCGCGGGTACAGAAATATAAATCCGGGTTAAGGGGCTTGTATTTACAAAGCCGGGTTTAATTTGGGGGTTTTTTTGGGGGAACAAAACTTTTTTTACGGAATTTTTGAAAAGTATTAAGAAAAAAAAAAAGTTAATTTTGATCCTGCCGGGCGCCGTACCACCCTCAAAAACCGCAATAAGGATAATACCGCCGCCAAGGGCATTAAAATAGGAGCCCGCTATAATATTTTCAAAGACTGTATAATATCCGGGCAGTATCGGTCTAATCTATTCAAGCTTACCGGGGGGGGAAGGGCCGGAACGGTATCTCCCAATGCCGATAATGATTACAACCGCGAAGACGCTCATTCGGATTCTTATGTTGAGTTTAAAATTAAATGCGGCCGCGAGACTGCGTTTTTTTTGGAGAAAGGTGAAATTTACTTTAATTCCGGACACCTTGATTATTATTATGATATATACTCATTTTCTGACCCTAACCCTTTCAAAAGTATGGGAGCGGATTTTGAGTTTACCCTGACAAACCGTTACAGCGCGGTTTTCGGATGGGAAAACTATTATATAGATAAAGACGGATCAAGAAGTATCGAGGAACCGGGAGAAGTCTTTACAACAATAAAATTAGGAGCAAAAGCGGGGTTTTAATGATAGACGCCATTACTGAAAAAATGATAAAAGATTCTCTGAGGGAGGATATAGGCGATGGCGATATAACCAGCTCGGCTGTCTATTCCACGGAAGACTTCTCACGAGGCCGTTTTATCCTTAAAGAGGATTGTGTGATTTCGGGGCTGGAACTGCTGCGCAGGCTTTATAAAATCCATGATCCGGGAATTAAATTCACCGCTAAAACGCGCGACGGTAAAGCTCCGGGTTCCGGTGCCGCCGCCGCCGAGGTTTACGGCCCCTCCGTAAGCCTTCTTTCGGCTGAAAGGACTGCCCTGAATATTTTCCAGCATCTTTGCGGTATAGCGACAAAAACCAGGCAGACAGTCGAAAAGCTTCAGGGAACGGGCGTAAAGCTCCTTGATACCAGAAAAACCCTCCCTATGCTTCGTTCAGCGGCAAAAAAAGCAGTGCTTGACGGCGGAGGTCATAACCACAGGGCCGGTCTTTATGACATGGTGCTCCTTAAGGAAAACCATGTATTAAAAGCCGGAGGCCCGGGCCGGGCGGTAAGACTCGCCCGCCGTAAATACGGAAAAAAATACAGAATCGAAGTTGAAGTTAAGAATCTCAGTGAGTTTCGGGATGCTCTGGAATCCGCTCCGGATGTGATTATGCTTGATAATATGCGTCCATCGGTCATAAAAAAAGCAGTCGGGTTAAAGATGGGCCAAAAGATCAGAATAGAAGTTTCCGGTAATATTAATACATCTAATATTCAAAAATACGCACTGCCCGGTGTCGATTTTATATCAATGGGTTCTTTGACTCATTCCGCCGGCGGGGCGGATATCTCATTTTTATTGTTTTAGGAATACGCTGACAATGGCAAGTGCTCTGATTTTCAGTATCGGGAATAGTTCTGTATCCGCGGCGGTCTTTGACGGAAAACACCCCGTTAATTTTTCCCCCTATCTGCGAAGCCGGCGGGAAATCAGAAAAATAATTAGTTCTTATCATGTTGATTTTTATTATTATGTTTCCGTAAATGGAGCGGCGGAAAAAGATTTTAGAGCTCTATTCAAAGACGAGGGTATTAAGGTTTATAAAGTCTCTCATTCAGATTTCAGGGCTCTTGCCGGAGGAGTAAAAGAGGATGCGTTTAATAAAACTGGATTAGACAGGCTGGCTGCTTCCGCGGGAGCATACTGCATTGCCGGAAAACCGGTAATTACAGTTGACGCCGGAACTGCCGTAACGGTGGATCTTTCAGGAGAATCAGGCATATTCTTGGGCGGATGTATATTTCCTGGAATACGACTTCAACATGAAGCGCTTGGCGAAAAGACCTCCGCCCTGAGAAAAAATTATCCCGAAGGGACCTGTTCTCTCCCCGGGAAAGATACAGCGGGAGCTGTCCGCGCCGGAGTCCTTGGCGGAACAGCGAGAAATATAACCGGAGCGGTTTCGGAATTAAAAAAATATTGCCGTAAAAAACAAATAGCTGCAC
This sequence comes from uncultured Fibrobacterota bacterium, assembly GCA_964401455.1. Taxonomy (GTDB): domain Bacteria; phylum Fibrobacterota; class OXYB2-FULL-49-7; order CAYNYI01; family CAYNYI01; genus CAYNYI01. The sequence goes on from CAYNYI010000010.1 coordinate 2,159, forward strand.
CTGCGGTATTTTTTACCGGAGGTAACGGAAAAGAATTGCTGAATATTTCCGGGCTGAAGGCCCGGTATAAACCCTGTCTTGTTCATTCAGGGGTATTAAAACATATGATGCCGGAGAAAAAATGAAGAAAAAAATTAATACACTGGATGTGTTTTGCATCGCCTCAGGCGTAATGATCAGCTCCGGTATCTTTATACTTCCCGGTATAGCATTTGACAGAACCGGGCCGTCAATTTTTGTTTCATACGCTCTTGCCGGCGCCGCAGCTCTCGCCGGATCGATGAGTATGATTGAACTGGCGACGGCCATGCCCAAAGCGGGAGGAGATTACTTTTTTATCACACGGGTCTTCGGACCTCTTCCGGGTATACTTTCCGGATTTTTCAGCTGGTTTGCCATAAGTTTAAAAACAGCTTTTGCTGTTTTTGGTATAGCGGAGGTTATATCGGCTGTTTCAGGGGTGGATCTGCATTTGGCCGCTGTTGTCGCCGCCTGCTTTTTCATTTTACTGAATTTATACGGCGTGAGTACCGCCGTTAAGTTTGAGGTTGTTATTGTTATCAGTCTTATTCTTATTATGATTACCTATACTACAGCCGGGATAACACAAGTAAAAGTGGAAAAATTTATAGATTTTGCTCCCGGCGGCATTAATTCTGTTTTTATGACCGCAGGCTTTGTATTCATTTCGTTTGGAGGTCTTTTGAAAGTCGCCGCTCTTTCTGAGGAGGTTGATGAGCCAGGGAAAACTCTTCCCGCCGGTATTATATCTGCTGTTGTCGCTGTTACTCTTCTTTATTCGCTCTTATTGATTGTTCTCGTGGGGACTTCGGAACCGGAAAATTTAAGAAAATCCCTTTCGCCGGTTGCGGATTCCGCGTTTACTTTCCTTGGTACAAAAGGATATTATCTTTTGTCTCTTGCTGCTCTCCTTGCATTTATTTCAACAGCCAATGCAGGCATAATGTCAGCTTCGAGGTATCCGGTAGCCCTTGGAAAAGACGGGCTCCTTCCCGCTGTATTTTCCCGCGCTTCGGCTAAAGGAGTTCCGTTTTTCTCGGTGGTTTTTACCGGAGGCCTCATTATTTTTTCTCTATTCTGGGACCTTGAAGTTCTTGTGAAAAACGCGTCAGCCATTACCCTTGCCGCTTATATCCTTACCAATGTGGCTCTTGTCGTAATTAGAGAAAGCGGGGTGCAGAATTATTCACCGGCTTTTCGCGCTCCATTTTATCCGTGGCTGCAGATATTCTCTGCTGGGGTGTTTATATTTTTAATATCCGAAATAGGGGTCGCGGCAGTTGAATCCATCGCTATACTCGCAGCTTTAAGCGTTGCGATATATTTACTTTATGGCCGTAAGCATTTTAAAGGCGAGTATGCGCTTATGTATCTTGTACAAAGGATTATAAACAGGGACATGACATCTAACGATCTCGAAGATGAACTTAGAAAAATTTTGAGCAGCAGAGACAGCATAGAGGCGGACAGGTTTCATGAACTGGTGGAAGACTCACCGGTTATTGACCTTGAAGGGCCGCTACTTCGCAATGAGTTTTTCAGTATTGTAGCTGATAAATGCCCCGGACTTGATACAGAATCTGAAAAAGATGACTTTGTGAAACTCATGCAGAAAAGAGAAGACGAATCCAGCACCGCGATAAGCTCTTTTATTGCCGTGCCGCACATAATTATTGAGGGTGAGGGGGTTTTCCGGATGGTAATCGCCAGAGTTAAAAAAGGCGTTGCATTTTCGGAAAAGGAAAATCAGGTTAAAGCCGTTTTTGTTCTGGCCGGCTCAAAAGATGAGAGGCAATTTCATCTCCAGGCCCTTTCCGCAATAGCGCAGATTGCTCAAAGCGGTGATTTTCAAAAGAAATGGCAGGCGGCGAGAAACAGTGAAAACCTGCGTGACATATTGCTGCTCGGAAGAAAATCAGGATAAGGATTTTTCAATGCAGATTAATAGAGGAGGGACGCTGCCGGTGTTCACACCGCTGCGGTAGAAACCGGCGGAGGTGGTTTTGTCTCTAAAAAAATCACCTTTATCAATTGATACGTTTTTTCATCTGTTCCCGTAAAAGTTGTCTGATTTTTTTAAGCACATCTCTGTACTCCAAAGAAGCGTAATCAGCATATGTCCAGGGATACGGTATGAATTCTCCGTCGCGGAAAGTAAGAGTAACTTCGCAGAATATTCCTTTTCCGACATATATGCGGTGCTCTCTGTCTTTTGTTGTTGCCAGTATAAGCTGACCGAGGGTTAAATAACCGGGGTCAAGATTGACGGTTCTCTTATTGCCGGTCGAGAGTTCTTTTTCAATCAGGTTGGTTTTGATTTTAACTTCGGTAATTTCGGTCCTGTCGATAAGTTTTTCGAAAGAGATGAATTTTTTGAAAAGCCCCTTGCCGAATTCCCGGTCATAGTAGCTTGTTTTATCGAAAACAAGCTCAGGACTTTCGTAGTCAGTTTTCCCAAAAAGGGCTTTTACTGAATCCAGTGATTTTATGAAATATTCTTTGTCATGATAAATGAAACCGCATATTAATTTTACCGGTGCTGTCTTTTTTATGATTCCCATAAATAATGTCTTTATTATTGCAACATCTTGTGTTAAAATTCCTGTAATATAACAATCGGGTTCTTAAATAAAAAAATCATCTTAAATGACTTTTTAAGTGACCTGTTAAAAATAATATATTTAATCACCGAAATATTAAAAAGGAGAACAATGGGTACTAATTTCCTGAATGAGATCGTAGAGAACCATAATCGTTATGAGGATATGCGGCTTTCGGAATACGCTTCGAGAAGCAGCCGCGCTGTATGCAAAGGCGTATTGAAAAAAAACGAGATCCGGCCGAGATACGCTGTCGATTCTGACAGGATCCTTCATTCAAGATCATTTACCAGGTATATAGATAAAACCCAGGTTTTCTATGCTTTTGAAAATGATCATCTGACGCACAGGGTACTGCATGTGCAGCTTGTTTCCAAAATAGCGCGGACGATCGGGAGAATACTCCGTCTGAACGAGGATCTTATCGAAGCGGTCGCTCTTGGGCATGATATCGGCCATACTCCTTTCGGGCATGAGGGGGAAAAGTATCTTTCTGATATCTGCGAGAAAAAGGGAATAGGTAATTTCAGACATAATATACACAGTGTAAGAATGCTTTCCGGTGTAGAGAACCGCGGGCTCGGGCTTGACCTTTCTCTTCAGGTATTTGACGGAATATTATGTCACGACGGAGAGAGCACCGATGATGTTCTTGTGCCGAAATCCGGAAAAACATGGGCCTCTCATGAAAGCGACATTGAAAAAATGACTTTGGACCGATCTGTCAGTACACCCATGCCTATGACTACAGAGGGCTGTGTAGTGAGGTTTGCGGATACGATTGCCTATATCGGAAGAGATGTTGAGGATGCCATAGCGCTGAATATTATAAAAAGATCCGATCTGCCGAAAGAGGTATCTGAAGTTCTGGGAGACAGGAATTCAAGAATAGTTGACACGCTTGTGAAAGACCTCATTATAAACAGTTATAATAAGCCTGAAATTCGTTTTTCACCCGATGTTTTCAAGGCGCTTAAGACTTTGCGGGAGTTCAATTACGGAATGATTTACACAAATTCCAGGGTGAAGAACGAGACCGGGAAAATACAGAAGATGTTTGAGCTGTTATTCGATTTTCTATGTAATGATTACGAGAGCCATCCCCATAAATCCAACCTCAGAAAATATATCACGGGAATGTCTGATGAATATCTTGAAAGAAACACTACCCCAGAAATTGTACGTGATTATATTGCCGGAATGACAGATGATTATTTTATCCATGAATTTGCGAGCAATTTTGTAGTGGGAAAAAAGGGCTATAAAATGGGAGATTTGCCTGAATCCTGATCTTTTATACAAAAAAATCTAAAGTCCGGCGGAAATCCGCCGATATATAGGAACAGGGGTGCTGTATTTTAAACATGGAAGTTGAAAATGCGGATAGAATCAATCGCAGCATACGGTAATTATACTAAAAAATCGGCGAATAACGGTAATAAACCCGTAAAACAGAAAAAATCCGATTCAGGTGACTCTTATATACCGTCAAAAGCCTCCGGAGGCAGCAAGCTTCATCTCGAATCCGTAAAGGCCAAAATAAATTCCGGATATTACAGTTCTGAAAAAGTTGTTGATGACATAGTGGACAAACTCGGCTCTGTTTTCGATCAGCTTTAGCAAAAATTCTTGCTTGCTTAAGACTTTTACCCGCCCTTGATTCATCTAACCGCCAATAACTATCTTATTCAGTAATATGCTTATAAAAAAGAATAAAAAAGCCTTCCACAATTATTTTGTTGAAGACCGTTATGAGGCCGGTATTTCTCTTGTGGGCACCGAAGTTAAATCTTTGAGAAAATCCAGAGTAAATTTCCGTGACAGTTATGCGGAGGTTTCCGGAGGTGAGGTCTTTATCAAGAATCTTGATATACAGCCGTATGAACAGGGCGGTTATTCAAATCATGACCCCTCAAGGAAAAGAAAACTTCTTCTGCATAAAAAGGAAATTAACCGAATATACGCTTCAATTATGCAGAAAGGTAAGTCCGTTGTTCCTCTTTCTCTTTACTTTAAAAACGGACTGGTGAAATTAGAACTCGGAATATGCACAGGTAAGAAGACTTTTGATAAGAGGCATACGGTCGCGGACAGGGAAAGAAAAATGAGAGCGCGCCGCGCTCTGAAATCCGGATGATGCTATGTTGAGGTTTGCGATAGTTCTTTTATTCTGCTTATTGCAGCTGCAGGCATCCGTTCTCCGAGCCGGCTATTCAGGTAAGGTTTATGTTATATCATCTGAAAAAGTCGATGGAATTGATTATTTCCGAATAGAAGACCTTCGAACTATAATACCGGGAGAAATATTCTATCCGCCCGGCGGCAGGAAAGCTGTCTTTGAAACAGAAAAAGGCAGCATTCTCATAAGGGATAGAAGTATTTACGCCGAATGCGGGAATGAGATTATTAATATTGTTTATCCCGCTGTTGTAGGCCGTGACGGCGCCCGATTGCCTTTTACTGCGCTTGAGTTTATGGTTTTTCCTTTTCTCGAAGGCGCGAATTTCCGGGATTCTCTGTTTTCGCTTGTTTTTTCCGATACTCTTAATCAAGGCCCGGAAGAAAAAGCCGGGTATATGAAAATTTCACGGATAATAATTGATCCGGGGCACGGGGGAAAGGACCCGGGGGCAATTGGCCCTTCAGGCACCCAGGAAAAAGAAATCAATCTAAAGACAGCTCTTTTGCTTAAGGAGCTTTTTGATACTTCCGATGTAGAGGCGCTTTTAACAAGAGAATCCGATACATATTTATCGTTAAGGTCCAGAAAGGATTTTGCGAATGATAAAAAAGCAGACCTTTTTCTATCGCTTCACATGAACGCGATAGGCGGGAAAAAGGCAAAACGGGAAGCCATAAACGGCTACTCTGTATTTTTTCTTGATATAGCCCGTAACGATAAAGCAAAAGCAACAGAGCTGCTTGAAAACTCCGCGCTAGAATTCGATGGAATTGATCCTCTCAAAAAAGAAAGCGGTGACATCGGCTTTATAATGAATGATCTTATGCTGAATCAATATCTTTATGAGTCAGAAGACCTGGCTGTTATGATCGTAGAAAATATGACCAGGGAGTTTCCGGAGAATGAATTTCATAAAAGTTTGACCGGAATAATGCAGGCCGGATTTTATGTTCTGGACGGACCTCTGATGCCTTCTGTTCTCTTTGAGATGGGTTATATCTCTAATTCATACGATGAAGCGCTTATGAAGTCAGAAAAGAACCAGAAGCGGATTGCCCGTATAATATTCGACTCGGTAATGAATTTTAAAAATAAATATGAGGGGATAGGGCGATAGGATCAGTCCCATATTTTTTTTGGATCCGGAAGCGAATCTTTGTTGTCTCTGGCGAATTTAAATTTTTTTTCCAGTTCCGCCATCCTGTTCTTTTCAGAATCCTTTGCCTTGTCAAAACGGGCATCCAGCCATTCCTTCTTGTTTTTTTCCTTAGTAAGGAAATTTTCCATAGATTCTATTTCCCGCTTTTTCTTTTCATGCCTCATCACCTTTCCTGTCTCGCGGTCAATATAGAGGGCCGAACCGCAGCAGGGGCACTCACTTTTTAAATATTTATCTTTTTGCATGACTTTACTCCTTTTGCATATTTAAAAAAGCCGCCGGAGTTTAATCCGGCGGCTTATGAAAGATCTTAAGGCATAAAAAGGTTTGGGTAAAATTATTCCCAGCTGTCACCCCAATCGTCCCATTCCTGCTCTGTGCCGGAAGAAGCCCCGGAGTCGGTTGAAGTAGCATCGCCGGATCCTGTTGTTGCGGAAGTCCCGGATGCTTCTGCCCCGGAGGCCGCGGGAGAGGCTGTCGGTGTTGTAGCGGTAGTTCCTGTGGCTGTTGTGCCTTCTGACGCCGGTGCCGCCGAGGTTTCTGCGGGAACCGCCGTGGTTTCCTGAGATGTCGCCGGCGCAGCGGATTCATATGAATCGGTTGTTGTTGTTGTTCCCGTTGATGTGTTGTCGAAATCGAAGTCGTTGTTTGAAGACGACGATTCTGTCCCGTATGAAGACTCTGAACCGTATGAATCTGAATCGTAAGTCGTTGTCTCTGTTCCGTAGCTTCCTGAAGTTTCTGAACCGTAAGACTCATAGCCGGCTGTTTCTACTCCCTTGCTGTCATTGAATTTAGAGTCTACCCAGTAGTCAAAACCCATTGGTCTCAGAACATTAGCACCGTAGGAATCGGCCGCTGTTTTTCCGTCAAAATAACCTACACGTACCCGGTAATATGTCCCGAGCGCGACCTCGGAAGGGTTCTGTACTTCGGCGATATAGGGCGTGATACCCGCGTCTTCGAGTTTCCTTACGTATTTCTCTGCTGTCACCCGCGCTGGGCAGGAAGCGATCTGTACAACATAATTACCGGCAGCGCCCGGAAGAACATCTGAAGTGAAGGATGAGGACGAAGACTCCTCAACGGGAGCTTCCTCCATTACCGGCTCTTCCGGAATCTCGGAGTCGAACGAGGACATATCATCTTCTCCCAGAGCGGCTCCTTCGGCAAATTCTTCGTCGATGCTCTGGATTTCACTTTCGATTAATTCCTCTTCGCTTTTATCTCCTCCGCATCCGACAAGCCCTATTAGCATGACAGCTGTAAAAGCCGTAAGCAGAATTCTAAAGTATAGATGCATTGATACCTCCCATTTTATTGATATTATGTAAAAAAGTTAATGTCTAAATCATAATCCCCACGTCTTAAATATAAATATAATTTAAGGAAATGCAAGGATACTAAATTTTTTGTAAATAATTTATCGGGGAAGCGACTGCAGTATGTCCTCCGCCTCGCGCGCTTCAATCGTTCCTCTGTATTCTTCTGTTATCTTTTCAAGTAATTTTCGTGCTTTTTTTGTGTTCCCTAAAAAGACTTCTTTTTGAGCCCGGGTAAAAATGTCAGAAGCTTCGGAAGAATTTTTGTTTTTGGATACCTCACTGCCGCAAGAGTTAATAAGGTAACTGCCGTAAGAGATGTAGGCCCTCTCCGGAGCGGAGTTTTCGGATTGATAAAATCTAAGAGACTTGCTTTTAAAAAGTATGTAGCCCTGCTCATGTTTGTATTCCGCTTCAAGTATTATCCGTGAATGCCCAGGTGAAGTGAACAAAAGTTTCCCCGGAACGATCCGCCCGTTGAACTCGCGGTATAAAAGCGATATGCGGCTTTCATCAGATTTCTTTGATATTGTTTCTCCTGTAAGCCGGTCTTTCTCGATGTTTATTTTACGGACAGTTATTTTTCTGACGAGGTTGTCCTTAGGATCTATAATGAATAAAAAGCGGTCATTCCAGGACTCCCTTATTGTGTCTCCCGACGCTTCCGAATGGTAGTCCGGCTTTTCTCCCGGACGAGCGCTGAAAGTAACTTCATATAATCCGGAAAGGGAGTCGAACGTAAGTTCTGATTCTGTTGATTTTTTGAATTCGCTGTAATTTTCAGGAGATCTTTTTTGCTCAAAACTGTTCAGTATATAATTGAATATTTTTTCGGGAGTGAACATATCAGCAATCAGGCTTCGCATTATGGAGGAATATTCCGTATTTGCCGGAATAATTGAATATCCTTTCCCGCTTTGGAATTTTTCTCTGAAAACAGGTTTCGACAAGCCCCTTTTCTCAGTTTCTTTTATAATTCTGTTATAGAATTTTCCTTCTACAGAAAGTGGTACGCTGTAGCAATTCAAACCGTCCTGCTCAAGCAGCGCATGATATGAACGCGCTCTTCTCATTAAGCTTTCGGGCGTTTCCGCAGTTATCCCGAAGAATAACAGGAGCACAGCCGGAAGAAAAATGATCTGAATCCTCAGAGAGCCCCCTTTGTGCTCGGGATTGCGCCCGCGACAGAAGGGTCCTGCGTGCAGGCCTGTTTGAGGGCGCGCGCGAAGGATTTAAATATTGCCTCAATGCAGTGATGAGTGTTCCCGGTTTTTAATAGATCAATATGAAGATTTATGCGTGCGTTGTCCGATAAAGCCTTGAAAAATTCGGAAACGAGTTCCGTATCGAATTCTCCGGTTTTTTCTCTTTTAATGTCAGCGTTATATTCAAAAAATGTTCTTCCTCCGAGATCAAGCGCTGTGCGCGCCAGAGACTCATCCATAGGTATAAGCGCGCAGCCGTATCTGTTGATACCCTTTTTTTCGCCAAGAGCTTCCGCCAGAGCAAGCCCCAAACATATGCCGGTATCCTCTACCGAATGGTGTAAATCCACCTCGGTGTCTCCCTTGCATTTCAGTTTAAGATCCAGGCCGCCGTGCCGTGCGAGCAGATCCATCATGTGATTAAAAAATCCGCTTCCGCTTTCAGACGCGCATTCACCCGTTCCATCAAGATTGAGCTTCAGGATAACGTCAGTTTCTTTTGTTTTTCTCTTAATTTCAGCTTTTCTTTGCATCATTCTTCTCCTGTTATTTTGAGCAGTTCTTCTATCAATGTCCGGGTTTGTTTTTTCGTTCCTATTGTTGCTCTGAGACAGCCCTCGATAAGAGGATGACCTTTCTGAGGCCTGACAAGTATTCCCTTCTTGCGCAGTAATTCCGAGGTATATACAGCTCTGTCTTCGAGGGACATAAGTATGAAATTTGACGCGGATGGAAAGACTTTAATATTTTTTTTCCTCAATTCCAGGACTGCTTTTCCTCTGTTTTGAATGACATCCTTTATGTATCGTTCAATACTTTGACGATCATTAAGCGCGGCCGGTACCGCCTTAGCGGTTATTGTATTAACACTGTACGGAGAAGCGGCTTTTCTGTAGAAATTTATAATCCGTTCCTGTCCAAAGATAACACCGAACCGAAGACCACCCAGGCCAAAAGCTTTGCTGAACGTTCTCAGTATTATAATGTTGTCGGTTTCTTTAGCCAGTCTTATATTGTCCACCCCGGAGAATTGATAGTATGCCTCATCCAGAAGAAAAAGTGTTTCGGGGTTTTCCTGCGCGGTCTTTTTTATGTATTCCGATTCTATAAGAGAACCTGAGGGTACAGAAGGGGAAACGAATACCGCGATATCTGGTTTCTCTTCTTTGAGGAGCCTGCTGTATGTTTCGTAAGGAAAAACAAAACGTTCTTCATAATCAGCCGGTATAATGTTAAGAGCAAGAAGCTCAGCGTAGAATCTGAACATTGAGAAAGTAGGGAAGGGGATCAGCACCTTTGATCCGGATTCACCGAATATCTGGAATGTGGACATGATTGACTCATCTGATCCATTACTGATCTGGATCATTTCCGGAGGTAAATCGAAATAGGAGGAAAGCGACTCATAAAGCGGGCGGTATTCTGGATAAGCCGCAATCTCATCTGCAGTAACAGAACGCAGCGCTTTCAGTACTGCAGGGCTGCAGCCCTCTGTATTCTCGTTAAAGTCAAGACGCATAAACGACCTGCGCCCCTCAAGAGGAGGGTTGTAGGGGGCCATATTCAATACTGATTTTCTCGGATTAATCATTTGCCGCGACTTTAAAAATAATCATGCTCTTCAAGGTTCTTTGTCAGCTGCGTCATTTCTTTCTCAAGGCTATTCACCTCTATGAGTGTGAAAAACAAAAAGAACCCCATTGTAATATAGGCCAGAAGATAAATCAGCGCGGTAATCATTCACTTTCCTCCTCTTTAAAGGAAATATATGGTCTTGCTCTGAAGACGGCTCCAAGACTCTCGGCTGTCCTGCGGCACTGCTCAATATCGACTCCCGGCATCTGTACCGCCGAGGCCGTTACGAGTGGTATTTTCCCCGAGCATCCTTTTATGAATTCAAGTACCGCCTTATAACTTTCGGGTCCTGTTTCGGGTCTGCAAAGAATGTTGTATTTGCCCGGATCCGATCCGTTAAGACTTACCGAAACCTCATCAATACAATCAGAGATATCTTCTGTTATATCCCGCCCGTTTGTAAGGCTTCCAAGCCCGTTTGTATTTAATCTAACTTTCTTATTTCTGCTTTTCAAGTATAAAGCTGTCTTTCTAAGCGCATCCAACCGCAGCGTGGGTTCTCCGAAGCCACAAAAAACCGCTTCGTTAAAATTATGCTGTTTCTCGAGTTCTGCTTTTATCTCTTCAAAAGAAGGTTCTTCGGTAAGTTTTAGATTATATTCGCCGAAGTTGTAGCTGCCGGATGTCCGCTTGCAGAATGAGCATCTGTTGGTACATCGTGAGGTCAGGTTTATATATATGCTGTTATTATATCTGTAAATGATTTGAGGATTATTTTCGCCCTTTATAGCGAAAAGTTTCATAACGTTTTCTGTGGAAGCGGCCGCAATCTCCTCAGGTGTTTTATTACAGACTTCTGCTAAAAAAATAATGGTTTCCCGCAGGAAAGCCGGTTCGTTTCTTTTCCCTCTGAGAGGTACCGGAGCAAGGTACGGAGAATCGGTTTCGGCCATTATTAATCTAAGCGGAAGTTTTCTGAATACTTCTTTTATTTCGGATTTTTTATATGTAATATTACCGGCGGCCGAAATATAAAACCCCAGGTCTGCGAAAAGGGACGCCTGACGGTAATTCCCGGAAAAACAATGCATAACGCCGCCAGATTCCGGCATGTTGTTTTTCAGGATGTCGTAGGTGTCTTCATAGGCATCACGGCAATGAACTATAAGCGGAAGTCCGGTAGTCGAGGCAAGCTCTGTCTGGAATTCGAAAAGAGAACGTTGACTCTTTTTGTCTGTTCCGCTTTTAAAATAATCAAGTCCGGCTTCCCCGATGGCGCGGACTTTAGGATCCGAGGCGAATCCCCTCAGTTTACTCTGCCAGTTGTCTCCGGGAGCATCCGCGCAGTGCGGGTGTATGCCTGCCGAAGCATAAATTTTAGAATGAGCCGCGGATAGCTTAATTGAAGATTCAGTCGTCTCCAGAGAATTTCCGGCATTCAGCACGCCGATAATTCCCCTCGAACTGAATGATGAAATAACTTTTTCCCGGTCTGCGTCAAATGCCGCATCATCCAGATGGCAGTGAGGGTCAAAATATAAAAGCGAGGGGTTTTTGGTACTGCTCATTTATCTGGAATCCGGAGTCAATTTCCGATCATAGAAAGAATCCCAGCGGGAAGAGGAGACCGCTGTTATACCTTTTTTATCAATAATGGTATAACGTCCCGGAACGGGTCTTGATTTACCGCCTTTAGTAATTGCGGCGCCGCGTGTTTTGCTCATCTTTAGTAGAATACGGGCAGGGTCGGATATTGTTTTCTTTGTTCTGTCTGTAAATATGTTTTTCCATGATTTTCCCTGAAAAACCGCCTCAACCCAGATGGTATCTTTTCCCGTATAGGATATAACCGCTTCAACTTCTTTTCCGCCTTCATCTCTGTATATTTTCCAGCTTGAGTTTCCGGTTTCGGATTTCTCAGCATCGCTTGTTTTTACATTGTGCGTCTCTTTATCTTTTTGCCCGTTCAAAGAAGAATCTTTCTTTATGTTCGGGGTGACTATACTGTTTTCCGCTTCTTTTTCCGAATCTGCTTTGGGCGTGGTGGCGGAGATGTCCTGCCGGGTCTGATCCTTTTCCGAAAAAAGCGCTCCGCTTCTCATGAAGCTGATTATTATTGCTGCGATGATAAAGAGAAAAAATGCGGAGATGATTCTGAAATTAATTCCTTTTCCGGCGGGTTTTACTGTTATCTTTTCTTCTTCGACGGGTTTTGAATCCGGATCCTGGCCTGTCTCCGCGAGGTAGAGTTTTAGCACTTCGTTCGGGTCAACCTCAAGATATTCCGAAATGTTTTTAAGGAAAATTCTACGGTATGTCTCAGGAGGAAGTTTATCAAACTGGCTTTTTTCAATGGCATTTATGAAATCCACATTTATCCGGGTTTCTTTTGCCATTTTATTTATTTCAATACGTGCGGCAATCCTTTCGCGGCGCAGGTAATTGCCAACGGCCTCAGAACGGCGTTCTTCGTTTTCTTTGCGATCCCGGTCTTTTCCGGAATCACCGCTGCGTTCTCCAAATTGTTGTGGATATTCCATTTTATACCTTTTCCCTTATAATGAACGGTCCTTTATCCCGGTGTCCATTAAAATTAAAATATCAATGCTCTTTTTTCAAGTATTTTCATGGTTTTGTTTAAGGGGAGTCCTACAACATTATAATAGCATCCCCTGATAGACTCGGTAAACAACGCGCCTCTTCCTTGAATCCCATATGAACCGGCCTTGTCAAGCGGTTCGCGGGAGTTTATGTATTCCCGGATTATTCTCTCCGGAAGATCGCTGAACCTCACATCCGTTTTTTCTGAATCGGTTATTATATCCATCTCAGGATTCAGAAGAATACAAATTCCGGTATATACTGAATGTTCATTACCGCTGAGTTTTTTCAAAATATTTGAAGCTTCTTTGGAAGAAGAAGGTTTTCCCAAAGGTGCACCTCTGAACCACACAACAGTATCAAAGGCCATTATTATCCCGTCTTTTATCTTAACAGAAGCGGCCTCCGCTTTTATTTTTGCGAGTGATATAGCGAAATTTTCCGGAAGTCCGCCGCTATAGTCCGGTTCTTCGGCATTATTTTCAATTGTTTCAAATTGAATACCGGCCTTGGAAAGAATCCTGCTTCTTCTGGGAGATTTCGAAGCCAGAAATAATTTGCGTTTTGATTTATACATTTTTTTGTTTTCAGGGTCGGTATCCGGACGGATCTTGTTAGAACGCTATGTCCAGCCCTCCTCCAAAGGTATGAGATATGTCGGGTTTTTGCCCGGCGTAAATACCAGTCTCTTTCTGGAAGAAAGCATAGTCAAAGTGGAAAATACCAAGCATAAGTGAAAAACCGAATACCGGATAGCCTTGATTAAGACCGGTCCTGAATACAAAATTCCGAAAAGCGGCTTCGGCCCCCGTATGAAAACTTTTAGTTTTACTGCCCGGTCCGAAAATATCCAGAAAATCAAGATAAACGGTAAAATCTTTTACAGGCGCTTTTTCAATGAGGTAGGGGACATGCCAGGTTGTTCCCAGGTCCAGTTTCATTCTCACGGTTTTGCCGTCGAGAACGCTGAAAATATCCCGGAAAACTGCGCCGGTCTTAATAAGTCCGGAATGGAATATTAATCCGGCGTCAAACCCCATGCCTTGTTTTGTCTCAATGAATTTTTCAAGTGTTTCTGTGCTTCCGAGATTTTCACCGAGTTCTTCTGCAAGGTTGATGGTTTCCGGTGTTGAAAGTATTGATGGGGACATCCGGGATACATACATATATTTTAAAGTAATACCTCCGGATACCGATTTCAAAAGTCTTTTTGCGGCGGATGCTGTGACCATGATATCGCTGTTTATGCTTGTCCCGATAAGGGGTATGAAGCCTCCGCTTTCGAGCATAAACTGAATATCCGGCTGCCAGAAAAAACCGACCCCGAAGTTTTTTGTATTCAAGGTCATGTCAGTGTAGGGAGCGGCGTAGTTCCATACATTTTCAACTTCTTCCGCGGATTTGAAAAAACCTGAATCAAGTTTACTCTTATCTTCAAATCCCTTTAGGTTTTCTCCCGCAAAAGTGGCAAGGCCGATAATTGAGGACGATAGCCCGAAACCTCCGTTTACAGAAAGGTTAAGATGATCTTCGAAAAGATTCAGCCCGGCAGGGTTATAAAAACAGGACATCCTTCCGTCTGCGGATGAAACAAGCGAACCGCCCCGGCCTGACGAGGAGGCGGACTGATAATAGGGAGGCTCGGCTGCCCTCGGGCTTAACAAAAACATTGATAAAAAGAATATTGAAAAAATCTTCATGGTTTATCTGATAATTAGTGTGTCTGATGCATTGTCGGCGGCCGGTTCTTCGTAATTAATTTCAACGGTATCTGACTGCAGGATGTTCCAGTTAAGAAGTACCTTGTGACGCAGTGTGTCTAACATGGTGTCTTCATCTATTCTGCCGTCACCGTCATTGTCTTTGTTGTCTATTATTTCCTCGTCGGTTCCCCAGTCTCCCGCATAGAATTCTCCCGTATGAGGCCCGGTATATATGAAAAGTGTTTCATTTGGAGAAACAGACGAGTCGATTTTAAGAGAAAACAGGCTGTCGGCGGACACGGAGCCAAGAGCGTAGTAATACTCCGCCCCTATGGTAACGATCGCTCCATCGGGAGCGACTGTGGAGATTTTATCGTCATTATTCAGGAAATCGCACCATTTTATCGGGTCCGCTATTCCGTTTGAGTCTGTGTCAAAGTAGTCTCCGTCATTATCAGCGCTGTCGTTGTATCTGTAATAAGAAGCGGTTTTTGTTATGCTGTCTGCAAGCGAGGCGAAGTCGAGCGTGTCGTCAACGCCGTTTTCTCGGGCATTGGCATTGAAGTCGGTGGTATTCTGTTTTACAGTACCGAAAGTATTTTCGAGCTCATCTATGAAACCATTTATCTTCTCGGGATCGTTACCCTGAATGGCTTTTAGAGATTCTGCATCGAAGGTAATATCATTCAGGCCTTTAATGTCGCGCATCATGGCTACCATTTTGCTGTCGGCGGGCGCGTCGAGATGACCGTTAGGGGTGAAAACCTGGCTGTCAGCAGTTACCGGGTCGGCCACATCGCAGGGTCCCAGTATTCCGAGTATTGAATTAACAAGTATGTAGTCTATCCATATGGATTTTTCTGTGTATTTTCCGTCCAGGTTTCTGCCGTTTGCTATCTTTTCAAGATAGGTGCGGCAGTTGCGGAGGGGGGCGTATATAGAATCCATTTCAGCAAGTGATCTGGGGTTTGATGAGTCGGTATGGAAAAACGGGATTTTGTCGGAAGACTCCGGATTCAGGTCATCCCAGAGTTCGGCAAGATACAGACCGTGAATTCTCAGTGTAACTTTATGCAGCTTAAACCAGCCTTCGCTTTTTGAAGGTGATTTTTCTACGGCTTTCTTATAAAGCTGTTTGGCTTTGTTATAGTTTCCGGCCGAAAATTCTCTGTTTCCTTCGATTATAAGACCTTCAGCGTTTTCGATATCCGCGGCATCCGGCTGTCCGAAAAGATTGCATCCCGGAAGAGAGTGTAAGAGTAGGAGAACTATTAAAGCCGCCAGGATCTTTACGGTTTTTCGCATACCGATAATATATATAAAACACCCGGAAACTACAAATATTTTGTAAAGGACCGCGCGTAATCCGGGCGCGGCCCTTTTTTACGGGACCGCACTCTGTATTATTTGTTTAGCCTGCGAGTATGGCCTGCAGATCTTTCTCCGGTTCTTCTACCGGCATGATATTGTATTTATCCCGAAGTATACTTAAAACACCCGGAGAGACAAAGGCGGGCAGCGAAGGCCCGAGCCTTATATTCTTTATTCCGAGCGCCAGAAGAGAGAGAAGTATTACAACCGCTTTTTGTTCATACCAGGAAAGAATAAGCGAAAGAGGCAGATCATTAATGTTTTTTCCGAAAGCTTCGGAAAGGGCATTCGCGATTACAACAGCCGAGTATGCGTCATTGCATTGTCCGAGGTCAAGAATTCTCGGAAATCCTCCGATTTCGCCCAGATCAAGGCCGTTTATCCTGAATTTTCCGCAGGCGAGTGTCAGAATAAGAGTGTCCGGCGGAGTCTTTTCCGCGAATTCCGTGTAATAGTTGCGGCCGGGTTTTGCTCCGTCGCATCCGCCAATCAAGAAGAAGTGCCGGATCTTACCTTCTTTTACCGCCTCAACAATAGCCGGGGCTTTTTTCAGTACAGCTTTGTGGCCGAATCCCGTCAATAGTTTTTTGCCTTCAGTTTTTTCAAAACCTCCAAGTTCTTTCGCTTTTTTTATTACCGCGGAAAAGTCCCGGTCCTTTACATGCTTGCATCCCGGCCATGCCACTAGACCTGTAGTGAACACTCTGTCAGAATAACTCTCACGGGGCTTCTGGATGCAGTTTGTGGTAAAAAGCACAGCTGCCGGCATATTGTCGAATTCTTTTTGCTGGTTCTGCCAGGCACTTCCGTAGTGCCCTGCAAGATGAGAAAATTTTCTCAGTTCCGGATAGCCGTGCGCCGGAAGCATTTCTCCGTGAGTGTATATATTTACCCCCGTACCTTCTGTCTGTTCCAGGAGAGCTTTTAAATCCGGGAGGTCATGTCCGCTTACCACAATTGCGGGTCCCTCTTTTAAGCCTGTATCCACTTCGGCCGGAGAGGGTTCTCCAAATAAGTTGTTATGCGCGCGGTCCAGGAGCTCCATAGTCCTGATGTTCTTTTCACCGCATTCAAGACAGAGGTTTAAAAGAGCGGCGCTGTCGGTTTCCGGTTTTCCTAAAGCCGTGAGTGATCTGTAAAAAAAGTCCAGTACCTCCCGGTCTTTTTCACCCATTATATATGCGTGGTCGGCATATGCGGCCATTCCTTTAAGACCGTAAAGAAGAATATGCGACAGGGATCTTTCATCGTTATTTTTTCCCAGTTCCATGATTCCGTGTTGTTCGGACTGGGCTGTTATTTCTTCATCGGAAGAGGCAAGATTTAAAAGCGCGGGCGCCGGAGCTTTACCTTCAAATTCAGAAAGCTGTCTGGCCTCTGTCAGAACTTTTTCTCCTTCTTTAAGAACAAAGATTAGCCTTTCCGGGTCGAAATTGACATTTGTCACCGTCGTGAAAAGCGCTTCCATAGTGTACTTGTCTATTTTCCCGGAGTGCTTGCCTTTTTCCGAAACTTTATCGGCCCAAAAAGCGATTCCCCGAAGCTGATATATAATCAGGTCCTGGATATCCGAGACATCCGGTTTTTTTCCGCATAATCCGGATACCTCACAGCCTGTTCCTTTTGCGGTTTGTTCGCATTGATAGCAGAACATTTTCATAAAATTCCTCCTTTTGTTTTTAGTTCGGCTTAAAGCCATTGTTCAGAGACGATTTCTCCGTTTATTCCAATTACCAAAGATTTCAGCGGTACTTTTCTTCCTGCGCGTGAGACCGCCTCGACGGCGGTATTTAAAAGCCCTCTGCAGCAGGGCACCTCCATTGTTATAACTGTAAGGGTGTTTATACCCGCATCATCAATGAGTGATTTTATTTTCTCTGCATAAATTTCCTGCGCAGAATCCAGTTTCGGGCAGGCGATGCCGAGTGATTTCCCTTTTAAATAGCCCGCGTGGAAGTTTCCCGAGGCAAAAGCCGTGCAGTCCGCAGCGAGGACGAAATCGCTTTTCCGGTAATGCTGCGCCGAAGTCGATATGAGATGCATTTGAACGGGCCAGTGGGTAAGTTCGGAAGGTGCTGCGGCGCCGCTATGATTAGGTTCTTTGCCGACCCCGCGGTCTATTTCCATTGCCGATGAACCCGGACATCCTTTATGTTCTTTTCCTTCGGAAGAAGGCTTAATCAGACCATCTGTATTTATACCCGCGTCTTTAAGAAACTCGACCGCCTCGGCAAAGTACTTTTCCTGTCCGTGTTCTTTTAAATGTTTCAGGTGAGCTCTGACGGTATTCATACCCTGTTTAGCAATTACTGCGATCACTTTTTTTTCATCATAGGGCTTGGCTTCTCTTTTCTCTATACTGATCGCTTCTTCAGGGCATTCTCCTATGCAGGCACCGAGACCGTCACAGAGCAGGTCGGATACAAGCCGGGCTTTGCCGTCAATTATCTGAATGGCGCTTTCAGGGCAGCCCGGAACACAAAGGCCGCATCCGGTGCATTTTTTTTCATCAATTGTGATAATTTCTCTTTTCATAATTGTCTCCGTTTTAATGTTATGAAAAAAAATACCAAAAGGGTAGGGAAATATCCTTGACGCACGTCAATTATTTTATATTTCTTTAACATTTTTTTAATGAGGGAAAATCATGAGCATTGATTATCATCGATTTTTTTCAATAAGCCCTTTTTTTTCGGAAATGGGAACGGGTTCCAGAAAATATCTTTCGAAAGTCTCACTTTTAAAAAAGACAACAAGGGGACAGTGTCTTTTCATGGAAGGAGAAGAGGGGGGCCACATATTTATATGTGTGAAAGGCACAATAGTTCTCTATAAATCGATGGAGGACGGAAGAAGAGTTCAGGTAAAAACGGTAGGGCCCGGGGAATTTTTTGGTGAAGTCGTACTTTTTGAAAGCCCTGTTTATCCGGCTACCGCGGAAGTCAGTTCTTCCGGCATTGTCTTCGCTGTGTCTGTGCAGGATGTGGATGCAGCTCTGGAAAAAAAAGAATTCAGAAAGGATTTTATTTCTCTGCTTCTTCGAAAACAGCGGTATCTCGCGGCAAGGCTGAGGAATCTGAGCTCAATGAGTTCAGCCGAAAGGCTTAGGCATATACTTCGGGAAAAATGCGGCCGTTCAGATTCTTTTTCTCCGCCGTTTTCCAAAAAAGAAGCGGCTTTTGAGCTTAATATTTCTCCCGAAGCTTTAAGCAGGCTTCTTAAACGTCTGAGAGACAGAGGTATTTTAAATTGGAACAAAAACAAAATCTCAGCTGATCCTTTTTTCTGGGATTCGGTATCTTTATAACTGTTAATAAGCCGTATATTTAATTTGATTGAATTGTCCATCCTTTTCTTTTTATTTTCTATAGTATGCCGGAAAGAATCATAAATACAGTTATAAATTCAATACTTGACATTATGACTGACGGTTTTATTCTTGTTGAAGAAACCGGAAACATAATAGACGCGAATAATGCTATTTGTGATATGCTCGGTTATACGCTTGAAGAAATCCGGGCGCTTAATATTGCCGATATTGAAATGGTAGAAGGTCCTGCCGAGGTGAACACCCGAATCAAGACTCTGAGGGACGGCAAAAAACAGAGGTTTGAGAGTATATACAGAAAAAAAGACGGGGGCAGGCTGTTTGTCGAAGTGAGCCTTAATTCTGCGGTTGTAGAAGAACGCACTTTGTTTCTTGGCTTTATACAAGATCTCTCCGACAGTAAAATTGCCGAAGAAGCTTTTTATAAAAGCCATGAGCGTTTTATGCTCGCGGTTAAAGGGAGTAACGACGGTATATGGGATTGGGATTTGAAAACAAATGACCTTTTCTTGTCTCCGCGCTGGAAAAAAATACTTGGATACCGGGACAGCGAACTTCCTAATGACTTTTCCTCTTTTGAGGAAAATCTGCATCCGGGAGATAGAAAGAGGGTCCTCGATTACCTTAACAGCTATCTTCGCGGAGATTCCGAAAACTATTCAATAGAGCTTCCTATGCGCCATAAGGACGGTACATACAGATGGATTCTCGCCAGAGGCGAAGCATTGCGCGACGAAAACGGCGTACCCTACCGTATGGCCGGGTCGCATACGGATATTACCGAAAGAAAGCGAGCTGAAATAGCCCTGGGCGAGAGCGAGGAAAGATATAAGAGCTTTGTTGAGAATGCGAATGACGCTATTGCCCTCACTGATGAACAAGGTGATGTTGTGGAGTGGAACCGTTCACAGGAGGAGCTAAGCGGAATCAAAAGAAAAGATGCACTCGGTCGGAAAATATGGGACCTGCAAACCGAGATTACCCCGGCTGAATACCGCTCAGAAGAGTTTGACAGCCGACACAGGGAAATGCTTAAAAAAGTATTTACAACCGGCGAAATGATGTTTCCAAAAAAGAATTTTAACGCGGAGATTGAGGTTTCAGGAGTCAGGAAGAAGATTCTTCAGTCATCTTTTATAATAAAAACCTCAAAAGGGTTCAGGGTAGGAAGCATCGCCCGGGATATCAGCCGACTCAGGGAGCGCGAAAGAGAGCTCGAGCGCATTTCCCGCTTTCAGGCCGGACTTGCCGGTTTTAGCAGTGAATTGCTGTCAGGATTTTACTCCTCCGTAAAAGATCCTGTCTATGCCGCTCTTGAGCATCTCAGAAAGGCTCTGGACGCGGGACGAGTCTATATATTTAAAAATTCAGAGGATGAGCGCGGAAGAATTTGTATGACCCAGATATACGAAGTCTGCGCTGATGGTGTTATGCCTCAGATGGACAATCCTGACTTAAAGCTTAAGCCCTATAGCGGGGGTTTCGGGAGATGGTATAGATCGCTTTCCGAAGAAATGCCTGTTCACGGGCCGGTGTCGGAGTTCCCTCCGGAAGAAAGGGGCTTTCTGGAATCGCAGGGTATTCTTTCTCTTCTCGTACTTCCTGTTTTGATTGAAGGCAGGCTTTACGGTTTTATGGGTATTGATGATCTTGAAAATGCAAGGACATGGGAGCAAAGCAGTATCGGTCTTTTACAGGTTGCCTCGACAATTTTTTCGTCATACCTGATGAATAAAAAAATCCATGATGATCTTAACGAGAGTGAGAAAAGATTCAGGTCTTTTGTAGAAAACGCCAATGACCTTATTTTCTCTATTGATACAAACGGTTGCTACGCCTACATTTCTCCGAATCTGGAAGAAATTACAGGGTATAAGGCAGAGATGTTTACCGGAAAACATTTTGAATCTATTGTATTTGAGGAGGACCGCAGAGCCTGCGCAGGTTTTCTTGATTACATGCTTAAGCAGGGCAAAAACAAACAGCTTCTTATTTACAGGATACGTCATATAAACGGAGCGCTGCGCTGGTTTTCCGCGAGTATGTCAGGAATACTGAATGAGGAAGGAGCGGTTGTTTCTCTTTCGGGAATAGCAAGAGACATAACGGAAAGAAAACAGTTTGAGGAAACATTGCTTGAAACAAACCATAACTTGAACGAGGCAACGGCAAGGGCCAATTCCCTCGCGGCGGAAGCCGAAATGGCTAATGCGGCGAAAAGTGAATTTCTGGCAAATATGAGTCATGAAATTCGGACTCCGCTTAACGGAGTAATAGGATTCACGGATCTTCTTATAAATACAAAGCTTACTCAGGAGCAGGAACAGTATGTTAAAAACGCGAATATTTCGGCACATTCCCTGATGGATGTAATCAGCGATATACTGGATTTTTCAAAAATCGAGGCAGGTAAACTGGAAATAGAGGAAGTTATGGTCGATGTTATTGAAATCCTCGAGCAGACGGCCGATATTGTTAAATACGGCGCTTCGGAAAAAAAACTGGAGATGCTTCTGGATATACCGCCCGATACTCCGCGTTTTCTTAAGGCAGATCCTTTGCGACTCAGGCAGATACTTGTTAATCTTGTCGGTAACGCTGTCAAGTTTACACAGGAAGGCGAGGTTGCAATTTCCATAAGGCATTCTGAGTCCGGAAAAAATCAAGCGGATTTTTCTTTTTGTGTTCGTGATACCGGTATAGGTATATCTGAAAACGAGCGAAAAAGGCTTTTCAAAGCCTTCTCCCAGGCCGATGCCTCCACCACCCGGAAATTCGGTGGTACAGGGCTCGGGCTTGTGATTTCTAATATGCTTGCTCAGAAGATGGGCGGAAACATAGAGCTTGACAGCGAACCCGGAAAAGGCAGCACTTTTTCTCTTACTCTCAGAAAAGAATATAAAAACGGTGATCCTTTGCCCGTTCCCGAACATACCGGTCCGAAATCGGTTCTTATTATTGATGACAACGCTAATAACCGCCTGATTCTTTCAAGGATTTTTTCTGCCTGGGGTATTGCTTCATGCTGCGCGGAAAACGCAGATGAGGCGGTTTCTCTCGCCCGCGACTCCGACAGTGGTTTTGATTTATTTCTTATTGATTACCATATGCCGACGAATGACGGTTTCTCCGCCGCTCTAATGTTAAAAGAAAAAACCGGCGCAGACCCGGGGCGGATGGTACTGCTTCACAGCTCAAGCGATGACTCCGGAATTTATGACAAATGTCTCCGTATTGGTATTGGGAGAAGGCTCGTTAAACCGGTAAAAAATTCTGAACTATATGAACTGGTTTTTGGGCATCAGGTTGCCGGACAGTCCAAAAAAGATAATATAGAGCCTTTTGTGTCTTCTACCGATTATATTAGCGACGCGCCCTCGGCTTTTATTCTCATCGCCGAGGATGTTCCTGTTAATATGCTGCTTGTTAAAGCTGTTCTGAAAAAGCTTGTTCCGGGAGTCAGATTTGCCGAGGCAAGAAACGGGCAAGAAGCGATCGAAATTTTTAAGAGGGAAAAACCTGATATAATCCTTATGGATATTCAGATGCCGATAATGGACGGCTATAAAGCCGCTGAATTAATCCGTGAGACCGAGTCCGAAAACGGGGTTGAAAAGCGTCTTCCTATTATAGCATTGACAGCGGGAACATTAAGCGGAGAGAAAGAGAAGAGCTCCAAAGCCGGAATGGACGATTATATAACAAAACCTGTCTCAGCAGAGGAATTGTCCCGAATTCTTAAAAAGTACGCCATTATTAAAGGCTGAATTTTTCAAATACTCAAATATATTGATTTTTTTGAGAATTTTCTTGTTTCAATCTGAAACACGTTTTATTTTAGAACAGTTAATTAGATTGCGATTGCCCATTTTTAGCAAGAATTGCTTATTGAGCGGTATTGGTATTAATATTGCTCAGTATTGCACAAAACAGTTCTGAAGAACTGAAACTCTTAAAACTTTTTAAGGAGGTCCCTTTATATGAAGTTAAAACCTTTATCCGACAGAGTGGTTGTTGAAGCGCTCCAGGCGGAAACAAAAACAGCCGGCGGCATTATTATTCCGGATAATGCTCAGGAAAAACCCCAGCAGGGAAAAATTATTGCAGCGGGTCCGGGTAAAGCTTCCGACAGCGGTGAGATTGTCAAAATGGAAGTGAAAAAAGGAGACAAGGTGCTTTACGGTAAATACTCCGGCACCGAAGTCAGTGTAGACGGAAAAGATTATATGATCATGCGTGAGAGTGATATCCTCGCTATAGTTGAGTAATTATCCGCAGATCAGAAACAACAATTTAATTAAATAAAAAAGGAGTTTGCTCATATGGCAAAATTACTTAAATACGACATCGAAGCCAGAGATGCCTTGAAAAAAGGTGTGGATAAGCTGGCTAACGCTGTGAAAGTTACTCTCGGACCAAAAGGAAAGAATGTAGTTATAGACAAAAGTTTCGGCTCTCCCACCGTTACAAAAGATGGTGTGAGTGTCGCAAAAGAAATAGAGCTTGAAGATGCTTTTGAGAATATGGGCGCACAGATGACAAAAGAAGTCGCTTCCAAAACAAGCGATGTCGCCGGAGACGGAACAACTACCGCTACCGTTCTCGCTCAGGCTATTGTTACTCAGGGGTTTAAAAATGTTACTGCCGGCGCGAACCCGATGGATCTTAAACGAGGAATTGACGCCGGTGTTGAGGCCATCATAAAAGAACTGGACAAACTCTCTTCTCCCGTTAAAGGGAAAAAGGAATATGCTCAGGTTGCAACGATTTCCGCAAATAATGATTCCGAGATCGGGGATAAAATCGCCGATGCCATGGATAAAGTAGGTAAAGACGGCGTTATTACCGTTGAAGAGGCCAAAACAGCGGAAACGACTCTTGATATTGTTGAGGGTATGCAGTTTGACCGCGGGTATCTTTCACCTTACTTTGTTACGGATTCCGATTCAATGGAAGCTGTACTGGACAAAGCCGCCATACTTATTCATGATAAAAAGATCAGCAACATGAAGGATCTCCTGCCGATACTTGAAAAGACCGCTCAGGCCGGAAATCCTCTTCTTATCATAGCTGAGGACATAGAGGGCGAGGCTCTCGCGACTCTCGTTGTAAACAAGCTCAGAGGAACTCTCAAAATAGCCGCCGTTAAAGCCCCGGGCTTCGGAGACAGAAGAAAGGCCATGCTTGAGGACATAGCTGTACTTACCGGCGGAACAGTAATTTCCGAGGAAGTAGGGCTCAAGCTGGAAAATGTTACAATGAACGACCTTGGTAAGGCTAAGAAAATTACCGTTGACAAAGACAATACCACAATTATCGAAGGTAACGGAAAAAGCTCCGATATTCAGGGTCGCATAGAAATGATCAGAAAACAGATTGAGGAAACAACTTCTGATTATGACCGTGAAAAGCTTCAGGAAAGACTGGCAAAGCTTTCAGGCGGAGTCGCTGTTATTAATGTAGGAGCCGCTACAGAAACAGAAATGAAAGAAAAGAAAGCAAGGGTCGAAGACGCTCTTCACGCTACCAAGGCTGCCGCGAAAGACGGTATTGTCGTCGGCGGTGGAGTTGCCCTTCTTCGCTGTGTTGAAGCCGTTGAAAAGGTCAAAGTTAAAGGCGACCAGAAAATCGGTCTTAGCATAGTAAAACGTGCTCTTGAAGAGCCTCTTCGTCAGATAGTCAGTAATGCCGGACTTGACGGCGCTGTTATCATTAATGAAGTGAAAAGCTCTAAAGATGTCAATTACGGATATAATGCCGCTAAAGACACCTATGAAGATCTGGTTAAAGCCGGAGTTATTGATCCTACGCTGGTTACAAAAACAGCGATCAGCAATGCCTCGAGTATCGCCGGACTTCTTCTTACGACTGAATGCTCAATCGTAGAGAAGAAAGAAGACGATAAAGGCGGAGCTTCGGGAGGAATGCCTCCTGGAGGCGGAATGGGCGGAATGCCGGGAATGATGTAATATCATTTTCTGTTAATGCTGCCGGGGACGGAATTTTCCGTCCCCGGCTATAATTTGACTGAATATAAGGTTTTTAATATGAGCACAGAAAAAGAAAAAGAAACAATTCAGGCGGGATCCGGAGAAAAAGAAGGGGATGAGAAAGAGCTCTCCCCGGAAAACGCAGTTTCTGATGATGATGATGTTGAGAATTCCTCTGAAGATTCCTTCAGTGATAAACTGCAGGAACTTGAGGATAAATGGCTTCGGGCGGTGGCCGAATTTGATAACTACAGAAAAAGAACCGCTAAAGAATTTCTCAGGAAAGAAAAAGAAGGCAAAGTAGATGTCTTGACAGATCTTCTTGAAGTTTTTGACGCATTTGATCAGGCTTTGCACCATTCGAAAGACGCATCGGATCTCGAATCTTTTAAAAAAGGGTTCGATATGATTTTTAATAAATTTATCGGGGTAATGAAAAAACATGATGTAAAGGTTATCGAGCCGGTCGGTGAGGATTTTGACCCCGAACTTCATGACGCGATGATGTACACGGAAAGTAAAGACTATGATGAAGGTAAAGTGGCACAGGTATATCAGAAAGGGTATATGATTGACGGAACTATGGTACGTCATGCGAAAGTAATCGTATCCAAAGGACGCGAAGGTGAGGATACTGAAAAAAACGAAGATTGAATATGAAAATAATTTATCAATAATAATAGATTTGGAGGAAAATCATGGGTAAAGTAATCGGAATAGATCTCGGAACCACCAATTCATGCGTAGCTGTTATGGAAGGCGGAGAGCCTACTGTTATCCCTAATGCCGAGGGCAACCGGACAACCCCGTCTGTTGTGGCTTTTTCAAAAGACGGTAATACTCTTATCGGTCAGATTGCCAAAAGACAGTCTATAACCAATCCGGAGAATACCATTTTTTCCATAAAAAGATTTATGGGACGCCGTCATGAGGAAGTGGGGTCAGAGGAAAAGATAGTTCCTTATCAGATTACAGGCGGAGCTTCGGAGCTTGTCCGCGTAAAAGCTAACAACAAAGAATATACTCCCCCGGAAATTTCCGCTATGGTGCTTCAGAATTTGAAAAAAACAGCTGAAGACTTTCTTGGAGAGGAAGTAAAGCAGGCAGTAATTACAGTGCCTGCATATTTTAACGATGCCCAGCGTCAGGCCACAAAGGACGCCGGTAAAATCGCCGGGCTCGAAGTTCTTCGAATAGTTAATGAGCCTACCGCCGCCGCGCTAGCGTACGGGCTTGAGAAAAAATCAAATGAAATAGTCGCGGTTTACGACCTCGGAGGAGGGACTTTTGATATATCCATACTGGAAATAGGCGATGGTGTGTTTGAGGTTAAATCCACCAACGGCGATACTCATCTCGGAGGAGACGATTTCGATCAGGTGCTAATAAACTACCTTGCAGATGAATTCAAAAAAGAAAACAGCATCGATCTCCGAAGCGATAAAATGGCACTTCAAAGGCTCAAAGAAGCGGCCGAAAAAGCAAAATGTGAACTCTCATCTACGGTTTCCACGAATATTAATCTTCCGTTTATTACCGCCGATGCTTCCGGGCCGAAACACCTTGATATAACAGTTTCGCGCGCTCAGTTTGAATCTTTGATCTCGGACCTTATTGAACGCTCTATAGGGCCTTGCAGAAAAGCTCTCGAGGATGCCGGCTGCTCGGTTGGAGAAGTAGCGGAGGTGATACTTGTGGGTGGTTCCACCCGAGTCCCGAAAGTCCAGGAAAGAGTCAAAGAATTTTTCGGAAAGGATCCTCACCGCGGAGTTAACCCCGACGAAGTGGTTGCACTTGGAGCAGGTATCCAGGCGGGGATACTTTCAGGAGACGAGTCTGTGAAGGATGTACTTCTTCTTGATGTTACTCCTCTGTCTCTGGGGATTGAGACTCTTGGCGGGGTTTTTACCAAACTCATAGAAAGAAACACAACTATACCTTCAAAGAAGAGTCAGATTTTCTCAACCGCTGCCGACAATCAGACAGGAGTAACAATACATGTGCTCCAGGGGGAGCGTACAAAGGCCGCGGAAAACCGTACTCTCGGAAGATTCGAATTAACCGATATTCCTCCGGCTCCCCGCGGTGTTCCTCAGATAGAAGTTTCTTTTGATATTGATGCTAACGGAATTGTTCACGTTTCCGCAAAAGATATGGCTACCGGAAAGGAACAGAAAATCCGTATAGAGAGTTCTTCCGGACTTTCTGAGGAGGAAATTAACAAGATGGTTAAGGATGCCGAAGCGCATGCAGAAGAAGACAAGAAACTTAAGGAATCTGTCGAACTTAAAAACTCCGCGGAACAGCTTGAGATAGCTACTGAAAAATCGCTTAAGGATTATGGTGACAAGGTTTCCGAAGAAGAGAAAAAGAAAATTGAGAAAGCTCTTGAGGAACTTAAAGAAGCACGGAAATCAGATGATCTGGATAAGATCAAGACCGCTAAAGAAAACCTTGAGAAGGAATCACATACCCTCGCCCAGAAGGTTTATGAGGAAATGTCCAAACAGCAGGGAGCTCAGCAGGGCGGAGCTCAGCCGGAGGGCGGCGCTTCTGCGGCTGCCGGTGATTCGAAAGAAAGCGGCAGTGATAACGGCGGTGACGATGACGACGGGGCCGTGGATGCGGATTATGAAGTTGTCGATGACGACAAATAAATTGACGTCCATTTTTAAAACGGAGCGATATGGCAGACAAACGTGATTACTACGAAGTATTGGGCGTACCTAAAGACGCTGATGAAAAACAGATAAAGAGTGCATACCGGAAGATAGCAGTTAAATATCACCCGGATAAAAATAAGGGTGATAAAGCGGCTGAGGAAAAGTTCAAAGAAGCCACCGAAGCTTATGAGGTCCTCGGCCATTCGGAAAAGAGGGCAAAGTACGACCAGTTCGGGCATGCCGCTTTTGACGGCTCTGCAGGATTCGGAGGCTTCGGCGGAGGCCAGGGTTTTGACATGAATGACGCTCTTAAGTCATTTATGGATGCTTTTGGAGGGGACGATTCCTTCTTCGGTGATTTCTTTGGCGGCGGCGGATTCGGCGGAAGGCGTTCTTCCCGACCGCGTTCCAACAGAGGTAAAGACCTGCGAATCCGGATGCCGCTCTCGCTTGAGGAAATACAAAGCGGTGTCAATAAAAAGATTAAAGTAAAAAGACTTGAAAAATGCACCGTGTGTGAGGGTAAAGGCGGGAGCGGTGTAAAAGTCTGCGATACATGTAAAGGCCAGGGACAGGTGAGGCAGGTGAGCCGTTCACTGTTTGGACAAATTGTCAACGTTGCCGCCTGTCCGGACTGTGGAGGAACCGGTAAAACTATAAGTAATCCGTGTTCCGCCTGTAGCGGTGACGGCAGAAAAAGAGTTGATGCCACGCTTTCCGTCAATATCCCGGCCGGAGTTTCCGAAGGTAACTATATTCCCCTTGAGGGGCAGGGCGATGCCGGACCCCAGGGCGGTCCCGCGGGAGATGTTATTGTCATAATACAGGAGAAAGAACATGAAAGATTCGAACGGCACGGCATTGATCTTCTCGGTCGTATAAACATTACTATCGGTCAGGCTGTTCTGGGAGATGAAATAATTCTCGAAACCCTGAAGGGTAAAATCAAGCTTACGATTCCTCCCGGCACACAGTCCGGGAAGAGGTTCCGGGTAAAGGGTAAAGGTTTACCGGATGTTCACTATGCCCGGACGGGGGATTTGTATATAGATGTCCGTGTGCAGACCCCGGTTTCTCTCAAAAAGGAGGAAAAAGAACTGTTTAAACGCCTTCGAGAGATTGAAAAATCAAAAGGGCAGGATAAATCTTTTTTCAGCCGTATTTTTAGATAATATTCAGGCAAAACCAAAAAAAAATGAAAACTCTGTTAATTCTTGACCCGAATAAGGAACTCGGCAAAAAGCTCTGTTCCCGTTACAAAATGGATGATTATGAGATCATCGAAGTGGTCGGAGAATCAGAAGCGCTGCAGCTGGTAAACAGCAGGAATGTTGATGTTGTTATAGCGGATATCGACCGAATGGGTTCTGAGGAGATTGATTTTATAAGCTATATAAAGGTCAATATTATTCGCTGTGAGGTTGTTGTCGCGGCTTCAATAGAAAATATTGAAAAAGCGACAAAAGCCATGCGTAGGGGCGCTTTCCTTTATCTTCTGAAACCGGTAAAATGTGAGGATGTAATGTATGTCCTTGAAAAGGTTTCACAGAGACAGGAAAAAGATATTGTCTATCTTGAATCCCAGTCCCGTCTTATGCGGGAACTTGTCGGTAATGAGGACAATATGCGTCGTATCCTCAATATATGTGAAAAGGTGGCCCCAACCGACAGCAGCGTTCTTGTTGGCGGAGAATCCGGGACAGGAAAAGAAGTTCTTGCACGCTATATACACATGAAAAGCAGACGCAGCGACGGGCCCTTCATCGCGATTAACTGCGGAGCCATTCCTGATAATCTTATTGAATCCGAATTATTCGGACATGTCAAAGGGTCATTCACAGGTGCTAATTTTAATAAACCGGGACTTCTTGAGGAAGGTAATCTGGGAACGGTTTTTCTTGATGAAATCGGAGACCTCTCTACGCAGGCCCAGGTTAAGATTCTCAGGTTTCTTCAGGACTATGAGGTCCGGCAGGTTGGCAGCAACAGTACCAAGAAGGTTGATGTCAGAATAATCGCCGCCACCAATAAGGACCTTATTAAAGAGATAAGGGAAGAAAAATTCAGAGAAGACCTTTTCTATCGGATAAATATTGTTCAGATAAACATTCCTCCTCTGCGGGAAAGAAGAAAAAATATCGAGAAACTGTTGCCCTTTTTCCTCTTTAAATATGCTTCCAAGGTCGGAATAGACCCTCCGGAGTTCAGTAAAGATGCGGAAGTTATACTCAACAGTTACTCTTACCCGGGCAATATCAGGGAACTGGAAAATATTGTGGAAAGGGCTATTGTCTTGTCTGAGGACGGTCTTATTACCAGGAACAGTCTGCCCGATTCTCTATATAAAAACAGGAATTTGCTTGAGGCTCCCCAGGATCCGGAAAAGGGGAAACTTGATGAGATTCTTTCTCTTCCCGAACTTGAGAAGAGGCATATCAGAAAAGTCCTTGACAGGGTCAAGGGTAACCATACCGTAGCTTCTAGGATGCTTGGGATTTCCCGTTCCACATTATGGAGAAAAATAAAGGAATACGGTCTGGAAAATTGATCGGGACTTAAATTTTCTCTATTTCCTTTTTTATATTTTCAGCACGTTTTTTTATAACAGGGTCCACGCTGTTATTTTCTATATACTGTGCTTCGTCCTCGATTGCTTTTAAGTAGTGGTTGATTTTTTCTCTGTAGGCGGTCAGATTATCAGAAACTTTATTTAAGCGGTCTTTCTGACGGAAAGAAATTTTTTCTGAGTTTCCGGATGCCCATTTCTTTATTCTGTAAATAATGATGCCTGTTTTTCGGGAAATAAAGCCCGAAGCGGTGCATGAGGCGGCTATCCCTGCCAGTGTTATCGGAATAAGAAAAGGGAAAATAAAGCCTGTTACCGTAAAGGTTTGCATTATATCCGGAGAATCCGCCGGGGGCATTGTATAAAGGGTCCATCGGCTGAATCTTGCCGCCGAATAAAGAATGACAAGTCCGGCGGATGCTAAGCATAATAAAGCCGCAGCCGTCATAACCCTGAGAAGGAAATATCGCTGATGGTCTCCGTCAAAAATTATGCGGCGGCTCTTTTTTCGTTTTTCCGGCATATATGAAAATATATCTCAGAAGAGTTATCCATGTAAAGATATTTTTAAAACAATATTTTCTATTGAAGATTGATATTATTTATATTTCTTGTAAACTTGGCATTAAATAAAATGTAAGGAGAGTAAAATGGACCATGAACTTATAAAAGGCGCACTAAACGAGATCAGGCCGATGCTTCAGGCTGATGGTGGGGATATTGAGTTTGTCTCTGCCGAAGGCAATACGGTAAAGGTTAGGCTGCAGGGTGCTTGCGGCAGCTGTCCCGGGGCCCAGATGACCCTGAAAATGGGAGTTGAAAGAATAATCAGGGAAAAAGTTTCTCCGGACCTTACTGTGGAGGCGGTCTAAAGCGTCGTCTCCGCTTTCAAAAAAACGAATTCGGGCCGGACTGATTAATCAGGCCGGCTTTTTTTAAATGTTATCAGGGGTAAAAATTGGTCAAAGTCGGCATTATCGGCGCCTCCGGTTTTACAGGCGCAGAACTTTTAAAAATATTCAGGAAACACCGGGAGGCTGAAATTTGTTTTGTGACAAGCCGCGCGGGCGCGGGCAAAAAAGTCGGAGATCTTTATCCGGAACTGGCTTCTTATTGTCAATTGGAATTCATTCATCCGGAGGACGCGGATTTATTAAAGGCGGACATTATTTTTTCCTGTCTGCCACACGGAGGAAGTTTTGAAACCGTGAAAAAAGCTTTTACGCAAGGTGTGCGGGTTGTTGATCTCAGCGCCGATACCAGGTTCAAAAAGAGTGATAACTATTCGAAATGGTATGATTCTCTGGCCGGGCAGCAGTCTGTTCTTGATGAATCTGTTTACGGGCTTCCCGAAATCAACCGCGAAAAAATAAAAAACGCTATGGTTGTCGGAAATCCCGGATGTTATGCCACTTCTCTGATTCTTCCGCTTTTCCCGCTTGTATCAAAAAGACTAATCGACATCTCCGGGATAATCTGTGATTCTAAAAGCGGTGTCAGCGGAGCGGGCAGAGGGAAGGCGCCTTTTTGTGATACAAATGAAAATTTTAATGCCTATAAAGCGGGCCGCTCGCACAGGCATATCGGTGAAGTGGAGGAGGTGCTTTTCGGCGCAGAATTCCAACAGCCGGGAATAATATTTACACCTCACCTTCTGCCTTTAAACAGGGGCATACTATCCACCATATATGTCAAATATGCAAACAATGCCGGAGCGGGGGAACTCGCGGAAGCCTTGTCCGCAAAATATGAAAATGAGCCCTTTGTTACTTTTTCCGGGGAACGCCTCCCCTCAATTTCGGAAGCGGCCGGAAACAATATGTGTATAATCGGTTTGCAGGATATCCCCGGAACAGACGGCGCTCTTATTGTATCGGTAATCGATAATCTCTTAAAAGGAGCCTCAGGTCAGGCCGTTCAGAATATGAACATCATGACGGGAATAAACGAGGAAGAAGGTCTTATATGAAAAAGCTCATAGAAAAGACTAAGATACTTCTGGAAGCGCTGCCTTATCTTCAGGAATTCAGAAGGAAGACTTTTGTAGTTAAATTCGGCGGCTCGGCGATGGAGAAGCCCGACATTATCAGTTCTGTTTTGCGAGATATTGTATTTCTGGAAAATGTCGGAGTAAGGGTAATAGTTGTGCACGGTGGAGGAAAAGCCATTTCGGCCGAACTTCGAAAGAAAAATATTGAGCCGAGTTTCCAAGGTGGTCTGAGGGTGACAGATAAAAAAACAATAAAAATTGTCGAGGATGTTCTTGTTAATAAAGTGAATAAACATATAGCGGAGACAATAAAAAAACTCGGAGGTGATTCTGTAGGTATTTCCGCGGCTGACCACGGTATTCTTGAAGCCTCAAGGCTTTATCACTATGAGAAAAGCAACGGACGCAGAAAAAGAATCGATATAGGTTATGTGGGTAAAATAACCAAAATGAGGACCCATCCTCTTTACCGAATACTGAATGCCGAGAAAATTCCCGTTATTGCCCCGCTTGCTCTGGGGAAAGACGGTTTTGTCTATAACGTAAATGCGGATACCGCGGCTTGTGAAATCGCGGGCAGGCTTAAAGCCGAGAAATTGATTTTTCTTTCTGATGTGGACGGCGTATATGGCAAATCGAAAAAACTTGTTCCTACTCTCAAAACGAGCGAGGTTTCGGATTATGTGAAAAAAGGAGTTATCAGCGGCGGTATGATTCCCAAGGTGGAGTCTATGGCTTCCGCTGTCAGACGCGGTGTGCACAAAACACATATAATAAACGGAAAAATACCTCACTCACTCCTGTTGGAAATTTATACGGACAGTGGGATAGGAACGGAGTTTATAAAATGAATACAAAAGAAATAATAAAAAAAACAGATAAATATCTTCTCGGAACCTACAAAAGGTTTCCTGTTGTTTTTGAAAAGGGCCGCGGCTCCTGGCTTACGGATTCTGATGGAAATAAATATCTTGACTATGTCGGAGGCATTGCGGTAAACAGTCTGGGACACGGGAATACGGGGATAAAAAAAGCTGTTCAGACGCAATCCGCGAAGTTCAGTCATATCTCCAATCTCTATTATTACGAATCAACTGCCGAACTTGCGGAGCTTGTCGTTAAAAACACTTTTCCTTCCCGTGTTTTTTTCTGCAATTCAGGAGCCGAGGCAAACGAAGGCGCCATCAAATTCGCGAGGAAATATTCATATTCAAAATTCGGCAAGGGTCGTAACCTTATACTCTCCCTTAATGGCAGTTTTCACGGAAGGCTTTACGGGAGCCTCGCCGCTACCGGTCAGAAAGCTCTACGGGAGGGTTTCGGGCCTTTTCCCGGTGGATTTAAACATATACCTCCCAATGATGAGGCCGCGCTGGAGAAAGCTTTATCGGAAAAAGTCTGTGCGATAATAGCCGAACCTATACTGGCCGAAGGCGGAGTTATACCTCTGCGGAAAGATTATGCGAAGAAATTACGTGAATTGTGTAATAAAAACGATGTGCTTTTAATAATGGATGAAGTCCAGACCGGACTTGGCCGTACCGGTGATTTATTCGGATACGTCGGGCTTGGTATTAAGCCTGATATAGTCTCCATGGCAAAACCACTTGGGGGGGGGCTGCCGCTTGGCGCCGTCCAGGTAAGCAGTTCGGTTGCGAAGCATATAAGTGCCGGTGACCACGGAAGCACCTTCGGCGGGAATCCCGTCTCGTGCGCGGCAGGAGTTTCAGCTTTCAACCAGGTGCTTGAGATTATTAAAAGCGGCCGCGCCGAAGAAGTTTCCGGATACCTCGAAAAAAAACTTGTAGAAATTGTCGATGCTTCCTCCAAAGTAACAGACCTGTCGGGCAGGGGGTTTATATGGGGGCTTAAATATAACGGCGATCCAGCCGGAGTTATTAAGAAATGTATGGACGAGGGGCTCTTGATATATAAGGCCGGAAAAGATATAGTAAGGATCCTTCCGCCTCTCAATACGACTCGTTCGGAGATAAATAAAGCTTGCAGTATTTTGAAAAAAGTGCTATGAAAGGCGGTAGAAATGGCTCAGAAAAAGAAAACTAAAAAAATAGTATTGGCATATTCGGGAGGTCTGGACACCAGCGCGATTATCCCCTGGTTAAAAGAAACCTACGGATATGAAGTCATAGCAATGGCTGCTGATGTAGGGCTTGGAAAAGAACTTAAAGGTTTGAAGGAAAAAGCGCTTGATTCCGGAGCTTCAAAGGTCTATGTTGAGGATCTTCGAAATGAGTTTATCACTGATTTTGTTTTTCCGACACTGAAGGCAGGTGCGGTATATGAAAAAAAGTATCTGCTCGGGACTTCATTCGCGCGTCCTTTGATCGCAAAAAGACAGGTCGAAATAGCTTCCAAAGAAGGAGCTGTCGCAGTCTGCCACGGAGCGACAGGCAAGGGTAATGATCAGGTCCGGTTTGAACTAACATACCGGGCTCTTAACCCGCGTCTCGAAATAGTAGCCCCATGGAAAGATGAAAACTGGAAAATAAAATCTCGTGAAGAAGCTGTTGATTACTGCCGGAAACATAAAGTCCCGGTCAGCGTCTCGAAAAAGAGAATATACAGCGAGGATGCCAATTTATGGCACATCAGCCATGAAGGTGGTGAGCTTGAGGATCCTGCAAATGAACCCGAGGGAAGGGTCTTCACAATTTCAAATACTCTTGAAAAAGCTCCTGCCAAAGCCGAGTATGTTACTGTTAGTTTTGATAAAGGAATTCCGATAAAAGTTAACGGAAAGAAAATGAAGCCCGTATCCATAATTGAAACACTTAACCACATCGGCGGAAAGCATGCGGTAGGCCATGCTGATATGGTCGAGAACCGTCTTGTCGGTATAAAATCCCGCGGAGTCTATGAAACACCGGCCGGGACAATCCTTTATTATGCTCATAATGATCTGGAATCGCTTTGTCTCAGCAAGGAGACATATCAATACAAAGAGCAGATGGCTTTGAAATATGCCGAGATTGTGTATAACGGAAGATGGTACACACCTCTTCGCGAGGCCATGGACGCTTTCTTTGAAATAACACAGCGCACAGTTACCGGAGATGTACGCCTCAAACTTTACAAGGGGAATGTTGTAAGTGCCGGAGTGACATCAAAATATTCGCTCTATTCCGCAGACCTCGCTTCTTTTGATTCGGACGCAGCGAAATATGACATGAAGGACGCTGACGGATTTATAAAACTTTTTGGACTTGACATGACTACCGCCGCTCTCAAGGGGCTTAACAATAGATACAAGGGTTAGTCTTTTGTCTGGACAATTTGTTTCAGCTATTATACCGGCCGGCGGAACCGGCAGCAGAATGGGAGGCGATATTCCCAAACAGTTTATGGATCTTGCCGGCAAACCGGTAATAAGAAGAACGCTTGATGTTTTTGAAAAAAGCCCGTCGATAAATGAGATAATAGTTGTACTGAGTCCTTCACGAAAAGAGTTTTTCAGAGAAAAAATACTGGGAAATTCCGGTCTCAAAAAAATATCGGCCCTGGCCGATGCTGGGATCGAACGTTATCATTCTGTAAAGAACGGGTTGGAACATATTAATAAAAAAGCATCAATGATTCTTGTGCATGACGCCGCTCGCCCTTTTGTTACTCCGGAAATTATAGAAAAAGCAATAGCGCAGTGCGCCGAAAAAGGCAGCGTAATTACAGCTATACCATGTCAGGATACAATTAAACGGGCGGATAAGGATTGTATGGTATGTTCTAATATCAGCCGCAGCGGTCTATATGCCGTTCAGACTCCTCAGGTTTTTAGAAGAGAAATTTTTGAGGAAGCTTATTCGGGGGAATATTCCGAAGATTGTACGGATGATTCCTATCTTGTTGAGAAGCTGGGAAAAAAAACTTATATTACAGAGGGAAGTAGATTGAATTTTAAATTAACCGCTCCTGAGGATTTCTGCATTGCAGAAGCACTTATCGCCGGCAGGGGAGGGAAAACTGATACCTGATTTCAGAACCGGTTGCGGCTATGATGTACACCGCATAAAAGAAGGCCGAGATCTTATATTGGGCGGTGTCAGAATACCCTGGGATCGGGGGCTTGATGGTCACAGTGACGCCGATGTGCTTCTTCATGCTGTTATGGACGCTTTACTTGGGGCCGCGGCGCTGGGGGATATCGGAAAACATTTTCCGGATACCGATGAGAAGTTCAAAGGTGCCGACAGTCTTGAGCTTTTCAGGGAGACTGTCCGAATCATTGGTAAAAAGGGGTGGATGATAAATAATATCGACTGCATTGTAGCGGCGCAACAGCCTAAACTCGCACCGTATATAAAAGGAATGAGAAACAATATCGCCGATGCGGCAAAAATAGCAGAGGACAGGATTTCTGTCAAGGCTACAACAACCGAGGGGCTTGGTTTTACAGGAAAAAAGGAGGGCATGGAAGCATATTCTTCCGTGTTGATATATCATGGATAATAACGATAACAGTATTAACAGCGGTACTCACACAAAGTTCTGGAAAGATCTGCCTCTTTATAACAAATCAGGGGTTATGGATCAGGCCATTTCTCTGTATAAAGCAAATATAAAGAGGGAACCTGATAATCCTTCCCATTATTTTAATCTCGGCAAAGTGCTTGAGGCGCAGGGAAGACAGCTTGATGCGATGAAAGTTTATTCCATGGCATCCAAAAAAGATCCGCACTATTATAAGGCCAGATTTAATCTGAGCGTTATATATCTCGAACTCGGAAAATATAACCTTGCTTTAAAGGGTTTTATGAAAGTTCTTAAGCAGAAAAGAGACCATAGCGGCGCGATTTACAATGCCGCTCTTTGCTGTAAACACCTGAAAATAAAGGACCGTGCCGCGAGGCTGTGGAGAAGATTTCTTGAACTTGAAAAAGATCCGGAATGGACGAGCGAAACGAACAGGCATCTTGATTCTCTGTGACGGGGTAAAAAGTGCCAGGTGTGCGTGTTAGGTAATTCGAGGACACTTTT
>CAYNYI010000011.1:0-38359 GCA_964401455.1 uncultured Fibrobacterota bacterium
ATACTGATCTACAATAAAACTGTGAAAACTTTTATTTGAACCGGGATAGGACGGATAAAACTCATCTATCTGTACAAGTCTGACTGAATTAATGTCTGGTTTTTTTGCCGGGTCTATACCGTATTTCTCAAGATATAAAGCGGTTTGCGGTTCATACCAGGAATCAAGTAAATTCCTCAGCGATTTTATAAAATGAACCGGAGTATTACCTGATGGAAGCGCGGCAGACCCTCCCGGATTGTTCTGAAGCCACTCAATGAAACGCAGAGCGGTTATATTTCCGAGCTCCGAAAAATTAGGCACAACTACCGACGAAATTTTTTCCGTCTCAGGATACCTGAGCTCACGCCCCGAATCGGAAAGAAAATGTGCTTCGACCTTCGATCCTGCCATAGTTTCATGTAACCGCGTTTATATTAGTAATAACAGATCACTAATATAAAATATTTCATGCCGGTCTGTCTGCTTTTACCGAGGCTCCTGAATCGTTGATAGTTATATTGATTTCTATCTCCCGGCCGCACACACCGCATTCTCCGGGAAACGACTGTTCACGACCCGAAGAAGGGTCTACGAATACCGATGTTTTCTGTCCGCAATAGGGGCAAAAATAATCAGATTCTTTTCCTATTCCGTTTTCTTTCATGATTCTTCCTTTCCTGTCGATTTATATATCTGAATAATTAATGATGGAAAAAGACTTGCAATCAATATTGTACTCCATCCGGAAAGTCCGGGGTTTTGAAGTCTGAGAGCATTCTTGATAATCGGTATAAAAACGGCGACCACGAGAAGAAAAGCACAAAATGCAACAGCGCCCCAAAGGTACGGGTTCTTCATAACATTGTTATTGAAAAGAGCAGAGCCGCGGTCTCTCATGCTGAAAGCATGCCATAGCCTCGCAAATGCAAGAGTAAGAAAAGACAAAGTAACTCCACTTTCTCCGGTCGTGTCTATCTCCTGAGACCTGAAAAAGACAAACAGGACTGATAAGGTTATTATTAACCCGTATGCGAATATTTCAACCCAGTGTCGTTTAAGAAGTATGCTCTCCTCGCGGGATCTTGGCTTTTTACTCATGAGAGAACGGTCATCTTTGTTTAAACCAAGAGCAAGTGCCGGAAAAACATCGCTTAGCATATTTAAGTACAGAATTTGAAGAGGCAATATCGGAAGCGGATAGCCTGCGGCAAGAGAAAAACCAACAATCATTATTTCACCAATATTTCCGGATAAAAGATAAATAATAAATTTTCTTATGTTCTCGAAAATTGTTCTACCCTGGCTTACGGCATGGTATATAGAATTAAAAGCATCATTCTTTAATATCACGTCAGAAGACTCTCGGGCCGCTTGTGTACCTCTTTTCCCCATGGATACGCCTATATCGGCACGCTCAAGCGCCGGAGCGTCATTAACACCATCGCCGGTCATTGCTATGGTATTTCCTTTTCTTTGAAAATATTCCACTATTTTCAGTTTCTGCTCCGGGGTTACTCTTGAGAAAACTTTAGGGAACCTGTCATCGTTCGCACGCTCCAACAGGCTGTCAATCTCTTTTCCACTGACTGATAAATCTTCATTTTGCATTATACCGGTTTGTTTTGCAATATTATTTGAGGTCTCAGGCTGATCGCCCGTTACCATTATTACTTCTATGCCGGCCTTCTTGAATGCCAGAATGCTTTCGTTTATTTTATTCCTGGGAGGATCCATAAGACAAACGGTTCCTGTATAAACAAGATCTTGATATACTTCTTGTGGTACAGATTCTGTAATGCGAAAGGCCAGACTCAGAATCCTGTAACCTTCGGATGCTGCTTTTTTTGTATAGTCTGATATCTTATCTTTCATTTTATCGTTTAACTTTACGGTCTCCCCTTTTTCATTTATATATTTGGCGCAAACCTCCAGAATACTCGCCGGTGCTCCTTTTACGGCACTGTAGTAGTTATCGTTAAAACGGTGAATCGTACCCATACGCATAGATTCTCTGTCAAAAGCGAATTCCTTTTCTTCAGGATATTTTTTTATAATTTTTGAGCGGTCTTTGCCTTTTTCACGGGCAGCTTTAAGGAGAGCTAATTCCAGTGGATCTCCATAGTTTTCATTTTTATTTCCTTCACCGGAAATCTCCGCATTAGAACATAAAGCGGAAACAAGGAATATATTGTCCGCTGCTTCTCCCGAAGTATTTTTTAAGACCCTGTATTTACTTTCCTCCCCGGGTAAAATAACTTTCTCAAGTGTCATTCGGTTTTCGGTAATCGTACCTGTCTTATCTGTCATCAGGATATTTGTCGAACCGAGTGTTTCTACTGCGTCCAATTTGTTTATAAGCGCATTTCTCTCCGCCATTTTCCTCATACCGGCCGCAAGCCCAATAGTCGCTACAACCGGCAAACCTTCTGGAATTGCCGCAACTACAAGTGCAACAGCGGTCTCAACTATAAGAAGCATCTCCTTGCCGGAAGCGATACCGCTTATCAGGACAAATGCGGAGATTATAACAGTGAGAACAATAAGGCGTCTTCCCAAAAGTGAAAGGCGCCTCTGCAGAGGAACGCCATCTTTTGCTGATGAAGCTTCTGAAGTCATCCTGGAGATCCTGCCTATTTCGGTTTGCATACCGGTCTTAACCACGAGAGCTCTACCGCTTCCTCTTGTAATTGTTGTGCCTTTGAAGAGGATATTCTTTCTCTCATGAAGATCGGATTCTTTTTTTAACTTTGAACCGGATTTTTCAACAGGAACAGATTCACCTGTCAATGCCGACTCGTTCGCTGAAATTTTAGAGGCTTCAATGATTCTAAGATCTGCGGTTATAAGATCCCCCTCTTCAATAACAATTAAATCACCCGGCACAATATAGGTAGCGTCAAGGTTTTTTGTTCTGCCGGATCTTTTAACATTTGTTTTTAATCTGTTTAAACTGGAAAGTGCCTCCATTGATCTGGCAGCCTTCAATTCGGTAAAAAAGCCTATCAATATATTCACAACTATCGCTACAATTATAGACCCTCCCTCCAGAATTTCACCGAAAGTGAAGGCGAGAACAGACGCGGCGGCCAGTATAGCCACTATGATATTTTTAAATTGGGAGAAGAAAATATCGGAAACGGAACGCGATTTTTTTTCGGATACAGTGTTATAACCGAAACTTTCGAGACGTTCTTTTGCCTCTTTTTCTGATAAACCTTTTTCAGCATCCGTTCTTAAAAATTCACAGGCCTTTTCTTTCGAAAAGGCCCATGGTTTTTTTTGAAATTCTTTATGAGAATTCATGACTATTGTTCTAAAGTTATTTATCAACCTGTCATATCGGAGAAATAAGACTCATCGTACTTGTAAAAATATGTCCGATAGTCGTATTTGGGTGAATATATTTTTTTCCCGTCAACGCTGAAATTAACTTCCACTATTCTGGCGCCTCCGTCAAAAGCGTTTTCTATTGCTGCCTCAGCCTCCCCCCAGGAGTCAACTTCACCGCTTAGAGTCACAATGCCGTTGTCAACAGAGACAGTTATGTCATCTTCATCTACATCCCAGCTCCAGTAGTATTCATCTTCTATTTCTGATTTTATTTCGCCGTCTTCCTTCCAGGCCCATCCGCTGTAATCTACTTCTATATTATTGTCGATAGCTCCAACACCGTTTACCGATGATGCGGCTTCGGTTGCCTCCAGTTTTTCGAAATAGCTGTCAACTGAGCCGTAAATATATACTTTTCCGTTTCTAACCATAACATCGACTTTATGCCGTTCGAGAACCGGATTCCATAAAATCGCTTCGCGGACCTGCTGTGCTATTCGTTTGTCTTCCACGAGTCCGGCCCTGACATTTATTAGGTTATTTACCGCTATTACTCCCGTGGTATTTTCGGCGTCTTCTTCCGCTGAATTTTTAGATCTCAGACTCGCGACATCACCTCTTAAAGTGGCTACACCGTTTTCAACCGAAACTTTGATGTCGTAGGAAAGCGTACGGGGATCATAATATAAGGCGTCCTTTACCGCGTTCTTAATTTTGGAATCGTCTTTTATTACAGTTTTGCTGTCACGGCGTATTTTATCTTCGGCCCACCACTTAACTTCCAGGTTATCCTGCTTAACTGTCTTAACACCGTTTACCCAGGCATTATTGTATGCCATCGATTTCTGAGAAGCGCTCCCTACCGTGCCGCTCAATTCAACAATTCCATCTTCCACCGATACGTTTATCAAAGCGGCATACACATAGGGATCATTTGTGAGTCTTCTTTCGATTTCTGATTTGATTTCTGAATCTTCACGATCAGCCTGATAATTGATGTCTATGTCGTTTTCTATTGATTTTACGCCTGATACAGATTTTGCAACACGTTCGCAAAGCTTTTTCTCTGCCCAGGACTCCACCGTACCGGTGAGACGGACCTTTCCGTCTTCAACAGAAACAGTAGTTTCATAAGATTCTGTAACCGGGTCTATTACCAGAGCGGCTATAACATCAGACTTAATTTTTTCATCAGGTCGGTTTACCGGTCTGACGGTAATTTTCTCCACGACAGAGCGTACACCTTTAATGCTACGCGCTATTTTTACAGCACGACTTTCGGCCAGTATATTATCAACAGAGCCTGAAAGCATAACAATTCCGTCCTCTGTTTCTACATCAAGATTATGAGACGAAACAGCTTTGTCAAGCCACAGGTCATTTCTGACAGCGTCTGATATTCTGCTGTCCTCAATCTCCTTTTCTGCGGCCGATACTGACGCGATTAGAAAAACCATAGATACTCCATAGATTATTTTCTTCCTTAAACTCAAAGCTACCTCCTTTAAATCGAGTTTTATTGATTTTTATAATGTTCCCAATACTTGGGACGTCCGTAATAATCGTAGAGAATTTTCTCATATTTACGGTTGATCGGTTCTGAGGGATTAAATTCCGGACATTCTTTGATTTTTTCAGAATCAACATTGACCGATACGCTAGACTCTCCCCAATCATATGAATCGATCCAGTCAGGCGATACGATAAAATCACGTTTATTCAAAAATTTGCCTGCCTCAATAACAAAATATCGAATTTTCCAAGTAATATCGTCCATCACCATATCTTTTACCTCGCCAACAGCCTCATCTCCGGATTTAACGGAATAACCTGTTATCTCGTTGAAGCTTCTCAGAAAAGTTTCCTTTTGTTCGGCTTCCTCGGCTTTTTCATCTTTTACGACAACTTCCGGATTAAGCCCCTGCCTGGCGTAAAATTCATCATCGGCACCCGGAACAGCCCAGTAAATAGGCCAGCCGTACACCTCATGGATCTCTATTTCATGCTGCCTTGAAACTGTCTGATGCGAGTCTATCCCCGGAGCCTCCCTGATTTGTTCAGTATTCAGATTAACAGGAACTGTTTTGGATGACCATTCGGGCTCGTTAAGGGAAACTGTCGAAATAAGAACATCTTTCTCAAGTATGAACTTTCCCACATCGGCTACGAGGTAGCGAATAGCGGTATTTCTTTCATCAAAAATCAGGTCTTTTACCTTTCCTATATCACCGTTGATACCGCGGATATGGTAACCAGTTATTTCTTTTATAAGCCTGAGCATTTCGGACTCCTTTTATTGATATATGGATATCTGCCATAACTGTCGACAGAAAGGATGTGGATTTGTCATATTTTTCTCAGGCGCATACAGCATGTGCGAGTTTTCCGCTTCTGCTGCGTTTAAATATTTCCCTTTTAAATTCGCTTCGGTGCTCTTCGCAATATTTAGGATATACTTTTTGTCTTGGAATAACGTCACACGCGTAGGTCTTCCGGCAACCCGGTAAAGAACAGGTAAACTCTATTCTCGTGGTATCATTGAAAGTGTGCCGGAAGAGCATATTGTTTTTTGTTATGTCATCATTCTTTTTCCTTAGGTATTTTCTATTTTTTACGTCTTTATGAAAATCGCAGTATTTCTGAGCGGGAGTACCCATGAACTTCTCACCGCACCCCTCATAAACACATTCTTTTGGAGTTCTTTTCTGTACTACTCTCGGTTTTGAAAGTATCATATTCGATTATCCTTTTTTAAGTTTTACCTTACGAGTGTTCTGGTTATTACCACGCAAAATCTTTGCCATGGATGAATTCCTTGATTACAAGCTATTTTCAGCAAATCTTACATGAGTCTTTTTCTCAAAAACGTAAATATCTTTTTGATTAAGAGATTGAAAGAAATTTTCATGCAAATATTGTATATTATGTGAATGCGTACCGATAGCAAAATTTTTAAAACCCCCGAAAAGTTTGACAGGGCATATCTTGTATCATCGGGTCTTTCACGGATTGAGCCGGGAAAAATAATAAAGATAGATATGTCTTTGACAAAATCCGCGGATTCAGTGGGGACGGCCTTTCTGATCTGGATTCTTGAACAAAAACATTCAGGAGAGATAAATGCCGAGATTTTGGAACTGCCCGGAGATGTAGAATCTGAATTTAAAAAACTGCTTGAACGGAAAAAGACAGAACACACACATAATAAAACCGGAGTTTATTTTTTCTATAAAATCGGCAGCCTTACCGAGAATCTTTTCAAAGAAATTCGCTCGGGTCTGTCAATGGTTACCGAGGTGCTATATTGGGGAACCGGAGGATTATTAAAAAGAAAAGACTTTAAAAAAGGATCAATTACTGAACAGGCATATTTCCTGGGTTTTTCCGCAATGGGTATCGTCTGTCTGCTTTCTTTCCTTGTGGGGCTTGTTCTCGCAATACAGTCGGCAATACAATTAAGCCGATACGGAGCTGATATTTTTCTTGCCCCTGTAATCGGGGTTTCTATGATACGGGAGCTCGGGCCTCTGATTACCGCTGTAATACTTGCAGGAAGAAACGGAAGCGCAACAACGGCTGAAATCGCTACGATGCAGGTACAGGAAGAAATAGACGCGCTGCGAATCATGGCCCTTAACCCGATCCAGTTTATAGTAGTACCTAAATTCTGGGCCTCCACAATTACAATGCCGGTTTTGTCGGTGATGGCTACTGTTTCCGGAATATTTGCGGGCGCGCTTGTATCTGTTTTTTATCTACAGGGAACTCTTGTCCAATTCTGGGGAGAACTAATAAAAGAGGTCTATCTCTATGATATAATCTTCAGTCTTGCTAAATCGATTGTATTTTCATGGCTTATTATATGGATAGGCGCTTACTGGGGGTTTCGGACCAGGGGCGGTGCCGAGGATGTAGGGAAAAACACCACATTGTCTGTCGTTACAGGAATTTTCTGCATAATAGTTGCGGACGCTCTTTTTTCTTTTTTCATGTGGGAGTAAAAACATCGGCAAAGAAATTATAAAAATTAGTGAGCTCTGGGACGGCTATCAAGATAAAGATATCTTGAAAGGTATAAACGCTTCTTTTGATGAATCAACTATTTCTGTAATCGCGGGACCTTCCGGTTGTGGAAAAAGTACCTTTATAAAGGCTATAACAG
The DNA here is from genome assembly GCA_964401455.1 of uncultured Fibrobacterota bacterium. GTDB lineage: Bacteria > Fibrobacterota > OXYB2-FULL-49-7 > CAYNYI01 > CAYNYI01 > CAYNYI01. The sequence goes on from CAYNYI010000011.1 coordinate 7,475, forward strand.
GTCTGTTGAAACCCAAAATGGGAACTATCGAAATCCTCGGCAAAAAAACTGATGATCTGGATACGCCTGATATGCTCGAAATACTCAAAAAAACCGGCTTTCTTTTCCAGAACGGAGCGCTCATAAGCTCTTTGTCAGTTTTTGAAAACGCGGCCCTGCCTCTGAGAATGCATACCAGCCTCAGGGAGGAAATAATAGAAAGAACCGTCCGGTATAAACTGAGACAGGTGGGTTTGGCCGGAAGCGACAGACTTTTCCCCGGAGAACTTTCGGGCGGGATGAAAAAAAGAGCCGCTCTCGCCCGCGCACTCATTATGGACCCCCCTATTGTTTTCTGCGATGAGCCTTCCGCGGGTCTTGACCCCGTGACTTCCTCAGGGATGGACGATCTTCTTTTAAAAATACGCAATACTCTCGGCATTACGATAATCGTTGTAAGCCATGAAATAGAATCTATTCGAAAAATAGCTGACAAAATTTATTATCTTGATAATGGCAGACTTTTTTTTGAGGGAACAGTCAAAGAAGCCGAAAATCTGAAAAAAGGCCCTCTGTATAATTTTTTTAACAGAATAGCTCCTGCCTGAAGGAAAAATATAATATGGCTCTAACAACTGCGCAAAAAACCAGACTTGGAATTTTTATGACGGCGGGAACCGCGCTGGTGATATTCTTTATTCTTATACCTGTCGGACTGAGTCTTACGTCCGGTCAGCATAGATACTTTACTATATTCGGCGGAGAGTCATTGTCCGGACTTGAAGAAGGCGCATCGGTTAAATTTCACGGGATTCCGGTAGGCAAGGTTGAAAAGATATCATATCAGCCTCATAATCTTTCAGAGGTCAGGGCTTCGCTTCTTATAGATGATGATTTTCCGGTAAAAGAAGACATGTATATACAAACCGGAATGGTTGGAATTACCGGTCTAAAATATATTGAAATACTCGGCGGTTCAGACACATCGGATATTATTAAACCGGATTCTGAGATCGACTCCAGGCCCTCCCTAATGGCGAATATTACAGGAAAGACGGATATAATCATTGAAAAAGTTGAACTCCTTCTCAATAACATTACTGACATGACGCATCCGGACAGTCTCGCATACTTAAAAAAAGCGGTAAAAAACCTCAGCGTCATTACTGATAGCACCAGAATGATTCTTTCGGACCTTTCTCCCGCAATAAAAGAAATGGGCGGTTCCGCATCCGGGGCAATGTCGGATGTCGCTGAGATAGCCGCGTCTGTAAACAAAATAACTTCGGGTCTTTCGGATGATTTGAGCACTGACAGAATTTCAAGAATAGTTATGTCAACCGATTCGGCGTCGCGAAATATACGTGATATATCGTCTGAATTATCTCTCATAATAAGACAGGCAAAAGAAGATTTTAAAATTTCCATGGAAAATTTACGCGAAGCAAGCGAAAACGCAAATGAAATTTCTTCAATGCTCCGTGAAAACCCATCGCTTATAATCAGAGAGCGGCAGGTAAAAGAAAGGGCATACTGATATGAATTCCAGAAGGCTTATTTTTATCTCTTTTCTGATCTTTTTTATTTCCTGCAATAAACCGCCGGTTAAAAAATATTTTATTATGAACTATTCTCCTGTTCCGAGTAACAGTTCCGGTGAGCCCTATCCTTTCACGCTGCGAATCCGGGATTTTTCTATAGAAAAGGCATATTCCCGCTCTCAGATTGTATATCGGCGCAGTCCCTATGAATTCAGCTATTATTTTTATCGTAACTGGGCAGTAAAACCCGCCGATATGATAACTGACCTTATATATTCACACATGACAAAGTCCGGCCTTTTTGAACACACGGTCAGGAGGCTTGATGAGGGTTATGAACCTGATTTTCAGCTTGAAGGACGTATAAATGCTCTGGAAGAATATGACAGTGAAGATGTTTGGTTTGCCCATCTCGCATATAATATTAAACTGGTTAATCTCCGCACAGGAAACACGGTTTATTCCCGGCAGTTTGATTTCCGTAAAAAAGTCCCGAAACAGGGGCCGGAATTTGTCGTAAAAGAGCTTTCAAATATTCTGGATATGAGTATGCGAAAAGCTTTGGCTGACATGGATTCGGTTTTATCCACAAGCAGTATCCGGATAGATAAATGAGACATATTCCCTTTGAATTTATAACAGCCGCGGCTATTTTCACGTGCTTTCATATTTTTGCCGCTCCAGCCCCGGAATTACCGGGCAGAGAAATCACTCCTGATATTTATATGGGAACTATCATAAACAGGGATTCTGTAAAAGCGGCTGTTCCGGAGGATTCGCCCTTTTCCAATACCTGGCTTGAGAAAGCCATGGAAACATGGAACGCTCCCTCAATTACATCCCAGGTAGCCTCGGATGCGCGATCTGTCGCGATAGGTGCGGGAGCGGTATTTATGCCGAGAATGACTGGTGCCAATCTTGAACCGGGAATTGAGATTAAAGATGCCGAAGGCAAAACAGTGAAAAGAGGAACCGCCGGCAGAAAATATTCCTTAATGCCCGGAAAATATACCCTTTTCTTCGGTAGCGGTGATTCCAGACAGAAATTAAAAAAGAAGTTTACAGTAACTGAAAACAGAACTCATGTACTGCAGCCCGACTGGTCCGGACTATCAATAGAAGTGATCGATGAAAACGGAGTGCCTTTTAGGGGGGAATATGAAATTGTAAGACTTGATGGCATGGAACCCTTCGGGCGCGGTTACGGCAGAGACCCGGCACTTGCCGAAGAGGTAGGAACGTGGATCCTTGAACCGGGAATATATAAAATATTCAGCCCCGGGCAGAGTTTTAATACCAGGAGAAATTTTGTAACCGTAAGGCTGATTCCCGGAGAACTCGTGACTTTTTTGATCTCGCAGGACTCTGAAAGCTTGCTTATTACAGGAGGCGGAGACATAGTCTATGAAGAGACAGAAAGAATCAGTTCAAATTGGAAATACGGTCTTGATATAGGTGGAACGCTTTTGTGGAATGCGAAAGACAATATAGCGGCGGACACCGTGGAAAGTTCCTCAACTTTATCCATGCTCACAAACCTGCGACTTAAATATATGAAAGACCAGATTGAATGGTCAAACAGACTAAAAATAGATGAAGGAATAAATTTTTCCGGCTTCAGTATTTCTAAACTAAAAACAAGTCCGGATGAGATCAGGTTTTCTTCACTTTTTGTGCGGCATTTTTTTGATTGGGCCGGCCCATACGCAAAAGCTGAGATCATCTCGGAATTGTTCCCTGAATTTATTGAAGCCCCCGAAATAACCGGTAAACACTACTGGATTATCCTTGAAGAAGACTCTACGGTATCATCTATAGATACATCAGCTTCTTACCGCATGATAAAACCTTCTTTTTCCCCTTTTACATACCAGATTGGGGCAGGAATAAATATAAATTATAAGCGCGGTTCGCTTCTGGAAATCAGGTATTTGCTGGGGTTTGGATTCAGCAGAGAAATAATGTGGGATCAGTCGGAATCTGTTGACAAGACCGTTCTGAAAGATACCGCAGAAATCACTGCTCCTATAACCGAAACTCAGGAATTCAGTATTATAAGAAAACTTCCGACTTCAGATATAATTCCGGTTTACGGACCCGAGACTTCTTTAATGCTTATTTTCAGACCCGGGACACGCATAATCCTGGACTCGGAATTACGCTTCTTTTTTCCCTATGAACGTCTTTCAGGTTCTACATCTCCCTCTCCTGATCTTGAAGTCCTGTCATCATTGAGCTGGCGGCTTTCAAGAGGGGTAACCATTGATTATCAATACGGCTATGAACTCTATAATCCGACAGATGAGAGTCTTAAGAAAAATGAATCGGAGCACAGGATACTACTCAGGTTTTCTTTCAATAATATCTGACATTTTTTCAGAATTACTAATAATTCCCATTTTCAATTCTCAAAATTAATAATTCTCTTCTCAAGAAGTTTAAAATAGCCTTAAAAAAGCTGGAGCTGCACGGTATGTATGTTGCTTATTACTTCAATAGAAGTGTTAAAATGGCAATAAACCGGGAGATAATCATGAGACTTTCAGAAAGAAGCTGTTCTCCGGACAAAAATCTTATTAGTTCTGAGCAGGCTCGGGAATACTTAAATAAATTGGATCATTGGTCTATGCCGGAGGACGAGCCGGAGTTAATACGTAAGGAATTTATATTTAATAATTATATGGAAGGAGCCGAATTTGTTATGAAAGTGGCTAGTTCCGCCGACTCTGAGGATCACCACCCTGATATGACCCTTAAATACAAAAAAGTTGAAGTCGCGTTTACAAGCCACAAAGCCGGAGGACTTACTGAAAACGATTTCATAATGGCAAAAAAAACTGATAAAATTTTCTCATAATTAAAGGAGACTAAAAATGGAAGACCACATTTATAAAACAATAGAGTTAGTCGGTTCATCTAAAGAATCTCAAGAAACAGCGATAAAAAATGCCGTAATACTTGCTTCGGAAACTGTAAAAAACATGCGTTGGTTTGAGGTTATCGGAACACGGGGTTATATTGAAGATAACGAGATAGCATACTGGCAGGTTACTATTAAAATCGGGTTTTCAATAGATAAATAAATGGGAGTTAATTGTGAGTGATATAAAAACTGAATTCTGCAAATTGGAACTTAAATCGCCGATCATAGCAGGTGCTTCAGGGCTTACTTCAAGTCTCGACAATCTAAAAAGAATAGAGGATTGCGGAGCAGGAGCTGTTGTGTTGAAGTCTATATTGGAAGAAGAAATCCAGCTTGAGAGACTAAAGCTGGAGGAAGATCTTTCTGAAATCGATAACAAAAGTCCAGAAATGATAGATGTTTTTCCGGAACTTGAATATATAGGTCCCGAGGAAAATATCAGGTTTGTTGAAAAAGCATCAGAAGCACTTTCTATACCTGTTTTTGGAAGTTTGAATGCTGTAAAACTTTCTACATGGGTTGAATACGCGCTACTTATAGAAAATGCGGGGGCTTCCGGAATTGAATTGAACTTCTATTCTTTTCCCTCTGAGTTTACAAAAAGTTCTTCTGAAATCGAAGATGAAATGATAAAAACTTTTCGGGAAGTAAAAAAAGCCGTGTCTATACCGATATGCGTAAAGCTTTCACCTTACTTTACGAATGCTCTGAATTTTATCGGCCGTCTTGACGGAGAATCTCCTGACGGCATTGATATTTTTAACAGAAGTTTTGAACCGGGCGCAGATGTTGAAAAGCTTGAACTGAATTCTCCTTTTAATCTAAGCCTCGCTCGCGACCACAGGCTTGCCATGAGGTATTCCGGAATCTTATACGGCAAGATTAAGGCATCTTTGTGCGCTTCGGGCGGCGTTACAGGTTATAAAGAAGCATTGAGTTGTATTCTGGCCGGAGCAGACTGCGTTTCGGCGGTAACCGCGCTCTATAAAGATGGGATGGACTGGATAACAGAAACAAATAAACAAATAGAGAATTGGATGTCTGAAAAGAATTATGCATCACTGAAAGATTTTAGAGGTTTATTGAGCCGGGGATCGACAGATAAGCCCTGGCTTTATAAGAGAGCGCATTATGCCAAGCTTTTGCTGAATACAGAAAAAGTAACTGAGCGTGATTTCGCAGAGTCATGAGGAGGAATTTATGGAAATAAAAATCGAAGAATCGAAATGCAGGTCCGCAGGAGTATGCGTTAAGGATTTCCCCGGTATTTTCGGATTTGCGCCCGGCAACAAGAAAGCGTTTGTGCTTGAAGGCATTAACCCTGTTCCGCCCAACCTGGAACGCATGTGCATTAATGCTGCCGAGAGGTGTCCTGAAAAGGCTATAAGTATTATCAGCTGATAATATGTTCTTTGAGGAATCCGCCTGAAGCTTCATTCTCTCCTATGGTCATTTCATCATATTCCGGAAAGGATTTTCCGGTTTGTTTATAAAAAATGCCAACCGGCAGTCCCTCTTCGTCTTTTTTAGCAGCTTCCCGCATCGCGGACGCCTTGTCTGAGGGGTCGTGTGCTTTATCGGACAGATTGTAAATTCTGTCCTTGAACCATTTCATTGTGTTTACTTTGTTAAAAGAAACACATGGCTGGAAAACATCTATCAGAGAGAAGCCCTTATATTCTAAAGCCTCGAGAATAAGTCCGGTTAGCTGCTCCGGATTTCCGGAAAAACCACGCGCTACAAAGCCAGCTCCGCCGATGAGGGCCGTTTCAAGAGGTCTGAACTGGCTTGAAAGGGCTCCCTCTATTTGAATGTCTGTTTTAAAACCCTGAGAAGTTGTCGGCGATGCCTGACCTTTCGTAAGGCCGTATATTCTGTTGTCATGCACAATCACGGTTATATCTATGTTCCTTCGTATATTATGAATAAAATGATTGCCGCCTTCCCCGTAGCAGTCGCCGTCTCCCGTAGTCACTACTATCTTCAAATCTTTTCGGACCATACGGGCACCCGCCGCAACCGGAAGCGCTCTCCCATGAAGTCCGTTAAAACAGTTCGCTTCGATATAATGAGGAAGTTTAGCTGCCTGGCCTATTCCTGAAACAAAAAGAAATTCACTCTTATTCCTGCCTGATTTAGAAACAGCGTCCTGCACGGCTTTAAGAATTCCAAAATTACCGCATCCCGGGCACCATGCTGTCTTATTGTTCTGCATCTAAAAACTCCTTTAATCTTGATATAAGTTCATCCTCATAAAACGGGCGGCCATTATATTTTAAAATTGATGAAGCAGCTTTTATTCCGGTTTCACGTCGTATAAGTCCGGCAAACTGTGCCCCCGCGTTATTTTCCACCGTAATGAGCGGCCTTCTGCCGCAAATTTCAGAAAATTTTTCAGATGGAAACGGCCATAATTGGGGAACTCTCAGAAAAGCTGTTTTATAATCAGTAAGTTTTGAAAGCGCGGACAGTATTATTCCGGCTGTGGAACCGAAACCCGTAACTATATAGTCAGCCTGATTATCCCCTTCTAACTGCGGTTCGAGCATTGCTTCTTTAAGAATCTCCGTTTTTCTATAGAGCCGTTTATCAATCATCTTTTCTCTTACCGCAGCATCCTCTGTTATATGTCCCTCTTCTGTATGTTCATCGCTATCGGCATAAACCAGAACTCCCTTTGTTCCGGGTGCCGCCGCAGGTGAAACAGGGCTTTCATCTGTGAGCTGATAACGCTTATAATTAATTTCATCTTCCGGAATATAAGGACTGTATTTAAAGGAAGGCTTATTAAAAATTTTTGAATCAAGATCAATTTCTGAATCCGCAAGATATTGATCGGATAAAATTATTACAGGTACCTGATATCTATAAGCTGTTTCAAAGGCTTTCAAGGTATGGTTCCACGCTTCCGCCGGATCAGAAGGAGCGAAGACGGCTTTTGCGAATTCTCCGTGCCCTGCGTGGAGTGCAAAATTAAGGTCTCCCTGCTCTGTTCTGGTTGGAAACCCGGTCGCGGGACCCGGCCTTTGAACGAGCGCTAAAACCAGAGGTGTTTCTGTCATACCAGCGAGACTGAGGCCTTCGGTCATGAGAGCAAATCCCCCTCCTGATGTGCCGGTCATGGCTGTTCTGCCGGAGTATGCCGCACCCAGAACCATGTTTACCGCCGCGATTTCATCTTCCGCCTGCTCAACGAGTACCCGGTATTTCGCGGAGTATTTTACTATGTTCTTCATTATTCCGGTAGCCGGGGTCATGGGATACGCGCAATAAAAAGAGCACCCTGCTTCGAGGGCCGCTCCCCCGACAGCGGCGCTTCCGTCCATAAGGACTCTTTCTTCATAGTGAGAATCAGGCGGTTCAAGTTTGAAATTATTTTTAGCCGGTATATTGTATCCGTATTCAGCTGCTTTAATATTTTCTGACCGTATTTTGTCATCCTTGTCTTTAAGTATATTTGATATTGTTGATTTAAGCTTTTCCAGAGGTATCCCCGCCAGCGCACAGACTATTCCGATTCCCACAGTACCCGAGTATAATTTTTTACCGGCTTCTTTAGCTTTTTGCTCAATGGGAGCAAATAAATAGCGTCTCTCATTCGAGTCTTTTTCCGCCTCAGAATCTGCAATGAGAACTCCATCACGGCTCAGATATTCCGCATCTTTTGATGCGGTTTCTTTATTCAATGAAAATATTATATCTGCCTTTGACATGGATGCCCTGCAGGGTGATGTGGAAACCCTGACCTGAAAATAATTTTCTCCGCCTCTTATTCGTGATTCATAGTCTCTTATTGAAAAGACATGATATCCGGCTGACGCCGAAGCTCTCAGAAGCATTTGTCCGGCGGAAACAATACCCTGTCCGGCCATGCCGGTGATTCTTATGGTAATATCATCTTTCATAAAACTAGCTTTCTTTTATCTTATTTAGTTTTCTGTATAAAGAAGCACGGGAAATACCAAGCTCCACGCAGGCCTTTTTAGTATCTCCTCTGTATTTTTCGACAATTTTCCGAACATGTTCCTGTTCTACAGACTCAAGGGTATTCGAAGGAGTGCTGTTTCCGTCATCCGGGAAGCTTCGGTCTGATGATGGGAATTCATCGGGTCTGCTGTGTTCTGTGAGGCCGGGAAAATGCTCGGGGAATAGCATTTCTCCCCGGCTTAAAAGGACCGCTCTTTCAAGCATATTACGGAGTTCACGAATATTTCCGGGCCAGCAGTATTTTTTAAGCTGATCCAAAGCTTCATCGGAAATTCCTGTATTTTTTTTATCCATAGCATTCAGGAGATGTTCCGAAAGCTCTCTGAAGTCTTCGGTCCTTTCTTTCAAAGCCGGCAAATTAAGGGGAAAAACACATATACGATAGTATAGATCTCTCCTGAATTTTCCATTCTCGACCTCAGTAAAAAGATCTCGGTTTGTTGCGCACATCAAACGAAAGTTGCTTTTTCTTTCCCGTGTTTCACCCATTCGCCTGTATGTTCTTTCTTCTATGGCTTTAAGAAACTGCGCCTGTACACCAAGATCCATATCGCCAATCTCATCAAGAAACAAAGTCCCGCCATCAGCAACTTCTATCAGGCCCTCTCTGTCCTGTACGGCGGAGGTAAAAGCGCCTTTGACATGGCCGAAAAGTTCGCTTTCAAGCATTTCGCCTCTAAGTCCTGCGCAGTTAACCTCTACAAAAGTCTCGGCTGATCTTGCCCCGTTTCCATGTATCCAACGCGCGAGCATTCCTTTCCCTGTGCCGGTTTCTCCCTGTATAAGAACAATCGAGTCGTCGGAGGCTGCTATTTTGGAATGCTCCAGAACTTGTTTTATAGAGGAAGATTTTCCGAAGAAGACCTTATCTTCTTTAACGGTTCTTTTATTCGCTGCGTTTTTTCTCCTCAGATTCTCGATTTCCAGGCTCTTTTTAAGGAACACATCAAGATCCGACAGATTAACCGGCTTTGTAAGATAATTATCAGCTCCTTTATTCATGGCATCCACAACCGAAGGTATATCACCATGACCTGTTATTATTATTATAGCGGTATCAGGGTCTTTTTCCCTTATTTCGGGAATCCACTTAGCACCGCTCCCGTCCGGAAGTTTTAAATCCAGAAGAACAGCGTCGAATTTTACTTTACGGTAGAATTCCTTTGCTTCCTCAAGAGAAGCTGCACATTCAAGATCATAACCCGAACGGCTTAAATAACGTTTATACGAAAAGTGCGTACTGTTGTCATCATCAACAAGCAGTATTTTTGGTTTATTCATTAGTATTATCGTTTCCTTTATGTGTATTGTTGGATATTAACTTCCGGCCGTCCCACAAAACAGGTATTCCCCTTATAACGCACATTATCATTGTCGTCCAGGCGAGGATATCTTTTATGAGAGTTATTATCTTTAAATCAGGAGAAGGAATCATAATTTGGCCGTCTTCTATTCCGAAGCGTACCGCCAGAAGAATTCCCGCGTAGACAAAAAGGAAAAACTTTGCGCCTCCGTATACCGCACGGCTTATTCTGGACGCTACAAAAAAGCGCAGTATCGGATGATCGGAAAGACTTTCTTTTCCAAAAGGAGTTTTTCCTTTTTTAACTTCGAAGGCACGAATGGTGTCGGTGAGCCAGCCTCGGGTTATTATGATTAAGGGAAACCAGAACGTGAAAGCACCCGCGAATGCAAAATACACCCAGTATATGCTTTCTACTATCCGGTCTCCGGAGATATCAAATACAGCGCCGAATTCAGAATGTTCGTTCCGCTTTCTTGCTACAATCCCGTCAACCATATCAAGTATTATAACAAATGCGACAAGCACTGATGAAAGTATCGCCAGACTGAATGAATTTTTTTGAAAGAGAAGAAGTGTGAAAAAAGCCAGGAAAATCCTAAAAATAGTTATAGCGTTAGCTGCCATTTTTTTCTCCTTTTATGTTTTCGGGTTCGAATATCTTTTTTTTAGTGAACGGGTAAAAATGAGCGAGTCCTTCAAGAACGCCCGCCGAAAAGTTACCATTAAGAGACCCGAAATTCCCTTTGGCGATGTGAAGATATTTTTTTGATTTTTCAGGACCGAGTGCATCCAAAGCAGCGTTTTTTACCCGTTCAGGAGTGTTTTTTACGAGTACTGCCTTTGTGCCGGATGTAATCGCCGGAAGATCGTTACCTGAATCTCCCGAAAAAATAGTCGCGTCTTTATCAAATCCGAGTTCTTCTCTAATGAATTCGGCGGCATCCGCTTTTGTAGCGTTTTCAGGAAGGACATCTATCATGCCGGCGCCCGTGTCAGGATCTACGCTGAAAATGACCGTGTGCAGAAGACCATTTTGTTCAAGGCGTTCCTCTATCATCTTTATTATTTCGGATGGCACCTCAAGACCCATAGTAAAAAAAGAAGCCTTGAATTTACCCTGAGAGTCAGGAGGTTGTGATTCAAGACCGCGGATATCTCGTAATATTTTCACTATATCCGGTCCGGTAAGCCCTTTCCACGACTCCGAAATGAGAGCATCATAAGCCCCGCATCTTTCCCACTTCCCGTTTTTTTTGGCAAAAACAGAAGCACCTGCGTCTCCTCCAAGAAAATCCGGTTCCGGCAGATCATAATCATGAACGGCATCTTTAAGAAGCGGTAGATTACGACCGCTTATATAAGCTGCGGAAATTAATTGCCCGGATATAAATTTTCGGAATAAAGGCAGGGCGTCAGGAGATGAAGGCGAATCACCGTTTGGGATTATTGTTCCATCCAGATCGGAACAAAGAAGAATTTTATGCTCAGTCAGAATAAGATCCTTTCCGTTATTGACCGTTTCTAAATATAGTGTATTTGTCGAAGTTGTTGCAAGTCAGTTTAATTGAATACCAGCTCATAAAAATATTATTATATTTAGAGAACTAAAGCCTCATGAAAGGAAACGATGAATAAAGATACCGGATTATTTTCTCATAAGTGGGTTATTCAGTTGCTGGTTTGCGTAGTTCTGGCTCTGCTAACCGTTTTTATTTATAAAATAAGGCCTATTTCTTTGCCCTTTGGGGCAGGTCTCCTCCTGGCATATTTATTCAATCCATTTGTAAATTATTTTGAGAACAGATTTGGAATTCACAGGACAATAACCATTTCAGCGATAATTGTCCTTACTTTATTGGCACTCACTCCCCTATTTGTATGGTCGGTACCTGTTCTAAGCAGACAGGCTGCGGGTCTTTTCCAGAAACTTCCGGATTATTTTTCAAATATCACCAAGAAATATGAATTTCTGAATACTATTGATATTAAAAACGCCATTGAAAGCAGAATTTTTGAAAACATAAACAGTAATACCGCTTCAGTATTTGAACTTTTGAAAAACCTTTTAGGAACCACTACTTCTTTCTTTCTGTGGGTTACCCTTGTACCTGTATCCTTTTTCTTTCTTTCCTGGCATTTCAACGGCCTTTTTTCTTCATTACACAGATATGTACCCGCAACAAAAAAGAACGAATTCTTCTCAATAATCAACGATATCGACAACGCATTCGGCGATTTTTTCCGGGGACGGCTTATAATTTCCGCAATTATCAGTTTTCTGTTTGCTCTTGCGTTTCTAATCACCGGTGTACCTTACTGGTTTTTGCTGGGTTTATTATCCGGTCTGCTAAGTATCGTTCCATATTTATCAATTCTGGGATGGGTAGCGGCGTTATTTCTTAAATACCTGGATGTAAACACAGTTTCTGATACTAATGCCATCGGCATATTTCTTGAACTATTATGGCCGACTTTGGCATTTTATATAGTAAACTTATTTGAGGAATGGGTGCTTATTCCCTGGATTCAAAGCCGTTCCACTCATCTTGGTGTCCTGACTATACTTCTTTCAGTACTTACCGGAGGAGCTGTGGCAGGACTTCTCGGGATGCTGATGGCCATACCGGTCGCAGCTTCATTGAAAATAATTCTAACGCGAAGCATACTTCCCAGACTGGAGGACTGGGCGCAAAGTAATTGATACTTTGTCAAAACATCTGCCCAACTGAACCGTGCGCTGCCCAGCCTCCTTCGCTTTTCTCTCCATATAATATAAATCCTATATCACCCCGGAGAGTCCCGATCGGTGTATTGATCCTTAGCCCGGGGCCCGCAGTAAGATATATGTCCTGAATGTCGGCCGACCGGGTACTTTGCCAGACGTTGCCAGCGTCAAAAAATAAAACACCGCCTATTTTTTTATACAGTTTTTTTCTCAATTCTGCAATATTCAATACGATTTTGAAGATTCCGCCCGCCGGGCTTCCGTCAGATAAAAGAGGGCCTGCCATTCTGTATGGAAGACCCCGGATAGAGCCATCGCCTCCGGCATAAAATTTCTCATCACGCGGTACTTCATAATTTGTATTGCCGCGTATTATAATTCCCGTATTCAAGGCTGACGCAAATATAAAGCCTTGGCTCATCGTCTCAAAAAATCGCAATTGGCTTTGAATTTTCATAAATCTGATTTCAGTAAATGACTCACCTGCGAATTCTCCTCCAAACCGCAGAAAAGTACCGTCTCCGGTATTAAAAAGGTCGTCACGTGTGTCATAGGAATAGACCGGGCTCAGACTTCGGATTCTTAATTTCTGAGAACGGCCCATCGCGGAATCTGCAAAAATAGCGGAATTTTCATGTCTGTAGGAAACAGCAAGGTCGGCGTTAGATCCTGCAGGGTAATTGGAAGTAAAAACTGCGCCTTTTTTATTAATTTTATACCCTGGTTCCTCGTCATAACTAATGAATCCGCGCAAGTTTGTCTTTAGGGGAATACCGAAAAGCCAGGGTTCCCCTAAACTGATTTCCGCCAGACGCCGTCTTACACTTATTTTTCCGCGAAAGCCAAATGTCCTTGCCATGCCGAAAAGATTAATATGTCTGAATTCTGAGGAAAGTCTGGCGTATTCATATGAACCGTATCCGGCTTTGGCTTCAATGTACATCGGTTTTTTTTCCTGAATATTGACTTTTAGGAGTTTCTCTCCTTTTTTGTAATCATGTATCCTAATATCGACTTTCCTGAAAAGGCCGGTTTGATATAATCTTCTCTCCGTGCGTAGTATTTCTCTATAATCAACCGTATCGTTTTTATTGATGCTTATCTGACGCTTAATAACAGCATCCTTTGTAAGCCCCTTATGTTTGGTTATTAGCTCGCCTACTCTGTAGAAACCGTTTTCTTTTATTTTAAAAACAGCTCTGCCTGTATCAGCGGCTGTGTCTATTAATGTTTCGGTATTAAGCTCTGAGTCCGGAAAGCCATTGTTATTGTAGAGATTTATTATTTCAGCTGCTTTCTTATCAATTTCCGGAATCCGGAAAGTATCTCCTTTTGTAAAATGTATAATGCTTCCGATGAGGTCTAAGGGCATTTCATCTCTGCCTTCAATTTTTATTCCGGAAAGGATAACAGGAGAATTCTCATCAATTTTGACTATTACACGCACATAATTTTCTTTAGATTTTAATTTTATTATAGAGCTTTCAATGGCTGTTTTATAATAGCCTTCATTTTTATAAGCTCTGCGGATATTTTTGATATCTTCTTCGAGTATTTCTTTTCTAAAAACTCTTTTTATAAAAAGGAAGGAGCCTTTTGTCGCCATTAGACGCTTTATTTTGCGTTCGCTGAAGATATTGTTTCCTTTTATTTCTATGGACTCTGTATAGGCCTCATCGGAAAACCCATTGAAAGATAACAGAAATAAAAAAACCAGAAAAAATCTTTTTTTTATCATTCGAATTCCACCCGGTATTTTAAGTCGAGTCCGTTGTTTCCGGACTGGTCAGTTTCGCCTTCAAGTGAAATCCTGTTGGAAATCATATAATTTATTATGATCTTATTGCGGCTGAAGTTTCCAATATTGGAGGAATAAGTTATTTCGGTCTTTGGGTTGATTTTTTTTACCGCTTCAAGAACCGGACCGTTTCCCCCTCCGGTATTAAAAATATTTCCTTTTATATTTATCCGGTCCAGTCCTGTGCTTCTGCTTACTTTTTCCGATAGATAAGAGGATATTTGTCCGGTGGTTATTCGCCCCGCACGTTCTTTTATAACATCTCCGGAATACGCAATTCTTTCTCTGGTCGTGCCAATTGTTAAAAGAGCCAGAATATTTGTTTTGTCAAGATAAGGCTCTGATCTGAAATTAACCACCGGGTCTTTAAGAGTACCGGATAAATTCAAATAAATATCATATGTAACCGGTTCTATTCCGTTGAAATCGTCTATTGATGTTACCGCTTCTGCCTGAACAGCCGGATTTATTTCTTTGGCGGAACTGAAGTCCGCCGTTCCGGATATTATTTTGAATTCACGGTCAAGAAAAACGGCTTTCCCATCTGCGACCGTGATACGGCCGGCAGGCATTATTGAATAGAAAGGGCCCTGTAAGGTAACCGAAGGTTTAATTGTTATATCTGTTATATTATTCTCAATTTCAATTTTTGATGACGGGTCTATCCTTATTTCTACATATATATTCTCCAGAAATTCAGATTTTTCATCAGGAATTTTTGTAACATTTTCGCTTAGCGGAACAATAGATTTTAAATCAAAATTTTTAATGAAGCGTAGCTTTTTAAAACCTGCTTTTCCTTTAATATTTATTTTTTCTTTATTTCCACCGACAAGTAAACTGCAATTTACGTCAGTTGTCTTAAATATATCCGGTTTCTTTAAGTCCATCCCGCGCGCATTTATTGCTAGGTCGACTTCACCAGCCCTTTGTACATTCCCTTTTATTAGAGTTTTTCCATTTTTGGAGTAAAATCCTGCGCTGTCAACAAATAAGGTCCCCGACTTTATTTTCATGTTGGCAAAGCCTTTATTTATTAAAAATAAGCTGTCGGGAGGAGAAATGTTTACACTCGAGGCTTTTATCGTACCGTCATAGATAAGGCTGTCAAAATCTCCGTTAATATCAACTTTTGCATGTAAATCTCCTGATGTTTTCCATCCTTCAGGAAGAAAGTAAGCCGCAGCCTGAATTATATTGCCGGAAATATACATCCGCAGGTCCGCTTTCCCCGATGCTATTCCCCCGGATACGGAGGCACTCCCCGGGCCTTCCGAATTCAGATTAAAATAAACAGAATCGCTTTTCCCTCTTTTTATATCCCCGGATATTCTAAATGACTGCCCTCCCGCATTAACAACCGCGGAATCAATAATTATAAAGCGATCCTTGAGGCTTATATATGAATCAAAATTTCTGAGTCCTTTCCCGCTTTTTAAAAAGGATAAGTCTTTGCTTTTTATATAACCTCTGATATCCGCCTCTTTTAGTTTTTCCCGATCAGCAACGATAGAAAGCGAGCATTCAGCAGAACCTCCGATACTGTATGAATCCTCTAAATATGGTTCTGCTGCCGAGGCATCATTAATAAGGGCAATCGCAGATAATTCATATTTATCGAATGCCGATGCTGATACGTTTATTTTAACGCAGTTTTTTTTATTATCGCAAAGTCTTGCGTATAAAGCACTGTCTTTTAGAGATACCGAAACCGGCCCTTTAAGGCAATTGTCACCATTATATATGGTTAAAGGATTAAGTATAACTGTTTTTTCCGAGTAGCTAAGCGGAACATTAAGGCTGTCCGCATAAAATCCCCGATATCCGATCCCGGTAGAGAAAAGCGTGCCGCGTCCTTTTAAAGAATTAATGTGACCGCCGAATCCGGCGTCAACAGTTATTCGGCCTGAAGCCGTATCATTTGTAAATCCTGTATCTATCTCACTAAGAAACGTATGCGGTATAACTGCGTTGATAAGGGCAGTATCAATTATAATACCACCGGGAGTATTATGCAATTTACCGGAAATATCTGATGATATACCTTTGTATTCAATCTTACCCTTTGATAAACGAATAAAATACAAAGGTTTTTCTGAAGGAACAGGTCCAAATTTTCCATCGAAGTCCAGGGTGCCGACTATTTTTTCATTAAGAAATAATTCCGAAAATTCATCGGTTTTTATATTCTTTGCCTGAAAAGAACCTTTTACGGCCGTATCAGAGAAAGTTAATTCTCCTCCCGCATTTCCTTCGTTGTATTTAATATTAAACCGTACGGCTCTATTTGCCGCAGAAGCGTTTAAAGAAAAACCCGATATTGATTTTCCAGGGATAATACTGGCTTTTAGAGACGACTTTCTGAATTTTCTGTTTTTTATACTGCCTGAGACGGCCGATTTACAGGAAATGGATAGTTGCCCGGTTTTCCATGCCTGCGGGGGTGTGTAGCGGACCTTTTTATTATCTGTATCAAGCTTTATATCAAAAGGAAGCTCTCCGTAAAGCCCCAGCTTTCCGGATGCGTGAATAATGCCTTCTTCCATCTGCATATTGAGACTGTTTACAAAAATGGTATCATTATCGGTTGATATATCAAAAATTATTTTTTCAGAATAAAAGGCATTATTACCAATTCCTTCTATTATTCCTTCGGTTTCGGTTTTAACGGCATTATTTTTAAAACTGAATTCAGATTTTAAACTGATGCCTTTTGCTTTAAAGATTGAATCCGGAATAAAATGGAATCTGTCCAGCTCGGGATTGCCTGAAATATCAAGTTTACCGAAGACTTCGGTTCCGAGTGGAGTATTTTGAATATTAAGGTCAGAAAAACCGGTAAGCCCCATGCCTGTGATCAAGGGAACGTCAATTTCCCATCCACGTTCTGACTTCCCAATTGTTGCCTGAATTTCATTAAAACTGTAATCTTCTTCTGAGATTTTTAAAAGTCCCATTGCGTTAAAATCAATATTAATGCCATTATTACTGAAGTTTATTTCCCCATTTGTTTTACTTAATCTCGCAGATAAGTTAATATCGGTTTCGTCCGTATACAGAATTTCCGCTTCTTTAATTTTAAGAGGACCGGAAAATAAAGGTTTTCCGCCATTTTCTTTACCGCCATTTTCTTTCCCGGCGTTAATTTTCCATGGAAGTATAAAAGATTTATCATTTTTTATAAAATTCACATAAGGTTCTACAATTGATATCTTAGTTATACCTATAAACGGATATTTTAAATATTTAAATTCAGTTTCTATAAGTAAATTATCAGCTTTTCCGAGAAGTTTTTCTTTGTGGAATATTTCAACTGAATCAGCTTTAATCCTGCCGTTTAAATTTAGATAAACATCTCCGATCTTTACATCCCGGCTAATTGCGGTGGAAATAGCCGCTTCAATTTTTTTCACAATATAATCCGGTATTTGTATCTCCGATCGAAGAAAAAAGAATAAGGAGATTAAAAATATTATAGGAATTGCAAAGAAATATTTATTGTTTTTTCTCATGTCTTTCTATGTACAGTCAATTTAGGCTCAAACAAAATGAGACGAACTATGGAGAATATATATAATAATTGAGTAGGGATTTGCAAATTGAGCGTTAATGATTGTATTATATGAGTCATATGAAAAAGGCGGCGATGTTTCAGCAAAAAGTGGACAATGGTTTTATTAAGTGTCTTCTATGTCCACACGAATGTATTATAGCTAAAGGAAAAACCGGTAAATGCCGTGTAAGAGTGAATGAAGAAGGTACGCTTTATCCTCTTTATTATTCAAGACCTGCGGCGCTTTCTGTTGACCCGGTTGAGAAAAAACCTTTATATCATCTTCTTCCCGGTTCAGATACCTATTCTCTTTCATGCCCGGGCTGCAATTTTGACTGTTCATTCTGCCAGAATTCTGAAATCGCCGACGCGTCTTCTTATATAAATTCCGGATATTATTCAGAAAAACACACTCCCGGTCAGGCAGTTCAAAATGCTTTAACAAAGGGCTGCAGGAGCATCTCCTATACATATACAGAACCGACCGTGTTTTTTGAATATGCTTATGACACGGGTATTGCCGGCCGCGAAAAAGGGCTTAAAAATATTTTTGTAACAAACGGTTATATTTCTTTGCCTGCCCTTCGCAAAGCCTCAGAATTCCTTGACGCTTCCAATATAGATCTCAAATCATCTGAAAATTCATTCTACAAAAAATATTGCGGCGGAAAACTTTTTCCTGTTATTGAAACTATTTCAGAGGCCTGTTCTCTAGGCATCCTGGTTGAGGTAACAACCCTTATTATACCGGGAGTAAATGACGGAGATAAACAGCTTAGAGACCTTGCCGGATTAATAGCAGGTATTTCTGCAGATATACCGTGGCATATTTCGGCTTTTCATCCCGCAAAAAAAATGATGGATATAGAAAGAACAGGGGTCGGTTCTTTAAATAGAGCGTGTGAAGCCGGTTTGGAAGCAGGCATTAATTATATTTATACCGGAAATACAGCAGCCCAAAATAACACCTTATGCCCTTCTTGCGGAAAAATGCTTATTTCAAGAAAAGGCTTTAGAGCGGATATGAACAAACTGGATTCAGGATTATGCCCATCCTGCCTTACAAAAATACCGGGTATTTGGGATTGAATTATCAATTAATTAAATACAGGGGGAAATATGGAATACCTCAATAAATCTTATTTCGGCAACTCAATATACGAATATATCATAGCCGTTGCTGTTACACTTGCTTTTTCTGTGGCCGGTTACCTTTTAGTTCGTATTTCATCTGCCGGCTGGAAAAAACTTCATAAAGGCGACGCATTTGACAGTGACTTCCTGATTACCGACATAAAGAGCAAATTTATGCCAATAATCTATTTCGGAGCACTCTATCTAGGAATAAAAAGTCTTACTTTGTCTCCGGAAATAATGAAAACAATAAAGGTAGCTACACTGATAATATTTACAATACTCGGTGCCAGGTTTTCAATCGCATTCATTTCCGACCTGCTTGAGATACAAATCATGAAAAACGATCAAAATTCCGCTCGGAAAAAAGCTTTCAAGGGAATCCTGAGCGTTTTTATCGTTCTTATCTGGACTGCAGCTGTTATTCTTCTCCTCGATAATCTTGGATTCAAAATTTCCACACTGGTAGCCGGAATGGGAATAGGCGGTATAGCTATAGCTCTCGCGGCGCAGACCCTTCTCGGTGATATGTTCAGCTATTTCAGTATTTTCTTTGATAAGCCTTTCGAGATCGGAGATTTCATAGTTGTCAATGAACATCTTGGTGTTATTGAAGCCATCGGCATAAAAACAACAAGAATCAGGAGCCTTGGCGGTGAACAGTTGATTTTCTCAAACACCGATCTTACAAATTCACGTATTAAGAATTATAAAAGGATGGAGAGAAGGCGCGTAGTATTTAAGCTGGGCTTTATTTATCAGACAGAATTGGAAAAACTAAAAGAAATTCCCAAAACCATAAAAGAAATAATTGAAAGTATCCAGGACACTGTTTTTGACCGGGCGCACTTTTCCTCATATGGCGATTTTAATCTTGTCTTTGAGATAGTTTATTATGTAATTGGAAACGATTATAATAAATATATGGATATTCAGCAGGAGATAAATCTTCGAATCATGGAATACTGCCGTGAGAACGGGATCGAATTCGCTTTTCCGACCCAGACGGTTTACCTTGAGAGAGAGAATTCTGTCTGACTGCTTAGATAATATTTGCCGCGCTTATTGAAATAATATCCGGTAAAAAGGAGCGGATCTACATTTTCTCCAAAATAGGTTACTTCGTAATGCAGATGTCTTCCTGTGCTGCGCCCGCTGTTTCCCATTATCCCAATGGGAGCGCCCTTACTTACATATTGGCCCTCTCTGACAAGTCTTTTTTCCAGATGTGAATAGCCGGTTATAAAAAAAGCATTATGCATTACGGCCACTTTGTTTCCGCAAATTTCCCCATAACCTGAAAATATGACTCTGCCGTTCGCCGTAGAAACCACTTTAGTACCCCTTTTGCCTGCAATGTCAAGACCTTTATGGAAATCACGCTGCCTTGTTACCGGATTAATTCTAGTTCCGAAGAAACTTGTAATTCTCCCTCCCGCAGGAGTTATTGATGGATAATTTCCATATATTAACCAGGCCTTGTTAATGCTTCGTGAATAAATGTTTTTCATTATTTTACATCTGCCTTCTAACTTTTCATAATCGAATTCAGATACGCTGATACGGTCAAGCGATGAGCCGGGAAAAAACGAATTGATGTAGTGAGCATTTGTTTTACTGCCGCCTATTCCGGCATTATAAAGATCAGTTTCAATTTCCGGGAAACTCATATACCATCGTACGGTATTAATACCGTCTCGAAGGTCGCTTATTCCTTTTTTAAGCGAAAGTCTATTCTTTGCGGTGGTTTTAATGTCAAGAATTCGGATTTTTCTTTTTTTTCTTTCAAGAGAGATTTTTGAAACTGCTTCAGCCGTAAGAATAAGAATTGAAATATTTGACAGTACTGAGATTACTGCCATCAGTACAAATATGGTGAATAAACGTATAAAGCGTGTTGACAGAACCATAATGTGAAGACTCTTTTTTGAAAGTATCCACCTGTATAGTAGAAATTATTCGGTTGCGCGTCAACAGTTTTTTTATTTTCTTTTTACATATTCAGCTTTTCTTTCAGAGTCTCTGGATCAAATGGTTTTACCATGTAGTCGTTAGCCCCTGATTTTAAAGCTTCTACAACTTTTTCCTTTTCGGATTCCGAAGTACACATAATCACCTTGGTCTTTTTGTCGGACTGTCTGAGAGTCCGCAGACATGTAATACCATCCATAACCGGCATATTCCAGTCAAGCAGCACGAGTTCGGGGGATTCTGATTTAACTTTATCAAGAGCGTCCTGCCCGTTCTCGGCTTCGACAATCTCGGTTATTCCGAGTTTTGCGAGTTGATTTTTCTGTATTCTTCTCATTGTGTTTGAGTCATCAACAAGTAAGACTTTCATCTTAAAGGGTCCTCCATTATTTTGTTTTTAAGGAAACTTCCATATCAAAATCACCTATTGTAGTAGAAAACGGCACTATTATTGTCGGGGAATTACTCGGAGGAGATAATACGTGATCCTTACCTATAATTACATTAGGCAAAGATATGGAAAGTTTGAATTTTGACAAGTCTTTTTTGGCATTGCCCGCGACAATGTTCGCGATTTCTCCTATGCCGTCCGTTAGCTCCGGTCCGACAACCTTTATCGTTTCACCAAGCATGTGAGAAATAACTTTAAGCCCCACCGCTTTCGGAAAACTCATAGAAATTGAACCCTGAGCTTCTCCGGAGAGACCAATAACCGCGGAAATATCGTAGGACGGATATGGCTCCTTTTTGAGCATGGGTTTTCCCGGTTTAGCTTCGATGTCGAACATCGTTTTAAAGGTTTCAATAGTTGATGATATAAACGGGTTTACATATGACACATCCATATTGGGTCCCTTTCAATACAATATTTATTATTCTGATTGTTTATATAATTAATGATTATACAAAAATACCAAAAAAAAGTAACTAAAAAAATCAATTCGCCACAAATAACCTGTTATATTCATCGGAGCCGCTTTTCTGAGCATCTATTCTCTTTTTGTCTATTTCAGAAATATTCTTTCTTAATATGGATACAGTAAATGAATCAAGAGCGCCCAGCTTTACTTCTGAATCAAGTATTTTTAATACCGAGTGAATATCCATCCCTTTTCTGTAGGGTCTGTCCTCAGAGCACGCCGTAAAAATATCTGCTACCGACATTATTCTTGAGCCGAGTGAAAGATCTTCCCCTGAATGGTGAAAAGGGTATCCCCTGCCATTAAGCTTTTCATGATGAAACGAGGCCCACTCATTTATCTGACGCATGCCGCCGACGGTATTTAGTATATGAAAGGTATGATAGGTATGAGATTCTATGTTTCTTCGCTCCTCTTGCGATAAGCGCCCGTTCTTCTCGAGTATTTCTTTAGAAACGGCCAACTTGCCGAGATCGTGGAAACTGCCTGCAATTTTCATATATATCTGTTCTCTGTCAGAAAACCCCATAATCCGCGCAATTGCCGCGGCAGTAGCGGCAACTCCTTTTGAATGGGTCGCGGTAAAGCGGCTTCTGTAGTCTATGATTCTTCCGAATAACTCCGCAAGCCCCTGTAGGTTTCCGAGATCAAGCATTATAGAACCCGCACCGGTTCTGTTTTTTAATATTCTGTATAGATTCGATGATACCAGATCAAACCAAAAACATTGCCGTTTAGCAACTTCTCTGAATACATCAGTATATTCCGGAGAAAACATTCTGCCTGAATTCTCGGATATTTTTTCCACAATTTGCGGCACCTGACCGAGTATTTCTTTTTCTTCATCTATCAAAACGCTTATTCTGTCTGAAATATGAAGAAGATGGCTTTCTTCAGGAAAAACCGATGAGTTATCATTCCAGTATTTATGATGATACCTTACAGTTTCAGCAAGATGCGAAAATGGTTTAAATATTCCAAGAAGTTTATATCCTGCTTCAGAGTGTATATTCGCCTCGCTGGTTTCAAAATTCAAGGCTTCCATTCTTTCGGAAAGCGACATTGCGCCTATATCATGCAGTATGCCCGCCATTATTATGTCCACGATAAATTTTTCATCTTTGCCTGCGTATATTGCGAGACTTGAAGCTATATATGCGACTCGTTTATGATGGTTTGATAGATGCGGATTAACTTTATCCATAGCATCCGCAAGACAGACTATCAGATCAAAAAGAGGTATTTTTAATTCGTTTATCATAATTTTTTTCCTGATAAATTAATTTTACTTGAATTTAAATTAATAGTATTATTTTAACAATAATTATAGTAATTTTCAACTGTCGGACAAAAAAAAATGGAAAAATGTATTAGATTCGGAATATCTCTTCCTCAGGACCTTTTAAAACGATTTGATGCCGTAAACCATGAAAAAGGATACCCAAACCGCTCAGAGGCTGTCCGTGACCTCATTAGAGGCAAGCTGATTGAAACCGGTGAGTGGGCTGATCCCGATTCGGTCACAGCAGGTACAGTTATCCTGGTTTATGACCATCACAAAAAAGGTGTTGTCGAAAAGCTTATGGAGCAGCAGCATGAACACCACTCCTCAATTATCTCAACAATGCACGCACACCTTGACCACGACAACTGCATCGAAGTTATACTTCTAAAGGGTAAAAATAAAGAGATCAGGAAATTAGCGGATAAACTTTCAAGTGCTAAAAATGTTAAAATGGGTAAATTTGTGCCTGCAACTACAGGAACGGGAATCGATTAAATTTCTAATTCTTATCAGAAAGGAAAATCAAATTCTTTTTGAAGGCTGCCGCAGTCATAAAAGTAAAAGGTTTTGGCGTTCCTTTTACCCCTTTTCACGATCAGCGAATCCGGTGATGAGATATCTTTAAAATAACCGCGGTATTTTTTAACCGGATCTTTAAAATATCTGTCTGTGCACACGAAAACGCCTTCTCTTCCCAAAAAAGAGACCTCTTTTGCCCAGATTCCGTAGCCTCTGGGGTCTTTAGGATTGAAACAGGTAACCGTGTATTCTCCCTCAAGAGCGAGGTCAAGCTCTCCGCTTAAAAACCATTTGTGAGTAAATACAAAATGTCCGTCCGACCCGTTTGGGTAATTATTTCTGATAAATGAAGCTGCCTCCTGCCACCCCCAGACATCCAGGGTGGCGTCCTTTTTTAAGTCTTTTTCTGTTATAATCCCTTGTTCCACAAGAAAATCAGGAAGAAAATAGCCGGTACGCGTGTGTATGAATGACGCAGCGAGAAGGAAAGCTACTGCCACAGTGCTTAATTTTACATAATTCCGGAATTTGATTTTAAGGTGCCAATACTCATACATTTTTTTTCCGGCCGGGAGCATTAGTGTAATATACCCCGCCATTGTCCAGTGAGGAAGTATCGGCCGAAAAAAAGAAACCACATTAAAAAAGAAAACAGGCAGAACTCCCAAATAAAAAATAAATTCCGACTCATGATCTTTTTCCCTCAAAGCCCGCATTGAGATTTTAACGATTATAAACAACAATGGTATAAAAACCATAGGAGTCAGATATCCTGCCTGCCCCCCCACAGCCTGTAAAAATAAGTCAGGCCTGAGGTTTGTCCCGCCGGCCCTTTCCCCCTGGAATAAAAAAGAAATAAAGCCGTTTCTGTAATTCCAGATAAAAACCGGCAGGGCGGCTAAAAGCGATGCCGAAAAATAAATGTAAGGACCGGCGGATAAAAATTTTCCGGGTCTTCTCATCAAAAGAAACAGAAAAAGAAAAATCCCGAGAAAGGCTCCGTGGTATTTCGACATGAAAGTTAGTCCTGTCAACAAACCCGCCATCAGATAATTAATGTTTTTCTCTTCTCCGAAAAATATCCTTCTAATGAAAATAAGAGAAAGTATCCAGAAAAAAACCATAGGAGCATCCGGAAGAACCATCGTTCCTGCTCCGAGCAGCATCATGGGTGTGAAAGAAAAAAGGAACAACGAAAAAACCGCGCGTTTTCTTCCGTACATTCCGGCTGCCAGTTTATAGAAAATAAAGGACGACAGGGTATATAGAAGGACTGTTCCCAGTCTAATTGTAAAAGGCCCGGCTGAACCGGTTAGAAAGGGGAAAAAACCCGCGAGGAACCCGACTGCGGGAGGGTGATCGAAATAGCTGAGTGACGGTCTGAGAGAATAGGCGTAATAATACGCTTCATCAAATCCGGCCCCGATTCCGGCGGCAATTATAAGCCTAAGGAGCAGCGAAGCCGCTATTATATTACGGGAACTTTTAGGCATATCAATTCTGAATTCTCCGTACGTCCAGAAAGAGTTCATAATGAAATTGGAAACCATTGCGCATCCTATTCCTATAAGATTCGCTATTATGTATTGCATCCCAGCCCATTCCCGAAACAGCATCAGCACGGACATATTAATAAAAATTGAGGAGAAAAATGTCGATGAGTTGTATCTCAGGAGACGTACAAAAAAATTTCCTGTTTTTCTGTCTTTCCATGTAAAATTGTCGTTAAGAAAAAAATTAGTCAGTATAGAAGTTTCTATAGCGGCGAAAGAACAGAGATAAAAAGGAAGTGAAGTAAATTCTACAAGCAGCCACAAGATGCCGTTATTAATAAAAACACCGGAAAAGCCCACGAGCCCGAATTTAAGAATACGGGCCCGCAGGACAGGATCTTTTAAAAACGAAAATAAAGGTGGGCTCTTATCAGCCCCTGATTTTGAAACCGGCATAAAGGCTGTTACCGCCCCTGTTAATTATTAAAAGAACTGAGTCTCCTTTTTTAAGCTTCGAAGCGGCCTTTTTAAACTTCCCTACATCCCCTGTATCTACATAATCTTTTCCGCTTATTTTCATACGCACGATTACGTCTCCGACTTTTATATTTGAAGCGGCAGCAGGTGCACCTGGATCTATATGAGTAATAACAACACCGGAAGCATTTTCACCTATTCCGAATTTTTGACGCATTTCATTTGAGAGGTTGGCGACTTTAAGTCCGGTCTTTTTATCTTCGTCGGTTTTCGCCTCAGCGTCAGAACCTGTTTCAATGGACTCCGATAACTCTTTTATCTTTTCCTGATTGCGCTCGGCAATCTTCAGACTCACTTCTTTCTTATTCCCGTCCCTTATTACTGTCACAGAGACTTTTCTGCCGGGTTTTATTCCTGCAATTACATTACGTAATTCATTAACATTTCTTACCTTCTTCCCCCCGACAGACATGATAACATCGCCTTGTTTGATCCCGGCTTTATCGGCTGGCTGACCTTTATAAACAGTGGTTACCATAACCCCGGCGTTGTCTTTTATGTCCAGCGCCTGTCTTGCCGCATAGTTGAGATCCTGAATAGATACTCCCATCCAGCCGCGGACCACTCTGCCCTTAAATATCAGATCTTCCATGATTTTTTTAGCCATATTAATGGGAATCGCGAATCCTATGCCCATATATCCGCCTGAACGGGAATAAATCATGGTATTGATCCCTATAAGCTCGCCTTCTATATTAACAAGAGCGCCGCCCGAATTTCCCGGGTTTATCGCGGCGTCGGTTTGTATGAAATTCTGGAAACTGCTGTTATTTTGTACCTTTCTGTTAAGAGCGGAGACTATACCCACAGTGACGGTAGATGTCAGACTGAAAGGGTTTCCGATTGCGATTGTCCAGTCTCCGGGTTTCAGTTTATCAGAATCTCCGAGGAAAGCTACCGGAAGATCTTCAATATCTCCTTTTAGCTTTATTACCGCGACATCGGAAAGTGAATCTGAGCCTTTTATCTCAGCATCGAATACGCGCCCGTCATTAGTTCTAACTTCAATCTCGTCAGCACCCTTAATAACATGATAATTGGTAAGAATGTAACCGTCTTTAGAGACTATAACTCCGGAACCTATTCCCTGCTGTCTGTATTCTCTTTTTTCTACCTGTGGTTCTTGTCTCCTGCGTGGATTAAAAAAGAAATCAAAAGGATTCTGGCCATCTTTATTTCCTGGATCGTCAAAAAAATGATAGAAAGGATTTTTTCTGAATACAACAGTATCTATTTTTGTAGGGATGACGGATACTACGCTCGGAACAACCTGCTCGGCAATATCTGCGAACACGGTCTTAAAAGAACCTATGCCTGAAAGATCCAGCTCGGGGCGTTTTTCAGACCCGAATTTAATAGAATTCTCGGATCCGTTGTCATCGTCCGCAAATGTGAAATCGCAGTTGAAAAGAATAACGGAAATCATTATAACGGCAAGCATGGCAACAGAAAAAACGCCTTTTCTTTCCTTCATTTTTAACTCCTCTTAAAGTTTTAGTTATACTTGTTTACCGTCTATATTATAAAAGTTTTGCAGAGGGCTTTTCCAGTCACTTTTAAATAAAAGTCGAAAGGTGTTGTATAAGTTCCAAATCCTCTTTGTTTTCGACAATTACAACGACTGTATCACCGGGAGACACTGAAGTCTTCGGCCCCGGATTATAAAGGTACTCGGTTTCCGATTTCTTTTTCAGAGCAATAACCACAAGGCCTGTAACTTTGGGAATATTTAGAAAATCCAGTGTCATTTGTTTTTTTATTTCAGGAACAGTTATTTCCTCTATCCTCGGCTTTTTTCCTCTCAGCATATGGTCAAGGAACTCTGTTACTTCAGGTCTGGATATTTCAGATACCAGTCTCAGCCCCCCTATAAAATTAGGTGAAACCACACTGCCGGCGCCGGCGCCATACATTTTTTGTCCAATATTAAAAATATCAGCCGCACGGGAGACTACCCGGACAGAAGGATTAAGCTGCCTCGCGGAGAAAGTAATAAAGAGATTTTCTTTATCGGCAGAAAGCACGGGGAAAATGCCGAAAGCTGTTCTTATCCCTGCTTTTTCAAGAACTGTATCGTCGGCGGGATCTCCACATAAA
This sequence comes from uncultured Fibrobacterota bacterium, assembly GCA_964401455.1. Taxonomy (GTDB): domain Bacteria; phylum Fibrobacterota; class OXYB2-FULL-49-7; order CAYNYI01; family CAYNYI01; genus CAYNYI01. The sequence goes on from CAYNYI010000011.1 coordinate 35,243, forward strand.
TACCTCATCGAAGGAAAATTATTAATAAAACTCTCCCCGGGAGATTTAATTGTATCTATTACCACATATTCTCCGGAATACCCTCCAGGTATATCACGGTAAAAATCACGGTTTTTTTCCAGTTCATCAATTATATACCGGGAGGTTGAATTCAGGCCGCATACGATGACATGTGAAGAAAGTTCATTCTTAAGAGTCAATGCATACCTCCGGAAAGTTTTCTGAGTTTTTCAATTTGCGTCATTGAACCTATTGAAATAAGCACATCTCCGTAGTTAATGAAAGTGTCTGCTCCGGGATTATAAATAAACCCATTTTCACCTTGTTTTTTTACAGCTGCTATTAGTAAACCTGTTTTTTCAAATATTCCCGAATCCTTTAGCGGGCGACCTGCGACAGTGGACCCTCTTCCCACGACTGCCTGTTCTATACGCATTACGGCTCTTTTGTCTCTTAGCATTCTGTCCATAAATGTGGTGACTGCCGGCCTGAACATTTCTGAAAACATTCTTCTGCCGCTTATATAGTCCGGAGAAATAACAATATCGGCTCCGGCGTTTTTGAGTTTAGGCGCGGTTTTTTCATAATTCACTGCCTTGGCGGCAATACGTAGATCAGGATTTAGACGGCTTTTCAGTTGTCTGAGGGAGAGTACGATATAGAGATTGTCTTTTTCATCAGGAAGTGCCAGCACTATCCCTGAGGCCTTATCAATACCTGCGAGTTTTAAATTATCCTCACTGTCAGCTTCTCCCATTATGAACAGCGGGTTATCTATGGTATTCTCCAAAAAAGAGATCCTTTCCGGAGATTTTTCGATCACGACAAAATCCCGGATTGTTTTACGTAATTCCTGCATTATATAGATTCCGGTCTCGCCCGCGCCGCATATAATGTAATGTCCATTCAACGTGGAAATTTTTCGCTGCATTTTTCTTCGCCGATTTTCTTTGGACATTTCTCCGGTAACAAGATATTCGGTTATTATACCAATTGTGTATAAAAATGCTCCCATACCGACAATTATAAGGAGCAGCGCAAAAACTTTAATAATATAAGGGTTTCCATCCGCGGGCATATTGGAATGCGGGGATAGATCGCCGTACCCTACCGTTGTAAGGGTAATAACTGTCAAATAAAGGCTGTCAAGCACAGTCAGACCGTCCAGCAGGATATAAAACCCGATCGTCCCGATTGCGAATATTATCAGTATCAGAACAACGGCTCCAAATACTTTCTGACTGATGGTTTTGTTTATATTCATTCTATTTACAGCACCTGAACCCTATGAATCCGAATCTGGAATCACGAGTTTTCCTCATTTTAGCCTTGCAGTCGCTTTTTCCACGACCATGATGAAATGAGCCTCCCCGGGCATATGCATTTCCCGGGTTGTTTGGTTTATATGTCCATTCGGCAAGATTTCCGCTCATATCAAAAATATCATAATCGCTTTCACAATCTCTGAAATATCCCGAAGGCATAAGCGATTGACCTCCTGTATTGCATTTGTCAGAATTATAGTCATAGCCGTACGGGTAAGAATATTCCTTCTCCCCCATGCAGGCGTACATCCATTCATTTGATGAGCACAATCTTTTTCCCGCAGCTTTACACAACTCATCCGCTTCCTCATAGCTTACATTTACCTGCGGAATTTCTCCTTTTTTATTGGGCCATTCATAAGTATCGATGCAGTATTTATACTTTTCGACAGTCTCCATGCCTTTCGGACATATAATAATACGCGTTGTATCGTATCCGGAATCTCCGTCTGAATCGGTTACCTTAAGAACAGAATAGCTGTATTCCCGGAATTTATTTTTAACTTTACCCGACGGACCTTCATAATCCCATTTGCCGTCACCATCATAGTCCCAGGAAAATGTAAGTTTGCCGCCTTCCCGGTCTTTCCCCTTACCTTCAAGAACAACTTTGCCCGGCCCCTTAAGAACAATGTCTTCGCCTGCGAAAGCTTCAGGGGGAGTATTTTTCACTTCTATGGCTACTGTATCAAAAGCTTTTTCACCGGCTTCATTTGTTACTGTAAGTACTGCGGAATAATTACCTTTTTCATTAAAAACAAACGCTGTTCTCTCCCGTTTTTTTAGTAATGTATCAATATTTCCGTCACCATCAAAGTCCCATTCAAAGGTAGATACTTTACCGTCGCGGTCATTTCCGCTTCCGGTGAACCATACGGTATCATTCACTAAAACAGATTTATCTTTTCCGGCCCCGGCCGTCAGAGGGAAATTGACAACTTCAACAACGACCTCAGCCGAAACTGATTGACCATCATCGGAATACGCGGTAGCTACGGCTTTATATAGCCCGGGAATTTTCCATTTATGTCTAGCCAGACCGGACTTTGGGGACTCCCAGTCTTCTTTTCCATCTCCGTCAAAATCCCATGAATATTTAACTATTTTACCGTCACGGTCAGACGCTTCAGCCGACATTTTTGTCTCAGTATTAATTCCTGTTCTAATAAATTCAGTGACTGTTATTTCGGGAGGATATCCGACAACGATTTGTTCTTCAACTGTTGTCACTCCACCATGAGTATCCATGACTTTAAGAATGACATTGTAAACATTTACATTGGGATATATGTATTCAGCATGTTTTGAATTTGAAAAAGGAGTATCCCACTCACGGTCGCCGTCAAAATCCCATGAAACTTTCAAAGCTTCGGAGCGGTCATAATTGTCTTTTACAACCGCCTGAAACTCAAAACCCGAGGAAGTACCCGGTTTCCGTTTGATTTTTATTGAAGCCTCCGGAGGTGTGTTTACCGTAAATGAAGCTTTTTTAAGAATAGTTTTATTATCGCCCGTTTTTATACTGACAGCCGGCCGATATCCGCCGTCTTTTCTGAAGGTCCGCCTCAATACTCTCGTTTTATCGTAACGTGTATCCCATCTTCCGTCGCCGTTAAAGTCAAATCTTAGAAGGGCGCCTTCGGGAACGCCGGCAGCTGTGAATTTAACAGTATCACCGGGAGCGGCCTTTTCGGGCGATATAATAAGCACCGGATCCGAACCGGCCTTCACATCAATGGATAATGTCTGAACGGTCTCCGCTCCGAGAGGATCATGAACATATATTACAATG
>CAYNYI010000012.1:0-37436 GCA_964401455.1 uncultured Fibrobacterota bacterium
AAAAAAGAAATGCCCGAAAAAATGATGCCCTGCCATAGCGCACGGCCGATTTTGCGGTCAAGTTTCGCGCCGTGCATATGCGAAATAATAGTAGCGGTGTATTCTCCGGTACCCATAAAAAAACAGATCAGATTGAAAGCCAGCACCGAAGCGGGAACGCAGGCAGCCAGGGCAAGAGGGCTGTATTGAGACAGAAAGACCCGGTCGGTAAATGTAAGAACTGTATGGGAGGCTGTCGAGGCTATAAGAGGAAGGGCGACTCTGATAATTTCCTTCAGGCCGCCCTCGCCGTCCAACGTTTTTTTAACCGTTCGGGAAATCAAAGTAACGCTCGGCATTATTAAAGCATATATCTTTCACCATATTGCCGAGAAGATCCATATCTTTCGGGATCAGACCGTCTTCCGCGTCTTTACCGAGTATATTACACAGTATTCTTCGGAAATACTCATGTCTGGGGAAAGAAAGAAAACTTCTGGAGTCTGTAAGCATTCCCACAAATCTGCTCAAAAGTCCGAGGTTGGACAAGGCGTCTATCTGTCTTTCCATTCCGTTTTTTTGGTCCAAAAACCACCAACCGCTGCCGAGCTGGATTTTTCCGGGAATACTTCCATCCTGAAAATTACCGAGCATAGTGGCGAGGACTTCGTTGTCTTTGGGATTCAGGTTGTACAATATTGTTTTGGGGAGGCTGTTCCTGGATTCAAGATTGTCCATGAAATTCGAAAGAGGTTCGGCAACGGGATAGTCTCCTATTGAGTCAAATCCGCTGTCCGGACCGAGGGTCTCAAACATCTTTGTGTTGTTATTGCGCATGGCCCCCAGATGAAGTTGCATTGTCCAGCCTTTTTCGGCTATCATCAGACCGCATTCAAACAATACCGCGGATTTGAATTTCTTTTCTTCTTCAGCGGAAATAAACTCTTCAGAGAACGCCTTCGAGAGAATTGAGTCAATTTCTGTTTCTGTGTAATCCTCGGAATATACAGTTTCAAGGCCGTGGTCTGAAATCCTGCAGCCGTTGTCGTGAAAAAACTGCTGGCGTTTGCGCAGAGCTTCTACTAGGTCCTTAAAATATCTGATCTCAATGCCGGCAGATTTCCCGAGTTTTCTCAGATATTCAGTAAATTCAGGCCCGTTTTCTATTTTCATTGCCTTATCGGGTCTGAATGTGGGAAATACTGCTGTACCGGTTTTTCCTGATTTCTTTATCTGAATATGGAATTCCAGATTGTCGGCGGGGTCATCGGTCGTACAGACAGCTTTTACTTTGAAATGTTCAAGAAGTCCGTTGGGGGAAAATGCGTCCTCGCGGAGTTTTTCATTACATTTCTCATAAATCTCATCCGCCGTCTCCGGGCAGAGAACTTTGTCGGTAATTCCGAAAGGGTCGCGGAGTTCGAGGTGTGTCCAGTGATAAAGGGGGTTTCTGAGGGTATAAGGTACTGTCTTTGCCCAGGCTCTGAATTTTTCCTGATCAGAGGCGTCTCCGGTACAGTACTTTTCATTTACTCCGTTGGAACGCATTGCACGCCATTTGTAATGATCTCCGCCGAGCCAGATCTCGGATAGGTTTCTGAATTTATTATTGTCAGCGATCCTCGAAGGTGGAAGATGGCAGTGATAGTCGATTATCGGCATTTCTTCCGCATAATCATGATATAGTTTTACCGCGGTTTTGTTCTGAAGAAGGAAGTCGGGAGTTAAAAAGCCTTTTCCCATAGTGTGTCCTTTCTTTTTCTGTTTTAAATTACCGAACTAAAATACAATAAATAAACTTCTGCTGGCAATGCTTCTCTAATTATTTGATTTGAAATGCTATTATTATTTAGTTTATTCCCGCTAACTGAAAAATCGGAGAAACAGATTGGATTCTTCTTTGTTGTGGGCCGGTATTATTCCGGTAATACTTTTTATCGTTCTTGATTCAATAGCTTCCAGAAAAGCAGCTGTTTATTCTGCTGTGGTTTTCGCGGTTCTTGAAACGGTTTTTACCTTTGTCAAATTCGGGAGGCCGGACGAAATCACTCTGTTGTCCGGCATTCTCATTATTGTGCTGGGGTATTTTACTCTCAAAAAAGAAGACAACAGATATTTTCTTATGCAGCCTGTGGTTCTGGGCGTTTTTACCGCGGCTGTGTTTTTCTTTTTTTATTATGTGCTTGATAAGCCGCTATTGAACTATCTTTTTTATAAATATGATCTTGAAAAAATATACGGTGTGGCAATTCCGGAACGTCCGCTTGAAATATTGTCCCGGGATATGGGATTCTGGTTTCTCTTGCATGCCGGCATTCTCTATTATGCTGCGGTAAGGCTGGGTAAATGGTGGTGGGCAGCTATCAGAGTGCCGGGATTATATATATTATTGATAGTTGCTTTATACATGGAAAAAATTCTTTTTATGAGAGGTATTACATGAAAGCTGTTTTGTTTTCGCTGGTTCTGATTTTAAAAGCCGGAACTGTATATTCAGGCAGCAGCGCCGCGGTAATCCCTCTTGAGGGAGAAGTGCAGCCCGGGTTGGCCCGATTCATTGAACGGGCTACGGCTGAGGCTCTGGACAGCGGGTTTACTCATATTTTTTATGAGATTAATACCTTTGGTGGCAGAGTTGACGCCGCTTTTGATATATCCGAAATTATTACCGCAGTTCCCGAAAGCATCACAACGGTTGCTTTTGTTAAAGAAAAAGCCATTTCCGCCGGCGCGCTTATCGCGTTGTCATGCTCTGATCTCATAATGATGCCTCATACTACTCTCGGGGACTGCGCCCCTATTATTCAGGGCAGGGAAGGCCCGAAGATGCTTGGTGAAAAGTTCCAGTCGCCCCTGCGAGCCCGTTTCAGAGCTGTTGCCGTAAGAAACGGTTATCCGCAGAGACTCGCAGAAGCCATGGTGACTCCGGAGATCGAAGTTTTAAAAATAACCGAGAATGGAAAAGACTCTTATTTATTCAGGCATGAATACGATGAGTTGTCGAAAGAAAGAAAAAACGGTATTGATGAGAAGAAGACTGTTGTCAGAGAAGGAGAGTTGTTGACTATAAACGCCGCTGAGGCACTTTCTCTGGGATTTTCGGAAATTACCGCCGATAATTTTGAGGAAGCCTCAGATTATTATTCTCTGATACCGGGCAAACGATTCGGACGCCGCGTTTCGGAAAGAATTCTGATATTTCTCAATTCAATCGCTCCTTTTCTGATGCTCGCCGGTTTAGCAGGTGTGTATATGGAGCTGAAAACACCGGGTCTCGGTCTTTTTGGAGCGCTCGGCGCCGCCGCTTTTCTTCTCCTCTTTATTACCAAACACTGGGCCGGTCTTGCCGATAACTTAGAGCTTGTTCTGTTTATATGCGGGGCGCTTTTGCTGGCCGCCGAAATATTTTTAATTCCCGGTTTCGGCTTAGCCGGAGCCGGAGGAATAATATTTATCTTTGCGGCTCTTCTTCTTTCTCTGCAGGACTTTGTTTTCCCGGAACTGCCCTGGCAGAAAGATATTATGGCGGACAATTTTAAAACGGTTTCCGTTGTGTTTCTTCTTTCTCTTCCTGTTCTTATTGCGGTCCTTGCTTCCGGGCGGATTATCGCTTCTTCTCCGGTTGCTCATAAAGGAAGCGCTGAAGGCTTTTCAAGTTTTGCAAAAAACGCTGCGGTTCCCGGCGCAAAAGGAAAGTCGATTACACCTCTTCGACCTTCGGGTTCAGCAGTTATCGAGGGTGAGAGAGTAAATGTAACCGCTCTTGATGAATATATTCCCGTTGATTCGGATATTACCGTTTCGGAGATACGGGGAGGGACTGTAATTGTTGCAAAGGGAAAAAAAGATGCCTGAACCGATAAAAGAGCTTTCTCCCGCAAAAATTAATCTTTTTCTCAGGGTCGGCGGAAAACGGAGGGATGGTTTTCATGAGATAGAGACAGTATTTCATTCCACGGACCTATGTGATGAAGTCTTTATTTCGGAATGCGACGGAATATCTGTCAGATGCGGTTATCCGGGAGTGCCTGACGGAAAGGAAAACCTTGCGTACAAGGCGGCAGAAGTTCTGCGTAATAAGACAGGATGCGTAAAAGGAGCGTTAATAGATATAAAAAAGGTCATTCCTCCGGGAGGCGGTCTTGCCGGAGGCAGTGGTAATGCCGCAGCGGTTCTCCGGGGGCTGAACAGGCTCTGGGAAACAGGCCTCTCCGAAAAAGAAATTATGAAAATTGCTGAAGGTCTTGGTTCGGATGTGTCTTTCTGCGTAAAAAACGGAGCGGCTTTCGGCACCGGAAGAGGAGAAATCCTCGAATTCCGGCCCGTCTTGCGGGATGTTTATTTTATTATTGTTTGTCCGGGAATATTTGTTTCCACTGCCTGGGCTTATAATCAATTAACATTATCATTGACTGAAGGGGTGAAAAAGATTAATTTTAGGGGTCGGTATCAGTCCGCTGTTGATGATCCGTTTAAATTAACGGCTCTTTTATATAATGATTTTGAAAAAACGGTATTTAACAGATATCCGCAGATTGCCCGGGTTAAAGACATAATAAATGGATTTGATCCGATAGGTGCCCTGATGTCGGGTAGCGGTTCATCTGTATTCGGTGTGTTCAGCAATAAAGAAAAAGCAGCTGCAGCTGCAGCATTTCTTTCAAAAGACTACCCCGATACCTTTTTAACAGAACCACGCTCTCATTAAAATATATAACATCAGGAGGACATTGTGCAGATCACCGAAGTCAAGGTAACATTACGGGACGAGGATAAGCTAAAAGCCTTTGCCAGCATAACTTTTGACGACGCTTTTGTTATCAGGGGGCTGAAGGTTATTAGCGGTTCTAAGGTTATTTTGTCTCAATGCCGAGTAAAAAGGGCAAAGACGGAAAATACCATGACATCGCGCACCCGATTAATAATGAGATGAGAAAGTCTCTTGAGGAAAGCATTCTTCAGGAATACGAAAGACTCATAAACAGCGGAGAAGTCCCTGATACGGAAAACGGGGAGGAAAACAACCGGGAAAGCCCCGAAGATTAACAGCAGGAACCAGGATTGGGGCGTCGTCAAGTGGTAAGACACATGGTTTTGGTCCATGTATTCGGAGGTTCGAATCCTTCCGCCCCAGATTTGAAATAAACCGGAACGCCGGAATAAAATATAGATTTTGACAACAACAGCCAATAATAGCATAGTGAAATAGAAAGACAGGAGCATCAAATGCAGGAACTTAGTCTTAAAGCAAGGCGTCGCGACGGAAGAGGCAAGAGTTATTGCCGTAAAATTAAAAGTGAGGGCCGTATTCCCGGCGTGTATTACGGCAATAAACAGGAAAATATTCCGATTGAATTCGAATCAACCGATATTCGGGCTATTATGCGTTCGAAAAATATTGAAACGGTTATTTTTGATATAGCGGTAAAGGATGACGAAAAGTCTCCTTATAAGGCGATAATAAAGGAAATGCAGTGGCATCCTTATAAAGATGCGATTGAGCATATCGACTTTACCCATATTGATATGAATATTCCTGTCAGGATGGATATGCATGTAACACTAAAAGGCCAGCCCACGGGAGTTAAAAATGCCGGAGGAATACTTCAGCAGATGACAAGACTTATAACCATTGAGTGTCTGCCCGCTGATATACCAGAGGAGATTGAAATTGATATTTCCGGGCTTGATATCGGTGATTCTGTACATGTCAGAGATCTTGAGCTGTTTGATAAAGATAAAGTTACCGTCATGACTTCGCCTGACGAAGTTCTGGCGGTTGTTACCGCGCCCAAGAAGGAAGAGGAACCTTCCGGAGCTGAAGGCGAAGAGGGTGAAGAGGGGGCTGACGCGGCTGAAGGCGGTGCCGATGAAAAGGCTGTTGAAGAAAAAAGCGAATAATTGCCCGGTCCCGATATGATCAGGGCTTTTGTCGGCCTCGGAAATCCGGGGAAAAAATATAGTGAAACCAGGCATAATATCGGTTTTGCCGTTTGTAGGGAACTTTCCGGCAGGTGTCCGGATATTAAAGAATCCAAGGCTAAAAAGTTCCTTCTTGGAGAGGGCAGGCTTGGCGGAACGACGCTTTTGTTTGTTTATCCGGGCACTTATATGAACGAAAGCGGAAGCGCGGTGCTGAGCCTCATGACTTCCCGCAGAATAGCTCTTTCCGAGATAATAGTCGTTCACGACGATATTCACATACCGTTTGGAATGATAAGAATGAAAAGAGGAGGGGGTACCGGAGGGCACAACGGCATTTCCTCTGTAATCAGGACTGTAGGTCCGGATTTCGCGCGCCTTAAAATTGGAGTGGGCTCGGATTTCCCTGATGGCCGCCAATCCGAATATGTTCTCGGAAAATTCAAAAAGAAGGAAAGGGAGACCCTCCCCCTTCTACTGGAAACCGCGGCTGATGCGCTTCTGGAATGTGCGAGCGGTGGATTGGACGGTGCCATGGAAAAGTACAACAATCGGAACGTGTTGTAATATAAAAAATTTTATCAACCTGCTTCCCGTTTAACTGCTGACGGGAAGACACAAAAAGACCGGAGGTTTTTATGCAGAGTTATGAGACAATGGTTGTCTATGATTCTCTTATCGGAGAAGACGGTGTAAACAAAGAAGCCGGAAACTTCGAGGATTTCATCAAATCCAGCGGATGTACACACGAATCAACAGAGCGCATCGGTAAAAGGAAGCTTGCCTACCAGATAAAAAAAAGAAGTCACGGCGACTATGTTCTTTTTTATCATAAATCCAAAAAGGATTTTATCGGTGAAATAGAAAAACAGTTCAAATACAACGATAAAATTTTGCGCTACCTCACTGTAAAGAGTATTGAGGAGACGGAAGAAGTTGCCTGAACGTAAGCTACCCGCTTTAAACAAGGTGCTTATTGTAGGTAACCTTACAAAAGAACCTGAGCTGCGTCAAACAGGGACGGGTACTCCTGTTGCCAATTTCAGGATAGCTTCAAGTCGGCGCTTCAGGGGAAGCAGCGGCGAATGGAAAGAAGAGGTCTGCTATATCGGCGTGGTTTCCTGGCAGAAACTGGCTGAAAACTGCGCATCACACCTTAAAAAAGGCAGCGCCGTTCTCGTTGAGGGTGAGCTCCAGAGCCGTTCATGGGAAACAGAAGACGGTTCGAAAAGAAGCACCATAGAAATCCATGCACATAAGGTTCAGTTTCTGGATAAGAAGCATGAGAAAGATGAAGACCAGAATGAAGACGGACCTGATACATTTTATCATGAATTCGAATAATTACAGATAAAAAATAAAGAGAAGGAGTTTTTCAGATGATAATGAAGAAAGTCGCCACCAAAAAGATATGTAAATTTTGTGAGGATAAAATAGATGTCATCGATTATAAAGATGAGAAGAAGCTCGGGAAATTTACTGACGACAGAGGAAAAATAAATCCCAGAAGGTTCTCCGGAACATGCGCGAAGCATCAAAGGCAGCTAGCAAGAGCAATAAAGAGAGCGAGGCACCTTGCTTTAATGCCGTTTGTTGCCGAGAATATCAGATAATCAACTATTTTGAATTGAAAAGCGTTATCCAAGGAGAAATAAAAATGGAAATAATACTTAAAAAAGATATCGAAGGACTCGGAGCTGCTTTTGATATTGTTAATGTTAAAGATGGTTATGCAAGAAATTATCTGCTTCCCCAGAAATTCGCAACACCTGCCACGGCGGGTGCTGTAAAGAGTATTGAGAAGGAAAAGGAAAAGTATGCACAGAAGCAGCTTCTTGTTGCGGAAAAAATGAAATCTGTTGCGGAAAAATTAAGTGATACTTCAATCACTATAAGCGCGAAAGTTTCTGAAGACGAGAAGTTGTTCGGCTCCGTCAGCGGGCAGATGATTTCCGAGAAACTTAAAGACCAGGGCTATGATGTTTTGCGTTCTCAGATTGTAATTGATGAACCCATTAAGACCCTCGGCATTTACAATGTGAAAGTTAAACTGGGCGGAGGGCTTGAATCCTCAGTAAAAGTCTGGGTTATAAAAGAAGAATCTGAGGAGACTACGGGAGAAGCCTGATTCTGTTGTTTCTGAGGTCTTTGAAGGCCGCCGCGCGGTATATCCGCCGGGCGGCCTTTTTTTTTTTTGCGAAGGATAATATTTGCTGAACGCTATGAAATATCCTTATTTTAAGTATATGCTTAATGTAAAAACCCTCATAGTTTTTTTATCGGCTCTTTTCCTTTTTACAGGATGTATAAGTACTTCGCCGAGGTACAGACCGGAAGGTAAAAGAGACTATTATAAAAGTAAACAGCCGAAGCGCCAGAGCGCAGGAGGACTTAGTTCTCCGCAGGTAAACCGTATGCGCTCAGTTATTGAGAAATACCGTGGGATTCCTTATAAATTCGGCGGTACAACCACAAGGGGAATTGATTGTTCCGGATTTACCCGTGCGGTTTTCAGAGAGGCCCTCGGGGTTGAGTTGCCGCGTAATTCAAGAGACCAGTCTCTTAGAGGCCGCAGGATTAGTTTCAACAGACTGCAGTTCGGTGATCTGATTTTTTTTAGGATAAACAGCCTCCGAATCTCGCATGTCGGAATTTATCTGGGCAACGGGCGGATGGTCCATGCCGGCCGGCATTCAGGCGTAGCGGTTGTAAGTCTGGACAAAAATTATTATCGCACCAGGTTTGCTTTTGGACGAAGGCTGTAGGTTTCTTCGGGAGGAAAGGAAAGAAAATATGAAAATAGCTTTTCAGGGGGAGCGTGGCGCATATTCAGAATTAGCGGCAAAAGCCTTCTTCAATTCGTCCGTAGGGCTGCTTCCTTTGCCTCGTTTTAAGGATGTTTTTAACGCAGTGAAAAGCGGCAAGGCTTATAAGGGTATTCTTCCTATAGAGAATTCACTTGCCGGATCCATACATGAGAATTATGATTCTCTGCTTAAATACAAACTTCATATTACAGGAGAGGTAAAGCTGAGGATTTCGCATAACCTTATCGCTCTTAAGGGTGAGAAATTGAGCGAGATTTCAAAAATTTATTCTCATCCTCAGGCTTTAAGCCAATGTTCAAACTATCTTGCTTCAATGAAAAATACGGAACAGGTTCCTTTTGCCGATACTGCGGGTGCCGCACAGTATATAAAAGAAAATAAAATTAAAGGAGCTGCAGCTATCGCTAGCAGTCAGGCGGCCAAAGATTACAGAATGAACATTCTAAAGCGATCCATTGAGGATAATAATAAAAATTATACAAGATTTATTATACTCTCGAAAACAAAAGGGCGTACACCAAAGGGAACAAAAATGAAGACGTCTATAGTCTTTTCTCTTAAAAATATGCCGGGGGCTCTTTTTAAGAGCCTGAGTGTATTTGCTTTAAGGGATATTGACCTTTTTAAGATAGAATCACGTCCTTTGCACGGAAGGCTTTGGAAATACCTTTTCTATCTTGATTTTCAAGGCAGTATAAAACAAAAAAAGAGCAGGCTCGCCCTTGAGCATTTAAATGAAATAGCAAATTTTGTCCAGATACTCGGCTCTTATCCTGTTGGACCGGAGATCAGACCCTGAAATAAAAAAAACAGGGCAAAATTGCGGTTTTGCCCTGTCCGGGAGATTAGAGAGAATCAATGATACTTCATTGATTGCTGCTTGCTTTATTTGTATCGAAAAAATTTTCCGGGAACTTGAGAAAAAAACAAAAAAAATTTTCTGAAAAAAAAATGGAAAAAAAACTAAAGTCAGTGGCGGTATTGCCGATATAGATATTAGGGATTGATCTGTTCAAGGGCTGCGGATACGGTTCCTGGCGGCCGGCGGGCGGTATTATTGCGGAATACAGTCCGGGAAATTGAGGGAGAATCAATCTTTATTGATACGCATATTGCTGCTTATAAGGGACGATAACTTTTTTAGTTACCGTCCCTTATCTTTTTTAAAACCGCTGTTTTTTTGCTGCAAAGCGGACAGTATGAAAAAAATAGTCCTCACCTATGAAGAAGAAGAGGAACTTATTAAAGAAATTATACGATACACACAGCACGAGATACGAGGCTCCTGAAAAAAAATTCAGCGAAAGCAGGAATGTTATCAGACTAAACTTTGAAGATTATGACTCCTTTCGCCAAGATGCTTTCAGCACTGCTTCCGGGGCTCAATAAAATATATTTTGACAGTAATGAAGAATTTATATAGATTAATTAGAACCATCATATAGTGTTGATTTTATGAAACATCAATAAGGAGGCTGATTTGAAGCTATTTGTGAATTCTTCTTTTTTAATAATTCTAATTATTATGAGCGCCCAGGGCGCAATTACCACCAAACCGCCTCTTATTGCTTTCGGTCTCAGGGAGGAACACCCGTATGAGTATGATATGGAGAGTGATCTTGCCTCTCCGCAGTGGGAGCTTCTGCAGGGGCCTGCCGGTATGGTTATCGATGCGGAAGAGGGAAGAATCGGCTGGTATCCGACAATGGAACAGACCGGTCTTAATACAATTTCTGTTACAGACGGCGACGAAACCCAGACATTCGAGGTTTATTCACATGGTCTTAATCAGGCAACAAGGGACTTTTGTGCGACATTGAATGATGCTTTTGATGCAGCGGGTTCAAGTGAATACTATGAATATGTAAACCGCCAGCTTGTTATGTATCTGGGTGACAGTCAGTCGTTTGCACAGCTTTTTGGTTTGCGCTCCGCCGGTGACCTGGGTACTTCTAATGTCGGGGCCCATAACCCCCGAATTTACGCCTTTGGTCTGGGGCGTAATGACTCTAACTGGGTCTGCTCCAGAGGAGTTAACTGTTCCTGGCCGGGTTCTTCAAGCCAGCCCGTTGATCAAAATACCTGTAACAGCGGTCAGGACGGAGGACTCAGAAGTTCCGGCCACGGTGAATTCTGGGGTAACAAAAGCAGTATGAAAATGTCCTGGGGGCTTGCGAACGTCGCGTCCGCATGGGATAATCAGTGCGGCGGGGGCGCGGCGATTTCTTCTATCCATTATGGACACAATGACGGTGATGCCGGAGTAAGTTCCTCCGACTATGCCGCTGATCTGAGGTCTGTAGTTGATTTTTTTATTTCGAAAAATACTATCCCCATTCTTATAACTACGCCGACGACAGTTGAAGGAGGAGGATGGGGCAGTGACAATGCGCTCGGTCTCTTCCAGGAATATGCCGATTCAGCGGTTGCTATTGCTGATGAGTACAATATCCCGGCACTCGACCTTAGAAGGGGTGTTCAGACAGCCTTAAACACAGTTCCCGGCCTTACCATAAATGATATGCTGAACGATGATGTTCATTATACGTTTGATCTCGATAACAGCGGAGAATGGGATAATCCTCTTCATAATCTGAGATTTGCGGGAAATATTAGTGCCCATCTCTGGAATCATATGCTCGGTTACCTTATGGATTTCGAGATAAAAAGCCGTCCTCCGGCATGGGATAAATTTACGGATGATTACCGTATTACAGACCCGACAGCATCTCTTACCTATCAGTTCCCGGCCACATACGATACTTCGGAAACGACCGAGAGTACCGTCTGTTCTATACTTCAGGATACCTATCTTGAGAACAATTACGGCCCTTACGGCAGTAATGAGTCGATGAGACTTTCGAACAGCCCGTATCAGGGTATGCCCTGTATGGATTTTGATCTTTCCGCTCTTCCTGATAACCTGGTCGTAGACTCCGCCAAGGTGTCGCTGACTGTTTCCAGTTATCATGAGGGAGATCAGACCCAGGCAGTCATTAACTCAACTTCCTACCTGATACCATCAAATTGGGATGAAGACACGTATACAATCAGTTATACAGATTCAAGAAATGTAACAAATGAATTTACAAGCGGAGGCGCTTCGCTTAGCTATACAGGCCCGATAGCAGCGGGAGATATACTGGACTTTCCTGTGAGCAAGGATATTATGGATTCCTATGTGGGAGGCAGCGGAAACGGTATTGCGATCTCTAACGATGCAACTTCCGGATATGCCCATATATTCTTCTCTTCCAAAGAGACCAGCCCCGTAATTTCTCCCAAGCTGACTGTTTATTACCGTCAGCTTATACAGGCCTCAATAACGGATGCCGGGAATGTTCTTGGAAGCGACGCGGTTGATCTGGCAGTCGCGCCCAATCCGGCTAACCCCTCAACCAGGATTTCTTATACACTTGGAATCGACTCAAGGGGAAAGGTTCTTAATATAGCGATTTATGATGTAAAAGGAAATCTCATTAAAACCGTTAGTAAATCAGAAGCTGTTCCCGGACAAAATTCCGTCCAGTGGAACGGCACAGATTCTCGCGGAAACTTTGCGGCAAGCGGAGTTTATATCGCCAGACTTTCCGTAGGGGGGAATATAAAAACAAAGAAGTTTACTTTATTTAAATAGGCGGTTTTTAAACAATTAAAAAGCCGTGCGGGGAAACCCGCGCGGCTTTTTTGATTTCAGATTAACCGGAAAGGATTTATTCCAGATAATCAAGAAATTCCTGTACGGTATTTATTCTGGAAAATTCTATTTTAAGATTTATAACATCATCGCGAGTGATTATTTTTTCAGAGACCGGCTCTCCTGCTTTGTGGCGGGGCCTAAACTCTTTTTTGAATTCGTATTTTCTATAATTAACCGGTGCTTCCTTTGTTTTGCTTTTAGTTTTTTCAGGATTGAAAAGCGGCTTGCTCTTGGCTGCCTTGCTTGATGAAAACTGTTTTTTGCCTGAAGCCGCCCCGAGAAGCCCCGCAATATTTTTGAAAGATCCGTCTTTGCCGAATTTTTCAATTTCTTTTTCATCAATTTTGAATGTGTTGCCGTAATAATACATCATGGGAGTTTTGCAACCCGGACAGTTGAGGATTATCATATGCGCGTCAGAAGTTAGAAATAGTTCTGAAATATCTCCGCATTCCGGGCACTTAACTACAATTGATTTCATTTTTGCGCCTTTCTTCCATGAAAGTTTATAACCGGATTCCTTTCCGGTTCCGCTCCCCTGTTATTAATATCGTACGATTAGGAAGCAGACTTTACATGGAAATTCATTTACATCAAAATTATAATAAAATTTGCCTCAAATTTCAATGGCCGGCATTGTTATTGTATTATTTTTTCAAGAGACTGTATTTTTATTGTTGATAATGATGATTTAATTTAATAGATTAATTTTGGATTGAAAATTTAAAGGTAAGTTTAATCAACTCAGGAGGTTTTATATGAATGTTCTAAGGGTTTCAGTTCTCGCGATGTTTTTTATGATAATCGTAACAGGATGCGGAAAGAAAGTGACCAGAATCCAGGAAAATGAAATGATCGATCTGAGCGGCGAATGGAATGATACTGACAGCAGACTTGTTGCCGAGGAGATGATAGAGGACTGCCTGAGCCGCAGTTGGTATTCGGAATACAGTAACGTTAACAGGCCCACCGTGATTGTAGGAACTGTAAGGAATAAAAGTCATGAGCATATAAATACCGAAACTTTTGTAAACGATATGCAGAGGGAACTGATAAATTCCGGGAAAGTCGATTTTGTGGCAGGTAAGTCCGAACGAGAAGAGCTAAGAGATGAAAAGAAGGACCAGCAGGTACATTCATCCGAAGAAACCATGAAAGAACAATACCGGGAAAAAGCGGCGGACCTCATGCTTAAAGGTTCTATTAACACCATAATAGATAAGGAAGGCAAAAAATCCGTCAAATATTATCAGGTAGACCTGCAGCTTATCGACCTTGAGAGTAACCGTAAGGTCTGGATCGGATCAAAAAAGATCAAGAAATTCGTTAAGGACCCTTCCGCTCGAATGTGAAAAACGGTCATCTATAAGGTCTTATGAAAAATTTTGGTCTAAAAGGCCTTCTGGGCTTTTTTATATTTCTTTTTTGTGCATCGCCTCTTGTTGATTATGATTCAATAAGAAAAACAGCGGCGGAAGGAAACTTTGAATCCGCGTACGGGGCCCTTGATTCTTCCATGGAGCGGTACGGAGAGAAGAATTTGGCTCTTTATCATCTTGATAAAGGGCTTCTCTCTCATTATGCAAAGATGACCGGTAATTCCAGGCAGCATTTTTTCAGAGCCGAAGACCTCATGGAGGAATACTCAGTCATGAGTGTAAGCCGGGAGGCGGCATCTGTAGTTACAAATGAAAACGTCAAAGAATACGCTGGAATGGATTATGAACGCGCACTTTCCTATTTTTTTAATGCCGCAAATTTTCTCTCTGAGGGCGACCTGGAAGGAGCCCAGGTTGAGGGCAGACGCGGCAGACTGATAATAAAAGAACTCCAATCGAGGTATTCAGGAAAAGCCCGATACAAAGATGAGGTCCTGCTGAGGGCGCTTAACGGGTTGATGCATGAGGTCTCAGGTGAGTATGATGATGCTTATATATCATACTACAGGTATTTTAAAGTATGCAGAGAACAAAACGAAACTTTGAATATGAGTATAATGAAGCGTCTTATTTATCTGGCGAAAAGGCAGGAACGTTCAGATGATCTTCTTGAAATTTTGGGTTATTATCCTGAAGGAAAAAATTTTGACGTGGAAGAAAGGCTTGTTTCCGCTCTTGTTTTCGCGGGATATGCCGGCAGGGGGCCAGCTCTTACCCAGAAGAAATTTTCCGGTTCTTTCGCCGATTCAAGAGGGCATACTCACCATCTTACTTTTGCTGTTCCTGAATTTCTTGAGCAGCCTTCTTCCGCAGACGGGTTCGGCCTTACTCTTCGGAAGGATAACGGTATGGAAATTTTCGCCTCAAGTGCCGAACAGATCCGGAATATCAACAGGGTTTCCAAAGAAAATCTTAAGGACAGAATGCCGTCCATAATCAGAAAAACCGCAACCAGGGTGCTTGCAAAAACTATTGCCAACGAGAAAATAAAAAATAAGATATATGGGGGAAATCCTGTGCTGAACCTCATTAAAGGTATCGTCGTCGACAGTTTTTTCGAAGCCCTGGAACAGACCGATACCAGAATCTGCAATCTACTTCCCGGAAGAGTTTTTCTTACAGTAATTCCCGTTAATGAAGGCGATTATGTCTTTTCCGTACGGGCTTCTGACGGCTCACTGAATGAAAGTCATGCTGTAAATGTGAACAAAAATCAGAAACTCTATTATGTAAGTAATGCAGCACTGTGGTAGAAACTGCTTTTTATGTTAATGCAATAAATGTTATCTTTTAGAATATGAAACTCAGACCCGAAACCCGTGAACTGCTGGTCGGCGTAACCGCTATAGCTCTTTTTTTACTTATCTATGGCGGTTTTCAGTATAGCCGTTCATATAAGGAGGAGATTGTACGGAAAGACTGGAAGGTTCTTTTCAGTGATATCGGCACCCTTAAAAAAGGAAATGTCCTAAAAGTCGGAGGAGTGGAAAAAGGCCGCGTCAAGGACATGGAGCTCACCGATACGGGTGTAATAGTCCATTTCAATCTTCATAAAGCAGTTCGTGTACCGAGAGATTCCCGTCTTCTAATTCAGAATAGCGGTTTTATGGGAGAAAGGATGATTACTCTCGATCTGGGCAACAGTTCTTCTTTTTATACTCCGGATGATCTTATAAATGGAAACTATGAATCCGGGATTTCCGAGGCAGTGGGGCTTATCGCGGATGTTCTTCATGAAGCCTCCTCGTCTTTTAATCAAGTCCTTGAAATTTTCGGTCGCTCTTTCGGCAGTAATGAATTTAAAAAATCCGCTTCAGATATTAAGAAAGGTTTGGGGCGAATAACCGGCGGTTTGCGCAGAATAAAAAAACGAAACGCTCCCGAGCTTAAACAAAGTATTGATAATCTTGAGGCAATAGTTAATGGTATAAGCAAGACCGCGTCCTATGCAGAGGGTCGTTTAGCCAATGCAGGCAATGACATTAAAATATCGGCGGAGCAGGGCGAAAAGATATTCAAAAGACTTAATACCGGCATCTCCGCTCTTGATTCTCTGGTGAAATCTCTTTCCGACGCTGAAACTCCTGCCGGAGCCGTACTTGGAGATCCGGAGTTTCGGGAAGACCTGCGTCTTTTCACATCGGAACTTAAAAATTATCTTGAGGATGCCCGCGATAAAGGCGTGGATATGAATGTGGCAGGTTTTTCATTTTAAAGAAGGGCAAACTCTGCATGAAATTCAGAAACATTCTTCTCGTATACCCGAAGATTCCGAGCAATACTTACTGGAGCTTCCAATATGCTCTGAAGTTTATTGATAAAAAATCCGCGATGCCTCCTCTTGGCCTTATAACCGTTGCTTCCTTTTTTCCCGAACATTATAATCTGCGGCTTATTGATATGAATATAGAGGAACTCTTAAATTCGGATATTGAGTGGGCTGATGCGGTTTTTATAAGCGCGATGATTGTTCAGAAAAATTCCTCGGAAGAAGTAGTGGGACGCTGCTGCAGGGCAGGAGTGGTTACCGTAATGGGCGGGCCCTATGTGACAACGGGGTACTCGGGAATAAAGAATGTAAACCACCTGATTGCGGGGGAAGTCGAGGATACCTTCCTTTCTTTCTTAGATGATCTGGAAGCGGGCAAAGCTAAGCCGTTTTATCCAAAGCCGGAGAAGCCCGATATAAAATGCCTCCCTGTGCCCCGGTTTGATCTTTTAAATATAGATGAGTATTCATCCATGTCTGTTCAGTATTCAAGAGGCTGTCCTTTCAGATGTGAATTCTGTGATATATGGAAAGTTTACGGTAATCGGGTGCGTCTTAAGAAATCAGACAATTTTACAGCAGAAATAGACTCGCTTTATAACCTTGGCTGGCGCGGAAGTATTTTTGTTGTTGATGATAACTTTATTGGAAACCGCGGGCGCCTGAAAAAGGAACTTCTTCCCGCTCTTTATAAATGGCAGAAGGAACATGATTTTGTTTTTCGCTTCTACACCGAGGCAAGCATTGACATGGCTGAGGACGATGAACTTCTGGCGGCCATGAGAGATTCCGGTTTTAATGAAGTCTTCATAGGAATAGAAACCCCCTGCGAAGATTCTTTACGGGAAACGGGGAAGGGGCATAATATAAAAAACGACATGATGAAGTCGGTTAGAAAAATTCAGAATTACGGAATGGAAGTGATGGCCGGGTTCATTTTGGGCTTTGACAGCGACAGAGATGAAATATTCGACAGGCAGATAGAATTTATACAGGAGGCCGGTATCGCTAAAGCTATGGTGGGAATGCTGACGGCTCTGCCCGAAACAGAACTTTATAAAAGACTTGAAAGTGAAGACAGAATAATCGGAGATTCGACAGGGAATAATACTCATTGTTTCAAAACTAACTTCAAAACCCGAATGGATGATGATGTATTGAAAGAGGGGTATAGAAAAATACTCTCAACGATTTATGATTACAATATGAAGAACTATTTCAGGCGTTGTGAGATTCTTCTGGGCAATCTTGGAGTTACAAAGCTCAGTGTGAGAAAAGTCACTTTTTATGAATTAAAGATCTTTTTTAAATCTGTTTTAACTCAGCCGTTCAGGCGTTACGGTTTTCAATATCTTCGGTTTTTAATCAGGATTTTTTTTAAGCGACCTTCGATTATTCCGGAGGCGGTCCGTTTTGGAGTAATCGGCCACCACTTTTATGTCATGAGCCGTGAAGTCCTGAAGGTTGACAGTTTCTCATCATCTCTTGAGCACTGTTATAAGTACCTCAGAAACAGAGTATCGGTATATTCTGAAGCGTTCAGAGGGAATTCATCGGAGGCGGCCTCTGTTCTTGCTGATTTATGGAAGGAGAGGAATAAAATGCTCAGTGATTTCGGTAAAGGGATGAATAAGATACACAGCGATTTCAGGAAGGATGCTGCCGCGGAGCTGGAACGTATAGCCGAAGAAACGCGTAAACTTTTTATAGATCACATTGATTATTTAGAGGCCGCTGGTTATAAAATTTAAATGACTACTAAAGATTTCATTTCCCTTAATTTCCTCCCTTTTGCAGCTCATCTGATTGTTCGAATTTTGTGGATGACACTAAGAAAAGAAGATCGAACACATCTGCAGGGTGTTTTTGGGGGGCAACCCGTAATTTTTGCGTTTTCCCATTCTCATATCTTCGGGCTTACAAATTTTTTGAGAGGTAGAGGCCTCTACGCGCTCGTAAGCAGCAGCCGTGATGGCGAAAAGATAATGCGGCTGCTCATAAGAATGGGATTCCGGGAAGTGCGCGGTTCTTCCTCTAAGGGCGGGGCAGGTGCCTTTACGGGGCTTTTAAGGGCGCTTAAAAAAGGAAATTCGGTATGCATAACACCGGACGGTCCGAAAGGGCCGCGCGGTCTTGTAAAGTCCGGGGTTGTTGAACTGGCGGCAAGAACCGGTGCTATTATTGTGCCTATGGCATTTTCTGCGGAAAAATCATTTAAAATCAATTCATGGGACTCTCATGTGATACCCAGACCATTTTCCAGGGTAAGGTTTGAAACGGGGAAATTCTTTTTGGTCGAAAATCACGGTAACAGTGATGAAACGGAAAAAATTCGGAGGAAACTCGAAGATGAACTAAAAACAATCGAGCAAAAATGCAGGTTTTTTTAAGGTCATAGCTATTCTGCGAAGGTTATGTCGGTTTCCGACAGTAGCTTATCTGCAAGCTTGTCCGCGAAAGCAGCCGAATTGTAAAAGCCGTTTTCGATCTTGTTTTTTACATCTTCGATCCGGTCAGACCGTATTTCATCTGTATTAACGATTTTCATGCGCGCCGCAGATATATCGCTTTTTGCCGAAGATGATGATTTTCCGGATTCGGAAAGCTGCGCAGAATCACTCTTAAAGGAAGAAACGGGCTTCTCCGCCTTTTTTTCAGCCTGTATCTTTTTATTCAGGCTGATTGAGAGTGGTTGTGAAAATCCTTCTATACGCATTTTTTATCCTTTCGTTATATTTATCGGAATATTTACAGAAATCTTTAACAAAATATCACGTTTTCCTCAAATATTATCTATATTTAATGAAATTATTATTAAACAAGAGGATTTGAGCTTATGGTAGAAGTTCTCAGCGAGAAAATTATGAAAAGCGGCTATGATTACGCCGAAATCCGTTTTGATGAGGGATCTGCTTCTTCAGTCTCTATTGCCGGAAAAGAGGTGGAGCATACGGGGACCAATAACTTTTCCGGGGGATGTGTAAGGGTCTATAATAACGGAAGATGGGGATTTGTCAGTTTTAATGATAAAGATCTTGTTGACAAGGCGATCAGAAAGGCCGGAGAACAGTGCGAAGGTAAGCCCGGAGAAAAAACAGCCATATCGGCAGGACCGCAAGTAAAAGATTATGTCAAGGCCGGTTATGAAATCAATCCTTCTTCTATAACTCTGGAAGAAAAATTCAGATTATGCAGCAGTTATAATGAAATACTGAATAAAAGCAATATAGAGACGACTTCTGTACGTTATCGTGATATAGACATGAAAAACCATTTTGTGAATACTGGCGGAAGCGTGATTACTCAGGAAAAGATCAATTCAGGTATAATGATGGCCGCTGTTGCAAGAGATGGTTCCAATGTTCAGCAGGCATACAGATCGTTCGGTGAAAATGCCGGGTATGAAATTGTGAAAGGTAAGGAAATAAACGCTGAGGATACGGTGAAGGACGCTCTTGACTTATTGAAAGCCCCGAAAATCCAGGGTGGAAAATATGATGTTATAATGGACCAAAGGCTTTCAGGAGTATTCGCACATGAGGCCTTCGGCCATTTGAGTGAATCGGATTTCCTTTGCAGAAATTCGGATTTCCAGAAGAAGATGGTTCCGGGTACAAGATTCGGGCCGGAATTGCTCTCAATTGTGGATGATGGAACGCTTCTTGATGCCAGGGGTGGTTTTAAATATGATGATGAGGGGTTCCCTTCACAGAAAACATATCTCATAAAAAACGGGGTTTTGGAAGGCCGGCTGCATTCAAGAGAGACGGCCTCAGTAATGGGAGAGTCCTGTACCGGGAACGCGAGGGCTATGAACTACCGTTTCCAGCCTATTGTGAGGATGTCTTGCACCTATATTGAATCTGGGGAAAGCAGTTTCGAAGATCTCATAGAGGGGATAGACCGCGGCGTGTACGCAATCGGCATGCTCGGAGGAAATACTGATCTTGAAATGTTTACTTTCTCTGCGGAAAAGGCCTTTCTCATTGAAAAAGGCAAATTAAAGGGGCTTGTCCGCGATGTTATCCTCACCGGAAATGTGTTTGAAACTATGAAGAATATTGACGGCGCCGCTTCTGATTTTGAGCTTCACGGCGGTATGGGCGGTTGCGGGAAAGCCGGCCAGTCTCCGCTGCCGGTCTCTGACGGCGGCCCCCATATTCGTGCAAGAGATGTTCTAATAGGATAATTAAAACGGAGTGGCCTTTTCACCGCTCCGTTTATTAAATTCACCAATCTGAGGCAATATTTCTCGAAAGGGCCCTTGTTAATTTTGAAATCCCCGCGGGCAGAGAGTTCATATCCTCAGTTCTTCCTGTTCCGAAAGCTTCATCGTAGAGTATCGTGTATTCTTCTGTAGAAACTCTGAGAGAAACATCCAGCGAGAAAAATAAGGGCGAGGAATCTCTGTCCACATTTACTTTTACAAGTACATAGGGCTCTGAGAGTGATTTCTGATTGTCATTTATGAGTATATCACTTCTTTCGGTAAGAATTCCTCCTTTTAATCCGAATTTGATTTTTTCCAATACAAGAGGATAATCCGCGAATAGTTCAGAGTCCGGAGATTCAACAACATAGCCGACATCGCGTATAGTATGTTTTGAGCGGGGTACTTTTACTTCAGTGGAGAATGTGAATGAATAAAAAAACAATAACGCGGCAAGAAAAGTCTTTTTCATTTTCCCTCCATATTTAGAATTTATAAAACGTTATCTCCTTAACTTAAGATCTTTTATTCGAAAAGGATATTCAAGGAAAATCTAAAAAGAGGCTAGACAAAAAAGGACCCGCTTAAAAGCGGGTCCCGTATTATATGGTCCCTAGGAGAATCGAACTCCTCTCGGTGGCTTGAAAAACCACAGTCCTAACCGATAGACGAAGGGACCAACATATTTTCCGAGGTAAAATTTAAAAAATTGCAAAGCGTTTGGCAAGTATTATTTTTTGGTTGAGACTTAAATATAAGATTATTATTTTCATACCCGTACCGTGAAAGGATAATTATTTGATTAAATACGCGATATTATTTGTATTTTTCCTTTTTACCGGATGTTATGAGTATCTGATAATCGGGGGAGCGGCCGGATACTTTGCCTGGGATAAAAGCAAAGAAGAGAAAAGTGTTGTGCTTAATCCCGCGGCTCTCCGCGGAGAAGCCTCAAAAAGACAGCAAAGCTCAATTGAGTTGCTTAAATATATTGAGTCCCGTATAGAGGAAAATAAAGATTTGGATCCTGATTCGGTGTTTATTAAAGAGGACAACAAAGACCGGTTCAACCTTTACCTCGGACTGAGGAGTTCATCGAGATATAATGAGAATATTGAGCCTAAAGAAAGGGCGCGGTCGGAAATACAAGATGTACTGCTTCCTTTTACGCAGAAATTGAAAGAGATTCTCCACGGAAGAGAACATCTGGAATTCGGGGGGCTGGAAATTGTATTAAAATACAGGGTGAAAAATTATTTGCGGAATAATTCTAAATTTTCTACGGATGTTCTTAAACTTTCAGGAGATGTTTCCGAGCTTTTAGAAATAAATGTTGCAAAGCCGGGGGAAAATTATTTAAAATCTTTCTCGGGGTTTGATCAATTGTATATTATATTTTATAAGGGTAAGATTATTCATTTAATAGAGAACAATAAAGGAGAAAAAGATGCTAAATAAGGTCATGCTTATAGGAAGACTGGGCAAGGATCCTGAATCTTCCGCGGCAGCCACCGGAACAATGATTTCAAAATTCACCGTTGCAACAAACGAATATTTTTCCAAAAACGGTGAGAGGCAGGAGAGAACCGAATGGCATAACATTGTGGCATTTGGCAGAAATGCCGAGAATATTTCCAGGTTTCTTAAGAAAGGGTCTATGGTATACATAGAAGGGAGGCTGCAGACGAGTTCCTGGGAGGACAATGGGGTCCGAAAGTACCGTACTGAAATAATATGCAATAATATAACTTTCCTCGATTCCAGACAGCAGAGAGAAGAAGGCGGGCCATCTTCAGGAGGAGGTTTCCCTTCCGGGGGCGGAGGTAGGCAGGATACTCAGCAACGCCGTCAGCAGGCTCCCGGAGGTTTTCCGGGGGGGGGGCAAAGTGCTCCTTCAACATTTCCCGGGGAATATGATTCTTCAAAGTATGGCCAGGATGACGATGTCCCTTTTTAACAATTATAGCCGGAAGAACAGTTTATGCTGAAATTTTCCGCTTCACTTAAAGCAAAGATTAATCTTTCTCTCAAGCGTCGCACTCAGCGAACTGAGACAAAGAAGAACTCCGCCGAAATTTTTCAGGCATTTCAGAAATATCAGGTTCCCGATCTGAACGGCCCGTCCGGCGCAGCTTTGCCGCTGCCCGGATTAAAGCCGGTTCTTTACGGTGTTTTTTTCACCCTTTTTATAATATTATCATATCAATTTGTTCGGACAGGAGCCCTGAAACGGGTTTTTAACGCGGCCCTGGAGAAAAAAGACGCCCTGCGGGAGGCCGTGCCGGGAACTGCGGTTTCCGAAAAAGCCGATAAAAAGAGGGCTTTATTTTCAGAATGGGAGTATTTGTTCTATGCGGAAAAAGCAAGCAAAACCCTGCGCCTTCTGCGTCTTTATCCCGATAATTCATACTCTACAGAGAAAGTATATAAACAGATAGGCACGGGGGAAAGAAACGGCCGTAAACGCGAACGGGGAGATCTTAAAACACCGCTTGGCGTTTACTGGGTAATAGAGTATAAAAGCGGTGAAGAATTGCCTGCTATATATGGAGCGATGGCTTATGTCCTGAATTATCCGAACGAAGCCGATCGCGAAGCGGGACGCACAGGCAGCGGTATATGGATACACGGTGTAGAGACCGGCAAGAAGCCGGAAACTACCAAAGGCTGTCTGGAGGTGACTAATGAAAATTTGAGAGAATTATACGGCATAATCGGCAAAGGCATAGGAACACCGGTGATTATTACTGAAAACCGTCTTCCGGACAGTGCTTTTATTCAGTCTGTTTTTTCCTATAACCGGATTCGTTCAATTAAAAACCGTATTGTTGATGCCTCTCACCAGGAAAGGGTTCTTCTTGAGAATCTTTCTAAACCCGATTCATCCACTTACAGGCAAATAACGGGAGAAATCAGAAAACTTGTGGAAAAGTGGCGCTCCGCCTGGGAATCAAAAATGCTTGAAGGCTACGCCTCCTGCTATAATAGGGACGTGTTTAAATGGAGGGGAATGAGTTTCGATGATTGGGAAACGAGAAAAAGAGGAATTTTCCGGGCTGCGGACAGCATCAGCGTCAAGATTGAAGATATACGTTTTTCGTACGTAGGAGAACGGGTTGCCAAGTTAAGCTTTATACAAAATTACAGGTCACCGACCTTTTCTCAGGTAAGCCGAAAGTATATGGTGGTGGCAAATGAACTTGACGGGTGGAAAATAATAAATGAGGGTGGCAGACCGGATTAGCGCCTTATAACAAAGCAGTATAAGAATAAAAATAAAATAACCGGGAGTAGAAATGAGTGATGAATTAAACAAAGTCGATGAAATCCTCGGCGAGATTCTCAGCCAGAAAGAGTCTGTAAAAAGCATTTCAGACGAAGTGCAGGAGCGCTGGGAGTCTATACAGGCCATTAAGGAGGAGATAGAAAAGAAGATTCAAATGACTCCCGAGGGAAAAACCGGTGAGCTGAAGGAAACCCTTCAGAACATTGAAAGCAGTGTCAAAGCGCTTGAAAAGGTCCAGGGGCGCATGCTTAACTCTACTGAGAGAATAAAAAAAGAATTCTCTGAAATTCAGTCGCTTGAGGAAAATGTCAGAGGAGAAATGGATGAGCTGAAGCAGGAGAGCGAGTCCTATGTTTTGTTGAAGCAGAAAATTGATAATCTTAATATTCTTTCCGAGCATGTTGATTCGAAGATTAAAAAACTCGACAGACAAAGATGGGTTGTTGAAAAAGCAAACCAGATGAACGGTAAGCTTAATGTGCTTCTATGGGAAATGGAGTCACGTATAGATGAACTTTCCGAAGACAATAAGCTTCTTGATTCCAGCGAGAAGCGTCTTGCAAAACTCGAGGAGATGCTCACGGAGCTTTCGACAAATATTGAAGAAATTCGCAATTTTGAAAAGCTCATGAAAGAAACTTCCAAGAAAATAATCACCATTGAGGGGCTTGCCGGGGACCTGGATGTAAAACTCTCAAGTTTTTCATCTTATTCCAGACAGATAGAGGAAGCCATGGATATGGCGAAGGACGTTTCCGGCATAGTGAAATCCACAGAAGCCAAGATGAATACCGCTTCAAAGCAAGCGGCGACCGTTGACGCAAGCCTGGAAAAGATAAATTCCTATGAGAGCGTACTGGCCGGCATGAAACAGAAAATAGAGGAAGTGCAGCGTGAGTTTAATGTAATTGAATCTATTGAGAACCGTATTCATAAATCGGATAATCAGGTCGACGAGCTCAAGGAAGAAATAGATCTTCTTTCGAAAGAACAGGATACCATAAGGGAATTTCAGGCCAAGATTGATGATTTCAAGATTATAATCAATGACGTTTCGGAAAGAATGGAGACTCTTTTTACATACAAAGAGAATATCAAGGATATTGATAAGAAGATGTCCGCTTTCCGGGAGGATATCGGAAGTATAGGCGGCAGCGTTGAAGCTCTCAAAAAGAGAGAAGATGAGATAAAGGATGTTGAAAAGAAAGTCGACCGCCTCACCGAAATTTCGAGCAGAGCTGTGGAAAGGGCGGACGATCTTTCCGAAAAGACAAGTTTTGTCACCGAGGTTGACCGCAAAATTAAAGATCTTGGTATTCTTGTGTCAGAGATAGACGATAGAATAAATGTTCAGCTTCAGCGTAAATCCCTTGTTGAAAAGACTGAAAAAAGGCTTGATCAGCTTAATTTTATGTTTGAAGATCTTTCTCTGAAACTGCATAATATCTCAAAAGAAGAAGAGTATGTTCAGCAGATTTCAGCAAAGATTGAGAAAATCGGAATAAGCGCCAAGGATATGGATGAGAAAATTAAAAATTTGGCTCTGGAAGAAAAGAAACTTATTGAGGAAGAGACTAAGCTTCAGAAGCTGGGTGACGATCTTCAGAATATGCTTGATTCTCACGAAAAGAACATAGAACAATTCAGAGGAGAAAACGATTTTCTGAACACAGAGATACAGTCGACTCGCGAAAAGTTTAAAGGATTTGTCGATGAAATTAACATTAAGCTTGAAAGTATTGAGAAGAGTAAGGGAGCCATTGACGACTCTGATAATAAACTCAAAAAGTCTTTTCTCCTGATAGAACAGCTTGATACCAAGATTGAAAATCTGAAACAAAAACGGGCGACCATAGAAAACATTGACAACAAACTCGAGGGTTTTAAGCTTTCTACCGGAGATCTTGAAAAGAAAATTGCCGGAATAATGGAAGGCCGCAAAGAGCTTGAGGAAGTTAAGAAGGAATTCGGTACGCTTAATAATTTGAAGGCCAGCGTAAAGGATGATATTCAGACAATTCAGAATAAGGATGAAGAAGTTCAGAAGATCAACGATAAAGTAATGAATATTTTTTCTTCTCTTGACAAAATAGATAAGAAAATGGAGATGATCACCGAGAAAGAGAAGGAAATAAAGCACGCGGAAAAACAAATAAATAAGCTCAGCATTCTTCTCGAAGATGTTAAGGCCGGAATCAATAATCTCAATAAAGAAGATGAGCTTGTAAGGATGGCTAATGAAAAAACAACGCAGCTGTCTTATCTGATTAACGAGGCTGATGTTAAGATCAACGCACTTAAAAAGGCCAAGGAAAGCTAGGAGTAGTTGTTCTAAAATTGCAGGCAGAAGATAAATTTTTAAAGATCTATTCCAAAGAAATATATCTAAAAAGACTTTCTGAATTGTCGGAAAGCATTGATACCGCTATACTGGGCAGGGCTTTTGATTTCAGTTATGCGGCTCATTTGAATCAATTCCGCAAATCCGGGAAACCTTTCTTTTCACATCCCCTTGAAGTGTCTCTCATTACCGCTGAACAGAACATGGACACGGTTTCAATTGCCGCGGCTCTTTTACATGATGTTGTTGAGGATACCGAACATGGTCTTGATGAAATCCGTCATGAGTTCGGCAATGAGATAGGAGATCTTATATACGGTCTCACAAAAATAGATGATATATCTTTGTGTGGTTTCAAAGCAAGGCAGGCCGAGAATTACCGGCGAATGCTCCTTTCTATGGCAAAAGACATGCGAGTTTTGATTATAAAGTTTGCCGATCGCCTTCATAATTTACGTACGCTGGGCTATATGCCTCCTGAAAAGATTAGAAATATCGCGGCTGAAACACTTGATATCTATGCGCCTCTTGCGCACCGTTTCGGTATGCACAGGATTAAAAGTGAACTCGAAGACCTTGCTTTTAAACATCTCAATCCTGAAATGCATCTCAAAATTGTTTCTCAGCTTAATTATGAATGGGAAGAGCGCGAGAAGATCATAGCCGGATTCACGGATCCGCTTAGTGAAAAACTGAGAGAGGCCGGGATAGGGGCGTCTGTTACCGGGCGCTCAAAACATTTGTATGGAATATACCAGAAAATGGTTTCGAAAAATAAGGATTTTTACGATATTCATGATCATCTCGGGGTCAGGGTTATTGTCGATAATTATTTAAATTGTTATATGGCCATGGGTATTGTCCATAATATGTGGTTCCCGGTTACGGCTCGTTTTAAGGACTATATCGCAACGCCGAAAATAAATATGTATCAGTCTATTCATACCACCGTCATTGGGCCCGAAGGAAGGATGTTTGAAGTCCAGATTCGTACGGGAGAAATGGACCGAATAGCGGAAAGGGGAATTGCCGCGCACTGGATATACAAGCAGGGGAATAGCTCGCGGTCGTTAGATGAGCAGGAAATGTCCTGGCTTAGAAAGGTCGTGGAATGGCAGAAAGGTCTTAATAATCCGTCAGAGTTTATGGAGTTTTTCAGAACGGATCTTTTTCAGTCAGAAATTTTTGTTTTCACTCCCAAGGGAGACCTTATACAGCTTCCCAAGGGGTCCACTGTACTGGATTTTGCTTTCGAAGTCCATACCGGTCTTGGGCACCAATGTATAGGTGCCCGTATAAACGAAACAAAAGTAACCGGTCCGGACTTTGTCCTTCAGAGCGGCTCGACGGTTGAGGTTATTAAAAGTAATTCCGCCCGTCATACGGCTTCCAGTCTCGGCATTGTGAGAACAACAAAAGCCAAAACAGCTGTAAAACACTGGCTGAAAAATGAGGGGGAGAAGCGCATAATTGAAATCGGCAGGAAAATCTTCTCAGAGGTTTCCGCTAATTACGGAATAGAGACCCCCGAGAATCTGGATTTTTCACCGGCTCTCTCCGAATTCAATTATCAGTCTAAGGAAGAGCTTTTTCACGCTGTTGGAAACGGCGGTATCCCTTCTGTAAAAATTATCAAGATCCTTTTTCCCGAAAAAAGGATAACCGAGGGCGGTAAAACAAATATACTCAGTAAAATATTCTCAAAAAAGAAAGAGGACAGTTCTTATGTAATTTTTATTGAGGATGGCAGACCCGGCAAATTTAAATTGGCGAGATGCTGTATGCCGGTACCCGGTGATGAAATAATAGCTTTCCGCGGTGAAACCAGAACGATTGTCCATCGTAAGAACTGCCGGTTGGCTCTCAGATATATTTCTGAAGGAGCTTATATGGAAAATGCCGGTTGGTCAAGAAGTATAAAACAAAAATTCCGGACGAAAATTAAGATTGTTTCCGAGAATAAAATTTTTATGCTTTCCAGGGTCGCTCGTGCAATTTCGAAATGCCAGGTCTCTATTCTAAATGCCAACGTGAATGTGAATAAAGGCGGTGAATCTGCGGATTATGAATTTCTTCTCCATGTCGACTACCTGGCGCAGCTTTTTAATGTTATTGAAAAAGTCCGCCGCATCAGAGGTGTCAAGAAGGTACGCAGAATATAATAAGACTTTTTGGTTTGTGTAAGAAGATCGAACATTAGTATATTACTTGAGAATTATTTCTAAAACAAAGAAAGAGGAAAGGAATTTTAATGGCTTCCGCAAAGAAAAACGATTATAAGATTGCAGATATCAAACTCGCTCCCTGGGGTAGAAAAGAAATAGAAATAGCTCAGGAGGAAATGCCGGGGCTTATGGCTGTGCGAGAAAAGCACGCTTCAAAAAAACCGCTTAAGGGAGTAAGAATTACCGGTTCTCTGCATATGACAATACAGACGGCCGTTCTCATTGAAACTCTGCAGGCACTTGGCGCCGACGTAAGGTGGGCAAGTTGCAATATCTTTTCTACGCAGGACCATGCGGCGGCGGCGATTGCTAAAGCCGGAATTCCTGTTTTTGCCTGGAAAGGCGAAACTCTGGATGAATATTGGGACTGTACATTAAAGGCTCTAACATGGCCGGATGGCAAGGGGCCGAATATGATAGTTGATGACGGCGGCGACGCCACCCTCATGATACATGCCGGTTGCAGAGCGGAAAAAGACCGTGGATATCTTAAGACTTTTAGTGACAGCGGCGATGCGGTTGCTTTAAAAAAAGTTCTTAATAAAGAATTGCGGAAGAGCCGGAAACGATGGCATCAGGTCGCCGATGAGTGGTACGGAGTCTCGGAGGAAACTACAACCGGTGTACACAGGCTTTATCAGCTTGCAGAGAAAAATGAGCTGCTTGTTCCGGCCATAAACGTAAATGATTCGGTAACAAAATCAAAATTTGATAATCTTTATGGATGCCGCGAATCACTTGTAGACGGCATAAAAAGAGCAACCGACGTAATGGTTGCGGGCAAGACGGTTTGCGTCTGCGGATTCGGGGATGTCGGAAAAGGATCTGCTCAGTCTCTGCGTAATTTCGGAGCCAGGGTTATTGTCACGGAGATAGACCCTATATGCGCACTTCAGGCATCTATGGCAGGCTATGAGGTTACTACCCTAGAAGAAGCGCTTAAGGAAGCGGACATTTTTGTTACTACTACCGGGAATAAAGATGTCATTAAGGCGGCTCATATGGTAAAGATGAAGGATCAGGCAATAGTATGTAATATCGGTCACTTTGATAACGAAATACAGGTCGAGAAACTTGATAAGATGAAGGGCGTTAAAAAAGTTAATGTCAAGCCCCAGGTTGATCAGTATTACTTTAAAAACGGACGTTCTATTTTCATTCTTGCCGAAGGAAGACTTGTTAATCTGGGCTGTGCTACCGGGCATCCCTCTTTTGTGATGTCCAATTCATTTGCCAATCAGACTCTTGCCCAGCTTGATCTTCATAAAAACAAAGGAAAATATGAGAATCAGGTATATAGATTGAGCAAAAAGCTGGATGAGGAAGTAGCAAGACTGCATCTTCGGAAGCTTGGAGTAAAGCTGACAAAACTCACCAGGGAACAGGCCGAATATATTGGTGTTCCGGTTAAAGGACCGTATAAGCCCGAACATTACCGATACTAAGCCGGATTTAAATAATCCATACTAATTCAGGACACACCTTGCAACGGGGTGTGTCCTGTGGTTTTAAAGCGGAACTTATTTATGGACCATTTCATCGGGAAAAAGGTCGGAAATTATCTGATTAAAGAAAAAATAGGTTCCGGTTCCAGTGCTTCAGTCTATCTGGGCAGGCATACTGAAATGGACAGGGAAGCCGCGGTAAAAATTCTTCATCCTCACCTTATGGCTGATAAAGAAAGCATAGAGCGTTTCCGGCGCGAAGCCAAAGCCATTGCTTCAATCAATAATGACAATATTGTAAAAATTTACGACTTCGCAGTCCGAGAAGAGGTTTCATACATAATATTTGAATATATTGACGGAGAAAACTTGAGCGGGTTTTTTCAAAGATACAGAAAATTTTTTCCTCCTGAGCTTGCTCTTCTTATTGTGAAACAGGTATGCATAGCTCTCCAGAGCGCTCATGAACTTGATATTGTTCACAGGGATATTAAACCTGAAAATATAATGATAACTTCCGGGGGAGAAGTTAAACTGACTGACTTCGGTGTTGCGCGTGTAACCGGATCTGAGAATATGACCCATACCGGAGCGATAATGGGTTCTCCTAATTATATGTCTCCGGAGCAGATTGAGGGTAAAACAATAAGACCGGCTTCTGATATTTTTTCTGTCGGCGCTCTTTTGTATTACATGATTTTTGGGAAGCCTCCATTCGACGATAGAAACACCATTAGAATAATCAGAAATATTGTAGAAGGGCGTTATCAAAGCCCGGGACATCTCTCAGAACGGATTTGTGCAGAAACATCAGATATAATAAAAAGCTGCCTTCAGACAGATGTTAAAAGCAGGATAAGCGGACTAAACGTACTTCTAAAAAGAATAGATTCTTTGATTAGCTGTTATGCCCTCAGGAAATCCGAGGTTGAGCTGCGGTCTTTTATGAGTTACCCGGAGAAGTATAGTGAGGAATTCGATACGAAAATAATTAAGGGCTTATACCTTTACCTTGATTCTGTAAAAGATCCTGTAAAAGATCCGCTAAGCATATCTGCTGTAAAAAAAATACTGGTTTTAAAACCTGAAGATAAAAAGGCCCTTAATTTTTTGAAGAGGATAAAAAGCAAAGATAACAGAAAAGGGCTCTGGATTATTAGTGGCGTCCTGCTCCTAATTTTTGCGATCTATCTTGGATATTCTCCGTCATTAAAAAAGGACGGTGCGGAAATTCCGATTCAGACCGGATTTCAGGGTAACGAGAAGGAAAGCATCGGTCATGTAATTAAAAAAGAAGGAAAAAGCCGTAATGCTCCGTCGCCTGATACCGTAAAAACAGAAAACCGGAACAGACAGGATAATGAATCCGTTACGAAGCCAACATCGGAATCAAATTCCGGGAATACGGTTAGCCGAAAAGCTACGGTCGTTAATGAACGGACGCCGGACTCCGCAGACAAAACCATAAAAGGTTATGGTACTTTTAAGTTCTTCACTTCTCCCTGGACAAAAATATATATTGATAATAAGTATATGGGTAAAACTCCTATGCTCGGGGAATTGATTCTGCCGGCAGGACGGCATGCAGTAGTTCTTAGAAACCCGCCCGGTGCCCTAGAGTATTCCGATACTGTTTTAATAAAGGCGGACTCTGTAATTGTACGAAAATACGATCTTTTTAAGTCTCGGTCGAGAGATACCGCTTTTTAAGTTTTTTCTTATTGCGGTATATTCCTCTATTCTTACCGTTGCGGCGGATGATGTCTCGAATGAAGACATGGTCTTGGCCGATTGCCGGGCATTTTATTTTGAAAGACAATTTGATAACGCAATAAATTGCGTCAGAAAAAAAATACTTTCCGGTGAACTGAAAACAGGCAGAGACTCTGTTAAGGCTTTTGAACTCGGAGGTATTGTAAGCTTTATACAGGATGATTATGATTCGTCTAAGGCTTATTTCCGGCGAATTTTAAAGATTAATTCTGAAAAAAATCTCGATCCTGTAAGGGTGCCGCCGGAAATAATCGAACTCTATAACAGCACAAAAGCCGAATACGGGAAAAAACACGCTCCTTCTGTCCGCAGCACGTCTATAACCACCCTGCTGCCTTTTGGCATCGGACACTTTTCTGAAAACAAATTTGCGAGAGGAACTGTTTATTTCGGGCTGGGGGTCGTTTCGTTGTCCGCAAATATTTACACTTATTTCCGCAGAAAGGAAATGGAAAATTCCGAGGGAACATATGATGATCCGGACCGGGCTTTAGGGCTTTACAGGATTCAGATTCTCTCTTTTTACGGTGGTTTTGTAGGTACCGGTCTTATCAGTTTTTTGGACGCAGCAATATTGAACAGGAGATGATATGGCATCACTCATTGATATAGAGAAAGGGGATGTTTTTTTTCTAAACCGCTTAACTTCTCTCGGCGGTTCAGGAAATGATATAGCTATTGATAATGTCGATGGAACCGTCTGTCTGATTCATTTTATAAAAGAAAATTTTTCAGCCGAGCCTGCCGGTGATTTAAAGACTTTCTCTATAAACGGCCGCAAAACAAAAAAGGCGCGTCTTAAAGAGGGTGATGTTTTGAAAATATCAGGGCAAAGCTTCAAATTCACTCATTTTTCTTATCCGATGGAAAAAGGTGAAGCAGGCTTCAGAGAAATTGGACGCTTTCTTGACGAGATGCACATTTTCAGCAGCAGCCTGATGCAGGAAACGGATTTTAATTCCCTTCTTGATAAGCTGATTACATCGTCGTTTAAGTTGATAAATGCGGAAAAAGGATTTATTGTAATAAAATCCGAGAATGATGAATTCAGGATAAATAACTGTCTGAATTTTAATGAAACCGATTTTGAGGACTGCCATCGCATAAGCAATGAAATTGTTAACAAAGTTGCTGAAAGTAAAGAGGGGGTTGTAATCACCGATGCTTTTAATAATAAGGAATTCAATGTCACTTACAGCATAGTTAATCTTAAAATACGTTCTTTCATAGGTGTCCCCATAATGTGTAAAAATGAACTTCTTGGAGTTATGTATCTGGCGAGTTCAAAGGCTTCCGCAGCTTTTAATGGAGATGATCTTCGTGTTCTCACCGTTTTCGCTTCACAGGCGGGGCTCATTATCAGAAACCTGTTTTTCATTCAGGATCTCAGAGCCCGTAATGAACAACTTATGCTTAAAAGCGGAAGAATTGTTTATGAAGATCCTAAGATGCGGGCAATAATGAAAACGGTAACGAAAATAGCTCCGAGTGAAATTTCTGTTTTGATTCTGGGCGAGACAGGTACGGGAAAAGAATTACTCGCCGGTGAAATACATGAGAGGAGTAAAAGAGCAAAGATGCCCTTTATTACGGTGAACTGTTCGGCAATACCGGAAAACCTTCTGGAGTCTGAACTTTTCGGTCATAAGAAAGGTTCATTTACGGGTGCTGTATATGATAAAACCGGTAAATTTGAGGCTGCCGATGGCGGGACTGTATTTTTGGATGAAATAGGAGATATGCCTCCGTTGGCTCAGACAAAGATTCTACGGGTACTTGAGAATGGGGAAATAGAAGCGGTGGGCGATCCTGTTCCAAGAAAAATAAATGTTCGGGTTATTGCGGCAACCAACCGCAAAGTAGAGGAAGGTTGTATTCGGGAAGATCTTTATTACAGACTAAGCGGCATAGAAATGAGTATCCCTCCTCTCAGAGAACGGGGGAATGATTCTGTTATAATAGCCCGTCATATGCTAAGAACATTCTGTAGTGAGAACAACAGGAATCTGATTTTTACCAGGGACGCAGAAAGAGCTATTCTTGAATACGGCTGGCCGGGTAATGTCCGTGAGCTTCGAAACAGAGTTGTTCGGGCTGCCACGATGGCTGAATCAGGAGAAGTTTCCTGTTCCAACATGGAATTTTCCAAGGAAGGTGAAATAATACCGCTTGATAAGGCACGCGACAATTTTTGTCGGAACTATATAGAACGGCTACTCATGCTTAACGATGGCGATAAGAAAAAGACGGCCTCCGAGTTAGGAATTGATGTGCGGACGGTTTACCGTTATCTTGAACAATAGTCCGGAATTCCAAGAATGAAGATTATTCTTGCTGTTGCATTTTTAATAACAACATACGGATGCGTAAAATTTGAGGAAATTTCTCCCAGCGCCCCCGAAGCGACTATCGAAATAAAATCATTCAGTCCTTTGCAGGTTCTTAGGTCTAACGACGAAAATGGTTTTCTCTACAAAGATTTTTTCAGGACCAATTCCCGTTTTATTTCAGGCGGTGAGTACTATCTTACTTTTAACTTCAATAGTTCGAGACAGTTTGTATCAAAGCCGGTCGGGTTTAATCCGGATCTGGGTTATTATATGAGCTTTAGTGTAAAAGTTCAGAATTGGAAAAAACCCGCGGAATTCTGGACAGGTTATATTTCTTCCGAGGATACTCTGCAGGGAAGTACGCAAGAGTCCTTTACCGGAATAACTATTGGATATGACACAGGATATGTCCATTATGACAGCGTTTCAATAAGGCTTGTCTCGCAGGGAGATACAAGCGAGGGTATTAGAATGCCCAACAATGTGTTCTATGAGAACTGGATATTTTTTGAAATCTGGAAAAATAGTAATACATTAATATTATTGCCGGGAATGTTTGATAACCCGGGAGATACTCTCGGCCTTGCAGGAAATATAAAAATGGATTATCTGACAATCGGAGGTAAAGGAAGTGCTTTTGACCTAATTCTGAATAATATGGAGGTCTGGAAATATGATTAAAAGGCTTGTTGCTCTGCTTCCGGTAGCGGTCTTTATATGCTGCCAGAACCCGCAGGAACCGCCTTTAACAGCGGATATACATATAAGAATGAAAAAGCCGGCGACGGGGGAAATAACTTCCGGAAAGGCACTGCTTGAAGAAAAACTCTCCGGTACCTCCGTAAGTTCCGAGATTGATCTCGAGATCGGTCCGGAGAATATTACCGGAAGCTTTTATAATATCTCTGCCGGGCAGAAGAATATACGTGTGGAGCTGTTCGAAGACCTGTCAAGGAAATACTGGGGGCTTTCAGAGTTTAAAATTGAAAAAGATGAAAAAAAAGAGCTTTCAGTTGCTCTGCTTCCAATTGAGCGTCTTCCAATAGATACGACATGTTACAGTTCCGGAATTGAAATATACACTTATTATAATACGGAACTTGAATCAAATTGTTATGCGGTTGAATGGCTTCCCCTGGATTCGTCACGGTTTTATAAGGAAAAGTATTTTTATCACATTGTTATGGACACTATTCCCGTGGACAGGAACTTCAGTTATTATCAGGATAATCAGAAAATAATATTTACCGAATTTTCTGATTTCAGCAGGGATTCTTATGAAACCGGAATTAAAACAGACACAGAAAGGCGATATTTTAAGCTCTTTCTTGAGTCCATACTCAATAACTATACAAAAGAATCGTGCGGTATCGGAGCCCGCGTTAATTGAATGAGGAAATGACCATGAAAATTTGTATAATTGTTTTTTTAATTTTTTGCTATTCATTTGCCTATGAGTCTCACGAATTCTCCTCCGGGCTAAAATCGGCTTCCGATGTTTTCATTACCAATAACACCGACAGCATTTACCATATTGATGGTGTTGTGAAATTTGAAGGAGACACTCTGGCGGATGGAGCTTGGAATTTCTCATCTGTTGTAGGCGACACATCCTATATGGCTCTTAATCTGCTGGATAAGGGTCTTTATCTTCTTACAACCCCCCGTTTTGAGCTTTATGCAAGAATAGTTTTACATAGATGCGATCCGTTTTCCTCTGTTTTCATAGGTCTTACAGATGAAAGTTTTCTTTCTTCTTCCGATTGGGGTTTGGCAAACAGCATCCTGGTAAGGCTGGGCGCGACATTTGATGAAGATATTTTCGGCGTTGGCCACTATTCTCCTCAGACTTCTTTTAGTGAAGCTTTACCGATCGATTCAGGATATTCAAGGAATTCAGTCTATAATATCAGCATTTCATTAGATTCCTCGGAAGATAGTATAAGAACAGTGCTCCGGAGTAAAAGTGATTCTGTTATCGTTTTCCGTTCCGATTACTTTGATAAGAGTGAATTTTCAGGTCTTAATTTTTTTACCGTAACAGTCAAGGGCTTTGACTCCGAGTATGGAAAGGGTTATGCCAAAACTAAAATCTCGCTGGATTCGCTTTCTATAAAAGCGCCGCTTAATACTCTTAATACAAAAGCCGGGAGTACTCCAAAAAAAGCTAACGAGTCCCTGGCTGCCTGTATTGCCCTTTCTCCAAATCCCTTTAATCCTGAGATCAGGCTGGACTACTTCGATAGAGCGGCTTCTGCAAAAGTCAGAGTTTTTAACGCACGCGGTATGCTTATTGCCGGTCCTGTTGAACTGAAAGGCGATAAGGGTAAATACATTTTTGATGCTTCTAGTCTTCCGGGAGGTGTCTATCTTTTCAGAGTCAGCAGAGGAAATGAGACTCATACATTAAAAGCAGTTTATTCTAAATGACATTTTTTTCATGCTTTTTTGTTTCAGAAATCGTTTTATGACATATTTGTCGTTACGATTTTCTTAATGCATATTTTTCTATGCTTTTTATGGTACAATAGTTGCGGTACGAAAACAAACGGAAGGATTATAATCCTTGAATTCGTTCCCGGTGTCTGTAGCCGGCGGAGGGCCGTTTTTTCCGCCGGATTATTTTTTTTGGGGGAGGGGAGGGTATTGAAAAAAATAAAAAGCATTTACCATCTTTTTTCAGTCTGATTATATGCGGGATAATACGTATTCATAATGAAATTCTTGAGGCTCATTCAGCGGTATATTTGAACAGAAAATCTTAATAAATCGCAATTCTCTTCTTTTACGGATTCTTCATATCTTATATTTTATCTATGAGGCCGGATAAAATTTTCAAAACTCTTTATTCACTGAATCCGGGCAGGATTAAATCCGGTCTTGACGGTACTGTTGCTTTTTCAAATCGCAACGGTAATCCGGAAAACTCATTTTCGAGCGTGCATATAGCCGGTACGAACGGAAAAGGAAGTACGGCTCTCATGATTTATCGTGCCCTGCGTGCCAGCGGTATTAAAGCAGGAATTTATACTTCTCCTCATGTTTTTGATTTTAGAGAAAGGGCGGAATATAACGGTGAAAATATTGAGCTTGCGTTCATTGAAGATTTTTGCAGCGAACATCTTGGATATGCCTTTGAAAGCGGGCTTACATTTTTTGAGTTTACTACGATAATGTGTTTTTGTTGGTTCAGGACTAAAAAAGCCGAGGTCGTTGTTTGTGAAACAGGAATGGGGGGACGATGGGATTCCACAAATATACTCACGCCTCTAATTTCCGTTATAACGCGGGTTTCATTTGATCATACCGAATTTTTGGGTAATTCGCTTGAAAAAATAGCATCGGAAAAAGCAGGTATAATTAAAAAAGGTATTCCTGTTATTGCGGCGGACTCAAATCCTCCGGAAGTTCTGGAAATTTTCAGAAAACGCGCACGTCTTCTTGGTTCGGATTTCAAAACTGCCGGCAATGGTTCTTTCAGAAGCCCGGAATACACTCCTACCTCGGTTTCCGCTTTTTTTAAAGCGCCGGAATATTTTAGAGGGTGTATAAGCGTGGGGGCGGCTGGGTCACATCAGCTGGTTAATCTTGCCTGTGCGCTCTTTTCTCTGGATTTTCTCAGAACAGAAGACTATTCCCTGAACAAAGAGGAGATACTAAAAGAATTCAAGAAACGGGCCGTACCGTTT